>QHWJ01000101.1 GCA_003222535.1 Acidobacteriota bacterium | reverse complement strand
GTCGACCCTGGCGTTGCGTCCGACCTCGAGGACGATTCCGGTCTGAGAGAAATTCTTGAAGCCGGGGATGGTGACCTCGACCTTGTAGTTGCCGACGGGGAGGAGGCGCAGAGCGTACTCTCCGGCGCCGTCGGTCACCGCGCTTCTGGAATACTGCGTGCCCAGGTTCGTGGCCGTGACCGTGGCTCCGGGAACCACTCCGCCCTGGGCGTCCTTGACGCCGCCAAGGATCGTCCCGGTGGGCGCCTGCGCCATGGCCGGCGTCGTGACCAGGAGCGCGCCGAGAGCGGCGACAGTCAGTCTTCGAATCCACGAATAACGCGGCGGCGCAGGCATGACAGCTCCTTTGAGGTCAGGAGGCCAGGAGATTCTTAGCTTAGAACAGCAGCTCGCTCAATTGAAGATAAGAACGGTTGCCCGAAGCGTGCCGTGCGCGTAGAGTTCCAATGGTGCGCGACTCAATGTGGGGAATCTGGGGAGGCTCCATGAAGTGCGTCCTGATGATCTTCGCCGCCGCCACCGTGACGACGGCTGCCGTCAATGGCGAGCTCACGGCGGCAGGTACCCGGTCGTGTGAAAGCCTGGCGTCGCTGACGCTGCCCGGCACGACGATCACGTTCGCGAAGGCGGTCGATGCCGGGGAGTTCACGCCGCCCGTGCCCGTGGGCGGCACGGCCCCTCGGCCCGCCGCCGTGCAGGCCTTTCGCAGCCTGCCGGCGTTCTGCCGAGTGGCAGCGGCGCTGAAGCCGTCGAGCGACTCCGACATCAGGATCGAAGTCTGGATGCCAGTGTCGGGCTGGAACGGCAAGTTTCAGGGCGTCGGCAATGGAGGATGGGCAGGCTCGATTTCCTATCCCGCGCTCGCCACCGCGCTGGCCGCCGGTTATGCCACCGCAAGCACCGACACCGGTCACGTCGGCAACACCGCGGCCTTCGCGGTCGGCCATCCCGAAAAGCTCGTCGACATGGGCTATCGCGCCGTTCACGAGATGACCGTTCAGGGCAGGGCCATCGTCGATGCCTACTTCGGCAGCCGCCCGACGAGATCGTTCTGGAATGGATGTTCCCAGGGAGGCCGCCAGGCCATCACGGAGGCCGAGCGGTACCCGGCCGACTACGACGCGATCCTCGCGGGCGCGCCCGGGATCTACAACATGGAGCTTCACGTGACGCGCGTCGCGCTCAACGCGTTCGTCCACCGAACCGCCGACAGCTCAATTCCGCCCGAGAAGTATGCGATGGTGCACGACGCCGTGCTGGCCGCGTGCGATGCGCGGGACGGCGTCAAGGATGGCGTGATCGACAATCCAACAAGGTGCGCCTTCGATCCGGGCGTGCTGGCGTGCAAGGGCGCGGACGGTCCATCGTGCCTGACAACCGCGCAGGTCGAGACGATGCGCGCGCTCTACGGGCCGATCAAAAACGCGGAGGGCGCGATCGTGTCGCCGCCGCTGCTGCAGCCAGGCACCGAGCTCGGGTGGGCGACACTCGCCGGTCCCAAACCACTGGGTCTCGCGACGGAAGCCATGCAATACGTGGTGTTCAAGGACGCGAGCTGGGACTGGCACCGTTTCAATCCGGCGACCGACATCGACCTGGCCTTGAGGTCGGACGAACGCGTTCTGGGCCTGACCGATCCGAACCTGAAGCCGTTCTTCGATCGGGGCGGCAAGCTGCTCATGTATCACGGCTGGGGCGATCCGCAAGTGCCCGCACAGAACACCGTCAGGTACTTCAATGACGTCGTGAAGACGACCGGGAAGGCCGTCGTCGGCAAATCGGTTCAACTCTACATGGTGCCCGGGATGGGCCACTGCCAGGGAGGGCCCGGCACCGACACGTTCGACAAGATGGGCACGATCGAGCACTGGGTCGAGACGGGGAGAGCGCCCGAGCAGATCATCGCGTCTCACATGAAAGACGGCAAGGTGGACCGGACGCGCCCGCTGTGCCCGTACCCACAGGTGGCGCAGTACAAAGGGACGGGGAGCACGGACGAGGCGGCAAACTTTATCTGCAAGGCGCCGTAGCAGGGATTATCGATTCACCGGTTACGCAAAGCGAGTTCGACTCACTGTTGCAGGGCGAACGCGTACAGCGAATCTCCGGCCCCGACGACTACGTACTGGCGGCCGTCGAGCAGAAACGTTTCGGGGCCGTTGCTCGTGTTGACGCCGAGGCCCGCGTGCCAGAGCGGCTTGCCGGTGAGCGGATCGTAGGCGACGAAGTTGCCGCCGCCGTCGTTGCCAAAGAGCAGGCCGCCGGCCGTGCTGAGCAATCCCATCGCGCCACCGGTGCTGCCGGTCGCGGTCATCGCGAGCGGACGGCTCCAGCGGACTTTGCCGGTCCTGTAGTCGATCGCCTTCAGCGAGCTGCCGACATTGCCGACGTTGCGCTCGGCGGCGGCCCAGCCCTGCGGGCGCGCGTCCGTGTCGGTGAGATACATGATGCTGAAGGTCTGCGACGCGCCGAAATACAGGAGTCCGGTATCAGGATTGAAGCTCGGCGGCGGCCAGTTGGTGGCGCCGCCGGTGTTGGGCGATACGAGCGTACCCGGGACACTCGCCTCCTTGGACGGATTGCCAATCGGCTGCCCCTTCGCATTGATCTCCCTGGTCCAGTTCGCCGACTCGAGGAACTTCGACGTGACGATGTGCTCGCCGTTCGTGCGATCGAGGAGCACGTAGTAGCCGTTGCGGTTCGCCTGCGCCACGAGCTTCCGCGGGCGCCCATCGATGACGCCGTCGATGAGCACCGGCGTCTGCGCCGCGTCCCAGTCGTGCGTGTCGTGCGGCGTCACCTGGTAGCCCCACGCCATCTTCCCGGTGTTCGGGTTGAGCGCCACGATCGAGCAGGTCCACAGGTTGTCGCCCGCGCGGCTCTGGCCGGCGAGCACCGGATTCGGATTGCCGGTGCCGACGTAGTAGAGGTTCAGCTCCGGATCGTAGGTGCCCGGCAGCCACGGCATGCCGCCGCCATGCGACATCGCGTACTCGTCGGGCCACGTCTCCGCGCCCGGCTCGCCTTTGCGCGGCGTCGTGTTCCACCGCCACACCACCTCGCCGCTTTCGGGATCGCGCGATTCGAGATAGCCGGGAATGTCGAGCGCATCGCCGCTCACGCCGATGATCACCTGCTTGCCGATGATGATCGGTGCGTTGGTCGAGAAGTACTCGCGCTTCATGCTGGCGATTTCCTTATGCCACCGCTCCTTCCCCGTCCCTGCGTCGAGCGAGACGAAATAGTTGTCCGGCGTCAGGAAATAGAGCCATTTCTCGTAAATCCCGACGCCGCGGTTGCCGATGTGATCGCCGCCCCGCGTCTTCCAGAAGTAGTGCCACATCTCCCGGCCCGTCCGCGCGTCGATCGCCCACACGTGGTCCGGCGCCGACAGATACAGCACGCCGTTGACGAGCAGCGGCGTCGACTTCACGGTGGCAGGCGTGGCGTTGCCCGGCCGCGTCTCCGGCCCCTCGCCGCCGACAATCGCGCCGCCCTGCCCGGTGTTCAACCGGTAGACCCACGCAAGCGTCAGGCCTTTCACATTCGCGGCGTTGATCTGCTTGAGCGTGCTGTAGCGCCGGCCCGCAAAGTGGCCGTGATAGGTCGGCCACGAGTCGGCCGGCGCCTGGGTGCCGGCAGCGGCCCCCACGACGGCGACCACGCAGAACGCAATGGACGCGAAGCGCGCATGGTTCGACAAGCGCACCATGAGCGGGTTCGACAAGCTCACCATGAGCGCTCGTCCTGAGCCTGTCGAAGGACGAGCTTTGCGTTGATCGTTGGTTGTCTTGATCGTCATTTGAGGCTCGCGAGATAAGACGTCGTGTTGTGCATGTCGGTGTCGGTCCACTTCATCAGCTGGTCCATGTGTGCCTGCAGCGGATCGGTGACGACCACCTTCGGCGTGTCGCCGTTGCGCAGCCACGAGCGCATCTGCCGGGTCGCGGCGTCGTAAATCGTCACCTCGAAATCGGTCAGCCGGACGATGGCGCCGGTGACCGCAGCGCCGGACGAAGGCGTGATCGTCGCCTTGATGGCGTTCTTGTCCTCGTAGGCCGGCGACCCGGGAACGCCGCCGCGTCGCGGGTACACGATGCGCCCCTGGAGCGCGACCGGATCGTATTTCGCGCCGATCCCTTTCAGATCGCCCGTCGCCGAGTGGCACGCGCTGCACCTGCCGGCGCCGTTGAAGAACGCCTGTCCCGCCTTCGGATCGCCGACCAGGACGTCGAGGATCTTGTAGAGACGGCGGTTGGACGCCAGGTAGATCTCGGCATGCAGGAACGCCGCGACGTCGGCGACGCGCGCGTCCGGCAAATCGAACTTCGGCATTCCTCGATCGGGCCGGCCGACGCGGAGGAACTCGCCGAGCTGCTTCCCGTTCTCGTCCTCCTGGACCAGCGCGGACCGCGTGAGATCTGGACCGCTCGATCCACCGCGCGCGTTCGCGCCGTGGCAGAAGCCGCACTGCTCGGACAGCACCGCCCGGCCGCGCTCGACGGCCGCCGTGTCACCGGGCGGGCCGAGCGCCTGCTGCTGCGCGCCGGCGAGGCTGGCCACGGCAACGACGATCAACGCAGAGCTCGCAGAGATCAGGATTTTTCCGCGGCTTCCGCGGGTTCCGCGTCGACCGTTGTTATTCATGCGCAAACCTTACCGCAAAACGCCGACTTGGCGTACCCTGTGCTTCACCATGAACAAGATTGCCCTGGCCGTGCTCATCGTCTCGGTTGCGGCCGCCAGCTCGATCGCGACGCTGGCCGCGCAGAAACACGTGCAGAAATCGACGGTCTACGCCTGGGACGCCGGCACGAAGGCGAACGACTGGGGCGCCGTCCGACAGGTCATGCGCTCGCCGACGCCGACGCTCGACGAGCTCGAGATCCACATCTCGACGCTCGAGCCCGGGAAGTCGCCGCACGCGCCGCACCAGCACCAGCACGAAGAGCTGCTGATCATCAAGGACGGCACGCTCGAGACGTTTCAAAGCGGCGCCAGGCGCAAGGTGGGTCCCGGCGGCATCATCTTCCAGGCGTCGAACGAGCTCCACAACGTCACGAACGTCGGCTGGTTCCCGGCGACCTACTACGTGATCGGGTGGACAGTGCCGGGCGCGCTGACGAAATGACCACCAGACGTGCTTTCATGACGTCGGCGATCGCGGCCGTCGGTTGTCGCTCGGCTGAAGCCCTCGCGCTACGTGTACCGGGTGTTCGCCCGGCGGAAGCCCACGCGCGACCCGAACCGGGCCTTCGCGCGACAGCTTCCGCGTTTCCCGCGCCGGGAGATCGCATCGTCAAGAACGGCCGGCTGAAGCAGTCGGTGTCGCGCTGGCCGTATCAGAAGATCCCCCTCCCCGAGTTCTGCCACGCGGTCGCCGACATGGGGCTCACGGCGATCGACCTGCTCGAGGAGGCGGACTGGGGGGTCGCCCGTGAGCACGGCCTGATCTGTTCGATGGGCTATGCCGGTGGCGGCTCGATTCGCGACGGTCTGAACGTCGCCGCCAACCACGACGCGATCGTCCGCAACTTCGAGAAGACCATTCCGCGCGCCGCCGCCCTGCGGGTGCCCAACGTGATCACGTTCTTCGGAAACCGGCGGGGTCTCGGCGACGAGGAGGCGACCGCCAACTGCATCACCGGTCTCAATCGCGTCAAGCGGATCGCGGAAGACGCCGGCGTGACGATCTGCGTGGAGCTGCTGAACAGCAAGGTCAATCATCCGGACTATCAGGGCGATCGCACGGCGTTCGGCGTGGCCATCGTGAAAGCGGTCAACTCGCCGCGCGTGAAGCTGCTGTACGACATCTACCACATGCAGATCATGGAAGGCGATCTGATCAAGACGATTCGCGATCAACACGAGCACATCGGCCACTACCACACGGGCGGCGTGCCCGGCCGCCACGAGCTCGACGGCACGCAGGAGGTGAACTGGCCCGCCGTGTGCCGTGCGATCGTGGACACCGGGTTCCACGGCTACCTCGCGCACGAGTTCGTCCCGACGAGGGATCCGCTCACGTCGCTGCGCGAAGCGGTCGCGCTCTGCGACGTGTGACAATCTCACGTACGAGGAACGCAAAGGGCGCAAAGCACGCATGGTTCGACAAGCTCACCATGAGCGCTCGTCCTGAGCCTGTCGAAGGACGGGCCTTTGCGTGATCGCAACGCAACATCTTTCTCTGCGGGCTTCCCAGTCCTCAGTCCCCAGTCCCCAGGTCTCGTAACGCATCTTTCTTTTGCGGGCTTCGCGGGCTTTGCGTTGATCGTTGTGTGTTCACAGCCGCGGTACGGACAGACCGCCATCGACGTTGATCACGGTGCCGGTGGCATACGGGAAATCGCCGCGCACCAGCGCGGCCACCACCCGTCCCACATCGTCGGGCTGCCCCCAGCGCCGTTCGGGCACGAGGCCGCCGGCGATCCGGCGGTCGTATGTCTCGCGCACGCCGGCGGTCATGTCGGTCGCGACGATGCCCGGGCGCACTTCGTAGACCGGGATGCCATGCTCCGCGAGCCGCACGGCGAAGAGCCGCGCCGCCATGGACAGGCCGGCCTTGCTGACGCAATACTCACCCCGGTTCGGCGACGCCATCCCGGCGGAGACCGACGTGATGAACGTGATTGAGGCGGCGAACGACAGGTCGGCGCGCCGCCGCTCCACCTGATCGCGCGCAATCGCCTGCGACAGGAAATACGGACCCTGCAGGTTCGTGCGCAGCACTTCGTCAAAGCTTTCCTCGGTCGCCTCGAGAAGGTCCGCGCGGACGCGCGGCGCGCGGCCCGCGTTGTTGACCAGCGCATTGACCGCACCGAAGCGCGCGCGCGCCTCGGCGACAAAGCGGGCGCGATCGTCGGATCGGGCGAGATCACCGCGCAGATACTGAACGGCGGCGCCGAGCGCGCGGAGCTCGCCGACAACGGCGCTCACGTCGGCGTCGGGTCGCGTTCCTCCAATCGCAAGGTTCCACCCGTCCTCGGCCAGGGCGCGGGCGATGCCGAGACCAATCCCGCGCGTTCCGCCGGTGACGAGCGCAACTCGGCTACTCATCGAGAGATCGGGCGTTTCCTCCGCCTGCCCCGTCATCCGTCGGGCCGAAGAACGCGAGATACGGCGCGCCCTCGGCCAGGCGTTTTACGTAGAGCGCCGCTTCGCGCGCGTGGTAGTCGCCCCATTGGCTCGACTCGCCGCGCGGCGTGCGCGCGCCCGGCGGTACGTAGTCCCAGCCGTTCGGCCGGTGATACACCGAATGCAGCAGCAGGCCCTGATGGCCGGAGTCGACGCTCAGATACGGCTCGTCGAACAGCGTGTCGAGCACGCGAAGGCCGGCCTGCTCGTAACGCTTGTCCTTGACCACGCGGCCGAGACGCAACAATGCCTGCGCCGCGATGGCCGCGGCTGAAGCATCGACCGGTTCGTGATCGTTGAACGGATCGGCCGGCCGCTCGCGCCAGCCCTCGAGCTCGGCCAGACCTGGAGCGCCGGCATCCCAGTACGGCACGCCGTCAGCCGCGGCGATGTCGATGTAGTGGTCGCACGTCGCGCGCGCGGCGTCGATCATCATCGCGCGAATCTCGGGCCGCCCGCCGGAGCCGTCCAGCGCGGCATCCGGCAGCGTCTCGAGAAACTCGATCTCCTCGGCGAAACCCAGCATCGCCCAGGCGAGGCCGCGCGTCCACGTGCTGAACGGCGAGTAGCCCTGCTGGGTGCTCGGCCCGCGGTACGTGCCGGTCGACACGTTGAACAGGCTTTCGTGCGCCACTCGTCCGCGAACGTCGAAGCGATCGCGCCCGCGACCGTAGTAGACGCTCCACTGCGCGGTCGCGCGCGCGTGCTGCACGAGCCGATCGAGCAGGCTGATCTTCTCGTCCTGCTCTTCCATCAACGGCTGACCGAGAAGGTGGCCGAGCGCCAGCGCGCGCAGCGACCGGATCGTGTCGACGAACAGCGAGTGCGCGCCGTTGAACGAGTAGATGAAGCCGCCGCCCGGCAGGCGCGTCCAGCGCCGTGCCTGGACGGCGCCACTTACCTTGAGGGCGAGCGCGTAGAGCTCGCGCTCCCATTCGCCCGCCATGATGCGCTTCTCACGCGCGAGGCGCCACAAGGTGCCGTAGGTGCAGACGTTGTTGAAGCCGTGATCGTGCACCCCCATGTGCGTGAGGTACGGCGCCATGCGGTTGACAGTATGCGAGCGGCCAAGATCGAGAAACTCGGCGTCGCCGGTGGCGTCGAACTGCAGCAGCGCGGAACCGAACTGGAAGCCCTGCGTCCACTCCGTCCACCCGCGCGTCTGATACCGCCCCTGCACCGTGAACACGGGCGCGCCGGCATCGGGACGCCACGTCCGCTCGATCGATCGGATTTTGCCTGCCGACAGCGCGAACAGGCGATCGATCTTCCCCACGAGATCGCGGGGCGAGCGCTGTCGATCGACGTGAATCATCGCTTGTGTCGAAAAAGTGTCCTCCGCTGCGGGACACGAATCTCCAAAGCGCGGCTATTATTACCGCTGTCGCCGAGTCCGTCACGCTCCAATAGAAAAGGGGCCGTACCCCTTTTTCATTTTTCCCTTATGCGAGTCGCGTATCACGAGCTATCCGACACGCTGCGCCGTGCGCTCCTGACGACGGGTCTCGAGCCCGATCGTGCGGCGCTCTGCGCGCGCCTGATCGCAGACTCGACCCGCGACGGGGTCCCCTCGCACGGCCTGAACCTGTTTCCCCGTCTCATGACGATGATCCGCAGCGGCGTGGTCGATGTCCGGGCGCGGGCGGCGCGCGTCTCGGTGTCCGGCGCGGTCGAGCGGTGGGACGGCTGCGGCGGCGTCGGCACCCTGAACGCGCACGAAGCGATGGGGGCGGCGATCGAGCGGTCGCGCGAGCACGGCATCGGCTGCGTGGCGCTCGCCAACACGAACCACTGGATGCGCGGCGGCACGTACGGCTGGCAGGCGGCTGACGCCGGCGCGATCGCCGTCTGCTGGACCAACACGTTTCCCAACCTTCCGCCGTGGGGCGCCGACGCGCCGCGCATCGGCAACAATCCGCTGGTCATCGCGGTCCCGCGCGCCGGCGGTCACGTCGTGCTCGACATGGCGATGTCGCAGTTTTCCTACGGCGCGCTCGCCGCGTACCGGAGCCGCGGCGAGACGCTGCCGGTGCCAGGCGGGTTCGACCGCACCGGGCAGCTGACGCGCGATCCAGCCGCGATCGAAGCCTCCGGCCGGCCGCTGCCGATCGGATACTGGAAAGGCTCCGGCCTGTCGATCATGCTCGATATGGTCGCCGCCGTGCTGTCCGGCGGGCGCGCCACGCATGAGGTTCCGGCCGGGCCGGAAGAAGAGACGGGCGTGTCGCAGGTATTTGTCGCGATCGATGTCGAGTCGCTGGCGAATCACGACCAGGTGACGCGGGTGGTCGACGCGATCCTCGCGGACCTGCAGGTCAGGTATCCGGGGCGGCGGACAATCGACGACCGCGCACGCAATCTGGAACAGGGCATTCCGGTCGATCCGTCGGCGTGGCGATTTGCGCAGACGTGCGCGTCACCGTGATACATGCGTGGTTCCGCCTTTTCTGAACGTTTTCTTCTTCGTGCGTTTCTTCGTGTTTTCGTGGTTTTCGTGGTTGCATTCACAAGTGACGGCACATGGCACGCACGCTCGAACAGCGGCTCGACGAACTGTGCAAAGGCGGCGTGAACACCGTGCGGATCAATTACGGCGACATGCACGGCATTGCCCGCGGCAAAGATCTGCCCGTCGAACACTTCGCGGCCGCCGTCGAGGACGGCCTGGGATTCTGCTCCGCCAATCTGGCGGACGGTCTCTCCCACAGCCTCGCGCGGCTTTCGGCGCGCATCGCCGGCAGTCCGGTCGATCGCGCGTTCCCGGACATGCGCGTCACGCCGATCGCCTCCACGCTCGCCCAGCTTCCGTGGGATCCGTCCATCGCCTGGTGTCTCGCCACCATCGATCCGGCCGATCCGCGAAGCGTCTTGTCGCCGAGAAGCGCGCTCGAACGTGCATCGGCCGCCTTCCGCGCGCTCGGGTTCGCTGCGATGTGCGCCGCCGAGCTCGAGTTCTATTTGCTCAAGCGCGAGACCTCGGGCTTCACGCGCTACACCAACCAGTTCTCGATGGTCTACACGGTCGGCGATCGCGCGGATCCGCAGTCGGTGGTGCGCGAGATGGTCAGAAACGGACGGCTGGTGGGCCTCGGCGTGACCGCGTGCCACCATGAATGCGGGCGCGGCCAGTTCGAGATCAACCTCAATCACAGCGAGGCGCTCGACGCCGGCGACCGCGCATTCCGCTTCAAGTACATGGTGAAGGAGCTTGCCGCGCGCCATGGCCTCGTCGCGACCTTCATGGGCAAACCGTTCGCCGACGATGCCGGGTCGGGATTGCACGTGCATGTGAGCCTGACAAACGGGCGCGGCAACGCATTTCATGATCCGCACTCGCCGGACGGCTTGAGCGATCTCGCGAAACAGTTTCTGGCCGGCGTGCTCGCGCACGCGCCGGCGCTCGCCGCGTTCGGCTCGCCGACCATCAACTCATACAAGCGGATCGTGCCGGGTACGCTCGTCCCCATGCACGCGAACTGGGGATACGACAACCGCAATGCGTACGCCCGCGTCCCGCCGGATCGAGGGAAGGGGACGCGCCTCGAGCTGCGCGCCGCCGACGCGGCCGCGAACGCGTACCTCGTCATCGCGGCGAATCTGTTCGCGGGGCTGGACGGCATCCGCCGTCAGCTGATCCCTCCGGCGCCAGTCGGGCCGGACGCCGCTGTGCCCGCGGGGCAGGGGCTCCCGGCACGACTCGAGGACAGTCTGGGCGCGCTGAAAGACGATACGGTGCTGTCCGAGGCGATGGGATGGCCGCTCGTCGAAGGGTTCTGCGCGTTGAAGCGCGCGGAGGCGGAGCAGTTCCGGCGCGCGGTCACCGATTGGGA
>QHWJ01000436.1 GCA_003222535.1 Acidobacteriota bacterium | reverse complement strand
CGCCTGCTCGATTCGCTGCAACAGCCGCTCGACGTTCCAGCCCACGAGCTTGCCTTTGAAGTACACGACCTTCCCCGCAATCAGCACGTCCCGCACGTGTCTCGGGTTCATCATCGTCACGACCGTGCCGGGCACGTTGTTTACCGGGCAGGTGTTGATGTTCCGCGCGTCGAGCACGACGATGTCGGCTTCCTTCCCCGGGGCCAGCGTGCCCACTTTGTCCAGGACGCGATTGGCTGCTGCTCCCGCGATGGTGGCCATCTCGATCACCTGCCGGGACGTGAGCAGCTGCGGAACAGGCAGATTGCCCGGGTTGCTGATCGGAAACGCGAGATCGTTGGCCAGCGCCCTCTGCAGGCAGAAGGCGCCGCGCATGAGCGAGAACGGATCGGTCGTCATGTTCGTGTCGACGTCCGGACTCAGGCTCGGCAGGATGCCATGATCGAGTGCGTCCTGAAGCGGAGGCATCCCGTGGCGCATCTGCATCTCGATGAGAACGGCGATCGACACATGCGCGCCTCTGTCGCGCCAGATTTCCCAGGCCCTCGACTTGCCGCTGTTGGGGTAGCCCGCCGAGTTGTAACTGATCTGGGCGCGGGCGTCGTCCTGCCACCGGGTGCAGTGGATGAATGTGACGTCGGACCAGTCGGCACGATTCCGGGAATCGGCGGCGGCACTGATGACGACGTTCGGGCCGCCCACGTTGTGATTGTTGATGAGGGCACCAAACTCGCGGCCAAGCTGCCAGCCGGTGTAGCCCGCGCCCGGGAAGGCTTCTGTCGGGCCGGCGCCGCAGCCGAGCGTCACGAGCTGGTCGGGCGAGCTGAAGTATTTCTTTGCGATGCGGCCGATTCCCTTCGTCGTGTCCCTCGTGGCGCCTGGAAATTCGTACGGAAACCCTTCGGCACTCCGGTTGATCCCCGGGCTGTAGTCGTAGACCATCCGGCGGCCCGAATCGATCAGCCCCTGGATCATCGCGTCGGTGTGCTCCGGCGTGTGCGACGCCTGCGACGTATCCGTGCCCATGGTGACGCCTTCGCTGATTTCGCTCAGGCAGGCGACGAGCTCGGAGATGTACAAATCCTCCGGATCGTACGGGACACGTCCCAGGTCCCAGACGACATTCGCGGGGTTTGACGGATCGACGATCCGGCCGGCCGTCCAGATGTTCTGCACCGCCGACCCGTAGCTTTCCTGCGGCCACCCGCCGGCCAGCAGGCCATCCGGGATGAGGCTCCGCTGGAGCGTCTCGTACTGGTGATGGTGCGTGGTGATGAAGCCGGGCATGACGATCGCGCCCGTGCATTCGATGACCTCCGCATTGGCGGCGGAGAGGTTGGGCCCGATCGCGGCGATCTTGGTCTGGTCGATCAAGACGTCGGCCTTCTCGAAGTCGCCCACCCTCGGGTCGAGGCTGAGCACGACGCCTCCCCGCAGCAGGATGCGGCGTCTCCGGCCGTCGCCGATCAGACCTTGCGTGTCCTGGCCCGTCGCTGAACGCAGACCGGCGAGTTGCGCCGGCACGGCGGCGGCGAGTCCCGCCGCGCCGCCCGCCTTGAGGAAATCGCGTCGCCGTATGGGGGTGGAATGTGTGGACATCAGCGGCCTCGCAGTCGCAGTACTGAGAGTTACGGGAATCGGAGAGACAATAGCGCGAATTGAAGGCCGCCGCGCACGATCTCGAACGGGACGATGAACACGGGCGGCCCGACCGGGAGCGTTCGGGCCGCGGCAACGTTTGCCGCCGATATATGCGAACGTGCGGAAGATGCGGGCGGCGCAGCGTCGTGCCTCCAATGGCGACGCTGCAAGAGTCGCCCTGCACAACGCGCAGACGTGGGGAGAGGCGGTTATGTGCCCTTCTCAGCGTCGTCGATCCGCAGCGATGGCCCGCCGTGGCGGCGCGGCGGCAAGGGACTCGACCACGTGCAGCGCGCGCTCGTGTGAGAGACGCCGGAACGCCGCCGGCGTCAACCCGGTGACCCGCCGGAACGCGCGATAAAAATTCTTCTTGCTCCCGTACCCCGCCTCGAGCGCAGTGGCCTCGATGTTGCCGTTGCGGACGTGCTCGATTGCTGCCTTCACTCGCATCACTTGTTGGTATTCGTGAATCGAGACACCGAACTCGCGCGTGAATCCGCGCCTGAGTTGCGACGGCGTCACGTGAAAACGGCGGCCGAGTGTCGCGAGACTCCACTGCAGGTGATACTCGTGCCGGATCAATCGAGCAACCCGGCTCGCCGCCGATGCTGGATGGATACGCTTGAGCTCCTCGGAAAATGCCTGGGCCCACCCGAGGAATGCCTTCACGGGGTCCTGCCGCGGCGCGCTCCA
>QHWJ01000435.1 GCA_003222535.1 Acidobacteriota bacterium | reverse complement strand
TTGCCGTGCCACCCTTCAACGCGAAGATCCCGCTCTCGAATACGACGGGCGCGATCTCCGTCAGCAGCCGGGCGGTAGCCACGTAGGTGGGGTTCATGCCTTCAGCACCAGCAGGCCCTCTTTCGAGCGGCCCACCCATCGCTGGCCGCTGCCGGTGGGCAGTCGTTCTGGATCGAGCTTCGCGGCCCAGGGGAGATTGAGCTCTCGCCCCAGTGCCAGGCAGAGTCGAACGGCCTTGACCTGCTTACATCGCGAGAGTAATTCCTGCAGCACGGCCGCTCGGAGGGAAGGCGTTCCCTCTAGCAGGTCGCGCGCTTCCTGGAGAGGCTGTCGAACGCCAACGTCACTCAACAGCTCGAGGACCGCGCGTTCTGGATCGGAAACGAGTGGACCATCAGGCTTGCGCTGAAAGCGAGACACTCGGAGCGGCGCGTCGGGCTTTTCGTCGAATAGGCGAAGGCGATGGTAGCTACTCGGGAAACGTTCGGTGAACCAGGGGGGCAACGGGCTAGATGCCCACCCGTAGAGTTCCAGTTTCGGGTGCTGGGCGACGTTATGCCGAACGCCATGCCAGTCGAGCGCTGACTTTCCGCCGACGTGCAGGCCCTTCAGGCGGCGCTCCAGGAGCCGCAGGCTCGGATGCAGTTCGGGCGGTGTGTCGGGTCGAGCGAATACACCACGCGCGAGACGCGTGAGCCAGCCCGCGCGCACGTAGTGAACGGCAAGGTCGGCGGAAACGCCCATGGCCGCGAGTTCCTCTGACGAGACCGGGCTGCCGGGCCGGAGTTTGCCGTAGAGATCGTTTAGCCTGCTCATTGTTGTCGTAGTTTTACTACGATTATTAGTGACATTCTAAACGCATCGTTTCGTCTAGTCAACGTAGTCGTAGTGTGGCTACGACAACAGCAAACAGCTCAAACGACGACCTTTCAATCTCAGCTAGCGCTACTTCTGTGCGCGTTTATCAAGCTCAGCGGCTTCGAGAAGTTTCGCTCTGAGATCGAGCGGCACTGCGACGCGCGCGGCCGTCCGCTGCGCGTGTTGACCACGACGTACATGGGGGCGTCGGATGCGGGTGGTGCGATCGAGAGACTGGCGGCGTTGCCGAATGCGACGGTGAAGACTTCGTGAAATCGGGCGATGCGATCTCAAGCCACCGCGGCGGCGAACTCGGCGAAGAGGTCGCCCGACAGGCGATGATGGAGACGCCAGGTGATCGCGATGGGGCGTTCACGTTGGTGCGAGACGTAGGTCGCCGGACCGAGGCACCAGAACGCTCGGTCGACGGTACTGAGGCGTGCGAAGAGCACTACGTTCGTTCCCTGTTCTGCCTGACTGATGTAGCGGCGCCCGGTGTCGCTGTCGAGCGACGTCACAAACTGGCTCTCCCAGTGGATAAGTTCTGGGCTAATCGCGTAGTCACGGTATCTCGTCGTCGGAGAGAAGGAGCCGGCAGACTTGTCTAGCGTGAACGCGAAGAGGTCGCTCTGACTGTTCTCGTCCCACCAGACGCCGGACTGCCAGGTGATCGGCTTGACCCCGCTGCCGACGTCGAACGCCGCCAGAATCTCAGCCCGTGTGTACCGGGCGTGCACAGCCAGTGGGACGTTCGCGGGCCTTCAGTCAGAGACGCGGAAGCCTTCAGAGTTGTAAGCGAAGCGATCAGCATGCGTGCGAAGCGACGTTCGAGCTCGCTCAAAACTGCGGGATCGGGAGCGCTCGCTCGCACAACGAGCGATCGGTAAGCGTCGAGTCTCTCGTGGTCGTCGACGTGGAGTAGCCGTCCGACCGCCCGCAAGAGTGCATCCTCTTCGGGGCCAGCGTCGTCGGTTGGCAACCCGACTGCCCGACGCAGCGCGCTCCAACTCCTGTTATTGGCGTAGACGTCCTCCAGTTCGAGCCCTGTCTCTTCGAGATACGTCGCAAGTGAGACGCTACCGAGCGAGCGCAGCTCATGGCATTTCGCACGCCAGTCAGAGGGGATCGCCTGGCGGATGCTGCGCAAGACGATGTCCCGAGCGACTGGATCCAGTTCCATGTGGCAGCCGCTGGGCAAGAATGGAAAGTCGCGCTCAACTTGCCGCTCGATATCCCTCCGGCTGCCGCCCAACAGCGCACGCAGTTTCCGGTCGAATCGGAACTCGCGACGATGGTTGGCGACGAAGTCGAGCACGGTGCAGAGCGCCTTGCCACGTGCACGCCGCAGGCCGCGACCGAGTTGCTGCAAGAACAGCGTCGGGCTCTCAGTCGGGCGCAGCAACAGCAACGTGTCGACGTTCGGTACATCGACACCTTCGTTGAATAGGTCGACCGCGAAGACGACGTGCACGCGGCCACCCGCGAGATCACGCAGCGCCACCGTTCGCTCTTCCATTGGGCTATCGCCCCAGATCGCGACCGCCGGGATCCCGGCCGCACGGAACTGCTCCGCCATGAAGCGGGCGTGCCCGATCGAAACGCAAAACCCAAGGGCTCTGACGCCGTGTGGATCACCGGTTTTACGTCGGAGTTCCTCAACGACCCGTCTCGCCCACGCATGATCGGCGGTCAGGACATTGGTCAGGGCAGTGGGGTCGTATCCAGAGCCGCGCTTCCATGGAACGTCGCTCAAGTCCGTGCCGTCGTGAACGCCGAAGTACGAAAAAGGAACGAGATACTGCTGGTCGATCGCGTCCCACACGCGAAGCTCGGCGGCAATCCGTCCGTCGAAGTAACGCAAGACGTCGAGGCCGTCGGCGCGCTCGGGCGTGGCGGTCATCCCCAGAAGCTCTCGCGGCGCCATGCGCTCCAGAAGCATCTGGTACGACGGTGCAGCAGCGTGATGGAACTCGTCGACAATCACGACGTCGAAATGCGCAGGGTCGACCGATTCCAGTCCGGAGCGGTTGAGACTCTGGATCGAAGCGAAGACGTGTTCAAACCGCGAGGGCCGCTTTCCGCCGACCCACAACTCTCCGAAGCTCGCGTCGCGGAGGGCATGCGCGAATGTCGCTCGGCTCTGCTCCAGGATCTCCTCACGGTGTGCGACGAAGAGCAGCCGGTCACGCGGCAACCGTTCGCGAAGGCGCGCGTAGTCAACCGCCGCAATGACAGTCTTGCCAGTGCCGGTTGCGGCAACGAGGAGGTTCCTGTGCCGCCCGAGCGTGCGCGCGACCTCCACTTGCTCAAGTAGCCGCTCCTGAAATGGCATGAGCACGACCTCAATCGGGCTCATGCGAAGCGTTTGTTCCGGCTCGGTTAGCTCAGTGCGCTGCCGGAACTGGTCGCGATCGAACGGAATGAAATCGCCGCTGGCCCAGTACGAGTCGAAGACGGCGGCCATTTTCGCGACGACGTCAGCGTTGCGAACACCAGAGACTCGGACGTTCCATTCGAGTCCAGTCACCATCGCCGAGTGCGTCAAGTTCGAGGATCCGATGTAAGCGAGCAGGATCGAGCGGCAAATCGACATCTCGGTCGATCGCATTGCTCACCTGTGAGAGCAGATCGATAAGCCGCGAGATGATCTGCGCTCCCGCCTGAGCACGACCGTGCTCCGGAAGCGCCTCGATCGCACGTGTTACGACCATAGCGACGTGGCGGGACAGGCGGTCGGCCGCCTCCGCGTCGGCGAGGGCTCGTATTTCGGGCGTGACGGCTGCGACGACGAGGTCGGCGAGCCGCTTGTCGAGCGCGCCGGTGAGCAGCGCTTCGTACAATCCCGGTTGGAGTGAATGATCTGCCACGAGCGAAGAGTGCGCCTGAGACTTGCTGCGAAGACGATAGCGTACGATTAGCCGACTACGGCGGCAAGACGACAGCGGCGTCCGTCGGAGGTGCAACCGTGACAAAAGGTAAGGGTTCATCGACCTTCTCTCGGAGGCAATCAGTGCAGGGCCGTGAGCAGGTAGACTGGCGGCCGAAACCCGAACCTGTTCTTCACAAAGACCTGGTGGTCGGCCTTGGATACGTCGGAGAAGCGAATTGAACTGTGTCTTCTGTGACCGGCTGACTCGCGGGAATCTCGTTGCTGCGAACGAGCTCGCCGCGGCGTTCCCCGACGCTTTCCCGCTAAATGACGGACACTGCTTGATTGTTCCTCGGCGGCACGAAGCTGATTTCCTCGTCCTCACGGCTGAAGAACAGGCTGCGATCTGGGCTCTGGTTCCTGCAGTACGGCGCCATGTCGAACAAACCGGCGTGCCTGACGGCTACAACATCGGGATCAATGTTGGCGAGGCGGCCGGACAGACGGTTGCTCACGCGCATCTGCATGTGATTCCTCGGTATCGAGCGGACGTTCCCGATCCTCGTGGCGGTATCCGGTGGATCATTCCAGCCAAGGCGCAGTACTGGGGGAAGCCGTGACCGACGCGGATCAGCGTGGCGCGATTGGCTTCGCAGAGAAGGTCCTCGAACTGCTCGATGAAGGCCGTTACACCGCCACGTACAAGTACGCGCTACTGCTCGCGCTGATGGACGTGTGTCTGGAGCACACGCAGAGCTCCGGGGCACCGCCTGAGATGGTGACCACGCGTCAACTGGCGGACAAGATCGTCGAGTTGTACTGGCCTCACACTGTCCCGTTCGTTGGCGTGGCACGGGCAACGGTGCTCAAGCAGAACACGACTGGCCAGGCAGAGATAATCTCCGCCATCACGCGATTCCGCGCGCGCAACGCTTCCGATCCCAGTGTTCCACGGTGGGAGTCTCGGATCCGCGCCCCGGAAGCCTACGAAGGGCTCGTGCGGCTGGCTGAATGGAGGCTGATCGAGATGCCACTGCCGCGCTTGCAGATCATGGGCCAGTCGCATCGGCCTTTCGTCTACGAGATCTACTGGGATCAGCGCGTCGAGCAGCGTGAAGTGACGGGTTACCAGCGTGGCGCAGCGAGTGGCTTTGATAACCGAGTGATGCTCCGGCCCGGCGTCGGCGAGTACTTTCTCCAGCTCAGTGGGACCTTAAGTCAATCCTCGCGACGGGCGGGGAGCGCGAATAGGCGCGGCCGTGGTCGCAGTTCGCACACCTCTCGATTAGGACCCGGATCCTTGATCCCTTCAGCTTCGATCCCAGGATGTGGAAGCGGTAATGCCTTCAGCACTACGATCGTGCCAATGTCGTGCGGTGAATCAGATGCCTGAAGAGCGGCTGCTCAGCGTCGGTGTTGAGTGCTACGCAGGCCATCGCGGCGAGCAGACGCCACGCGAGCTGATTCTTGGTGACCGTCGGATATCCGTCGCGGAGGTACTCGACGCCTGGCTGGCGCCCGACTACCGATATTTCAAGCTGAAAGCCGCAGACGGTGATACGTATCTCGTCCGCCACCATGAGCGATCCGACACCTGGGAGCTTACGATGTTCGTATCGGAACGCGTCGGCGGATGATGGGATGGGCAGAACGTCAGTGCCGGCACGTCCCTTTGGCTTCGTTCCATAACGCTGCTAACTTGGGGAAGAAGGTGAAGGACACATGAAACCGAAAAACACGATCTGCCTCTGGTTCGACAAGGACGCACAGGACGCGGCGCGGTTCTACGCCGCCACCTTTCCGAATAGTGAAGTGACGGCTGTCCACAAGGCACCTGGCGACTACCCGAGCGGCAAGGCCGGCGATGTGTTGACGGTGGAGTTCACCGTCCTCGGCATTCCCTGCCTCGGCCTCAACGGCGGCCCGGCGTTCAAGCACAGCGAGGCGTTCTCCT
>QHWJ01000242.1 GCA_003222535.1 Acidobacteriota bacterium | reverse complement strand
GCATTTCATCCTTGACCGCGAGCAGGTCGCCAAACGCGCTGCTCGCTTCCTCGAAGACGGTCCGGCCCGCATGCGTCAGACCGTCCTGCGGAAGATAGCCGACCGTCAGCGCCGCGGGCTTGACGATGGCCCCGCGGTCGGGTTCGTCGAGCCCCGCCATCATGCGCAGCAGCGTGGTTTTGCCGGCGCCGTTCGGGCCGCACAGGCCGACGCGCTCGCCGTCGTCGATTTGCCAGGTGACGGCGTCGAGGAGCACGTGGTCCCCGAACGCCTTGGTCAGGTTGGATAGCTGGATCATGCTGACGTTAAACGACTTATTTTATCACGTCACGCGCGGGCAGGCCTCACTCCATCACAAAGGACACAAAATTGAAGTCCTTTGTGTCCTTGGTGTCCCTCGTGGTGATCTATTCGCCGAGCGCTTTCGCCGCGACGGCAAGAACTTGCGGGACGCGGAACGGTTTGGTGAGATAGCCGGCGACGCCGAGGTTCACCGCTTCGATCGCGCTCGATTCGGTGGAGAAGCCGGTAATGATGATGACCGGCAAATCGGATTTGTATCGCTTGGCCTCCCGAATCACGGCGAGGCCGTCCATGCCCGGCATCTTCAGATCTGCGATCAGCAGATCGTACGGGTAAATCCGCATTCGCTCGAGCGCCGAGCGGCCGTCGGGCGCGACGTCGACCTCGTATTCGGCAAGCGCGAGCGTCTTCGCCAGCAGATCGCGGATGCTGGCCTCGTCGTCGACGACGAGGATTCGCGGGCGCGTGTTGCCTGCCGCCGGGCGCACAGGCTGTGAGGGGGCCGGGCGGGATCCGCCGCGCGGCCGCTGGCTGTCGAGCCAGGCGTCGATGTCGCGCTTGCGGAAGCGCCACTGGCGGCCCACGCGCACCGCCGGAATCTTGCCGGCTTTGATCAGCCGGTAAACCGTCCGGAGATTGACCTGGAGATACTCCAGGACCTCTTCGGTCGTCAGGAATGTTTCATCCATCATGCGTCAGCGTCTCGCCGGCGGCTGGGCGGGCAGTTCGACGGTAAACAGCGCGCCGCCGTCGGGATGATTCGCCGCGACGATTTGCCCGCCGTGCTCCTGGACGATCGCATACGCGATCGCCAAACCGAGCCCCGTGCCCTTGCCGACTTCCTTGGTCGTGTAGAACGGCTCGAAGATGTGCGACAGCGCGTCCTCGGGAATCCCGATGCCGGTGTCGCGCACCGTCGCGATGATCCGGTCGCCCGAACCCGCGACCATCGTGTTGATCTCGATGCGTCCCTCGCGGCCGGTCGCGGCGATTGCGTGTTCGGCGTTCATCACCATGTTCAGGAAGACCTGGTGAAGCAGTAACGGATCGCTTTGCACGCGTGGCAGCTTCTCGTCATAGTGTCGCACGACTTCGATGCGCACGGCGCGGTGTGCGGGTGTGCGCAGCGCCAGAACTTTCTGGATGACCGCGTTCAAGCTGACCGATCGGCGGGCCAGGCGTCGTGATCCGGCGAAGACCAGCAGGTTGCGTACGATCTTCGCCGCGCGGTCGGCTTCACGATAAATTGTCTGCACCTCACGGCGGAGCTGTTTCGGGAAGGCTCCGGTCGTGCGAAGGAGCTCGAGATGCCCGAGCACGCCCTGCAGCGGGTTGTTCAGCTCGTGCGCGATTCCGGCGACGAACTGACCGAGCGCCGCGAGCTTCTCGCTTTGGGTCAGCCGCTTCCGCAGCTCTTCGCGCTCCGCCTCGAGCTGGGTCTGCGGGGTCAAATCGCGCGCGACAATGACGCTGCCGCACGGCTCGCGGTCGTGATTGAGCAGATCGGTCACCGTCACCATGAACGGTCCGTTGAGCACCGGATCCACGACTTCACAGGTGATCGCGGCGTCGGCGCCGGCCCGCCCGGGCGCGGATTTGTGACGCTGCAGCCATCCGCCGAGCTCGACGCCGACGTAGTCGGCGAGCGGCCGGTCGATCAACTCGTCACGACTGCGGCCGACCCGGGACGCGAACGCCTGATTCACATGCACGATGAGGCCGCCGGTGTCTGCCACCGCGACCAGGTGCGAGATCGAATCAAACGTGTTCTCGAGCTCCATCCGTGACCGCAAGACGTCGTCGAGAAGCTGCATGTTCTCGATGGCGCTGGAGAGCTGGCGGCCGAGCTCGTCGGCGCGATCGAGGAAATCGAGCTCGCCGCCTGCTTCGACGCGTACGCGTTCAAAGACAATCGTGCCGAGCGCCCGGCGGCAGCCCCGCAGCGGTACCGTGACCATCGCCGTGACCTCGCCTTCCGACGGGGACACGATTTCAGCGCGCATCTGGCGCATGGCGAGCGCCGCGGGCGCGGAGGCATCGTGGGTGCCGACGCTGACGCCGCTCGCCACGTCCGCGCCGTCGGAGGACGCCCTGAGGACCAGATGGCGCGCGCGCCGATCGTGAATCCAGACCGACGTGCGATCCGCGCCGAACAACCGGTTGGCGCCGTGGCAGAAGATATCGAGTCCGGCCGTGAGATTCAGCGTCGCCGACAGGCTCGCCGTGAATTCGTCCAGCAGCTCACGAATGTCGCCATGCAGCTCCGCGGCCTGACGGAGGTGAAACAGCTCGAGCGCGGTCATGAAGGCGTCGGCCGTTTCGACGATGTCGCCCTCGACGTTCGACTCGGACGGTGGCGTGTGGAAACCGACCGTGAGCAGGCCGACGCGCTCCGCGCCGCGGACCAGCGGGAGCAGCAGCGCGGCGCGGGAATTCAGACGCGAGGCGAGATCGGGCGCCTGACGGTTTGCGTCGGCGACGAGAGTCGGCACGCCCCGGGCGAACGCGTCGGCGACGAGCGCGGCCTCGTCGGGACCGGGCAGCCACGGGTCGGTCCGCAGGACATCGAGGGCGAACCCTGAGGTCGCCTGCAGCCCGCCGCTGCGCGGATTGTGCTGGAACAGCAGCGAGCAGGAGCCGCCGGTCACATCGAGCGCGTGCTGATGCAGCTCGGGCAACAGGTCGTTCGATCGGGCGGTGTGCGCGAGCCGGGACGCGAGCGGTCGTTGGACCGTGCTCGCGGTCGTGGACCGAGAGGCGGAGGCCGGACGCGTCGCTCGCCGGGTTCGGGTGTCTCGGGGCATTGAATTCGTTTCGGCGGGGTCGTCGCTTCGCGATTCTACTGCGATCAATTCACGGCCGCCAACCACGGCGGTCGGCGGCTGCCGCTTGAATCGTCGCCGTAACATCAATAAACTCAAGATGTTGGGTGTCCCGACTGTCCGCCGGCGTTCGCCGTCTTAACTCGTGAGAAAAGAGGGCCTTCCGCGCTCCGCATGACGTGGACGGATGAAGAGCTCGTCGCACGTTCGATCAGCGGCGACTCCGACAGTTTCAACGAGCTGGTCTTGAGATGGGAACGCCCCATCTACGCCCTCGCGTACCGGACAATCGGTCGCGAAGAGGATGCGCGGGACGTGTGCCAGGAGACGTTTCTCCGGGCGTTTCGCGCGCTGCCCGGCTTTCGCGGCCAGGCGAAGTTTTCGTCGTGGCTGTATCGGATCGCGCTGAACCTGTGCCGCGACTGGATGCGGCGCGAGCGCCGCGCGCAGGTCGTGCAGCCGCCCGAGGACGTCGATCTGTTGGAGCTGGCGGCCGCTGCCGAGCCCTCGGAGTCCATCGAGGACCTGGTCGCGCGCAAGGATCTGACGCGCCTGGTCGAGCGCGCCATGGCGCTTCTGCCCGCAGAACAGCGCACGGCGATCGTCCTGAAGGAGTACCACGGGCTGACGTTCCAGGAGATCGCGGAGCTGGTTGGCTGTCCGTTGAGCACGGTGAAGACGCGGCTGTATCAGGGGTTGATCGTTCTGCGGCGTGAGCTGGCCAAAAACACGAAAGCAACCTTATGACTGAATCATTCTGCGGATATTCCGGCGACCGCGACGAAGCGCTCATCGGGTTTCTCTACGACGACGTCACAGGCGAGCCGGCGGGGCGGGCGCTCTTCGAGACCCACCTCGAGACGTGCGCGCGCTGCCAGGACGAGATTGCGGCGCTTCGCGTCGTGCGGAAACAGCTGGCCCGCTGGTCTCCTCCGGAGCCCGGCTTCGCCGTCACCAGCCGCCAGGCGGCGGTCGCAGGTCCCCAGGTCGGTCAGCCGTCCTGGTGGCGCGAAATCCCCGCCTGGGCGCAGGTAGCCGCCGCGCTGCTGTTCCTCGGCGTGTCCGCGGGCCTCGCGAACCTCGACGTGCGGTACGACCGGAACGGTCTCAGTGTGCGCACCGGCTGGCTGAAAACGCCTTCCCAGCCAGGTCTCGCAACCGCGATATCGGCCGTGCCGATCGCACCAGCCGCCGTCGCACCGAGCGGCGGCCCGGCCGAGCCGTGGCGCGCCGACCTGGCAGTCCTCGAGCGACAGCTCAAGGCCGAGCTCCGCGCGATGCAGCTGTCGGCCGCCACGATTGCGGCGCGCCCGCAGCCGGTGCGGGCGACTGCTGACGCCGACGTCCTGCGCCGAGCCCGCGCGCTGCTCGACGAGAGCGAGAAGCGCCAGCAGCGCGAGCTGGCGTTACGCGTCGCGGAGGTGATGCGCGACGTCAACTTGCAGCGTCAGGCGGATCTGGTGAAAATCGACCGCTACGTCGGCGCCGTTGAGAGCAAGGTGGGCGTCGAAGTCCTGAAGAACCGGCAGAAGATGAACCAGATGGATATTCTCTATCGCACATCGCAGAGGCAGTAGGGGGAACTTGTGAAACGGCTTGCCTTGATCATTGCGGGAACAGTCACGGCGGCGGCGGTGCCGGCGTCGGCCCAGCCGACAGCCGCGCGCGCCGCGGCGGAACAGCGCTATCAGATCGGTCAGATGGAGCGGGTGCTCGAAGGCGCCGTCGAGCACGGCGTCACCGTCACCCGCGATCGGGTGCAGGCGCTGGCGCAGGTGCCGGCGGATCTGCTCGTGAGCGACAACGCCCACGCGCGCGGGTTCCGCCTCGAAGGCTACGGCGTCTTCTTCGACATTGTCGTGCCGTCGTTCGAAACGACGTTGACGTGGAGCCTCCGTACGCTTGACCAGAACGATCTGGGGCTCGACAGCGCCCTGCGGACGCTGCAGAGCCACATCAAGACCGCGGGCGATCCGAACCTCGAGCAGGCGCTCAAGCGCCTCGAGTTGCAGGTGAATCCGGGCGTGCTCGCCCGAACGGCTGTGCCGGACGTCGCCGACGCGCGCACCACGACCGGCTCCGCGGCGTCGACCACCGCCGATAAGCCGCCCGCGGATGATCCGATCCTGACTGATCCGAACGAAGCGTATCGCACCGAAGTCACTCAGGCCCTGAAGGACGCCATGCTGGCGCACAGCGGCTCGCTCGGCATCGGCCTGAACGAGTGGCTGACCATTGCGGCCAAGGGCAACGACGACAGGCCGCGGCTCGCGCCCGCTGA
This sequence comes from Acidobacteriota bacterium, assembly GCA_003222535.1. Classification (GTDB taxonomy): domain Bacteria; phylum Acidobacteriota; class Vicinamibacteria; order Vicinamibacterales; family CAVVIG01; genus QHWJ01. Next base: position 36,072 of record QHWJ01000242.1, on the reverse strand, counting down.
CAGCGACGCGCGCACGCGCATCATTCGTCTCCGCGGATCCGACCTGGCCGAGTTCCTGGCGGGCAGAATCTCGAAGGAAGAGGCGCTCCAGCGGATTGAGGTGCGGATATTTTAGAATAGCGCGCATGTGCGCGTCCGTCCGGCTGCTCCTCCTGCTCACGTTCGTTTCATGTGCCGGCTGCGCACCGCCGGTCGACCTGACCAGGCGTCTGCAGGTGAGTATCGACAACACCGGCTGGTTCGACGCCGGCATCGTGAACGGTCAGAACAAGCTCGTCCCTACCGTCATCTTCACGTTGAAGAATCTGTCGGACCAGAAGCTCGTGACGCTGCAGATCAATGCGATCTTCCGCCGTGTCAACGAAAATGACGAGTGGGGCAGCGCCTTCATGCCCATCGTGGGCTCCGAGGGTCTCCCGCCCGGCGCGACCACGCAGCCGCTCACCGCCAAGTCGCAGCTCGGTTATACCGGTACCGGGCAATCACGGCAGGAAATGCTCGAGAACAGCCATTTCGTGGATGCGAAGGTCGAGCTGTTCGCGAAGTACGGGTCGCGGCAATGGGCGCGGATCGGCACCTACCCCATCACGCGTCGACTGCTCACGAAGTAGAAGGACGCCTTACAGCTGTCGCAGGGCAGGCCTGCTCCCGAGCAGCGCCCAGAGCGTCAGCAACGCCAGTGTTCCGTCGCTCAGCGCGAAAAGCAGGAAAGCCGACGGGGAGTAACGGACGTAGTGATCGATCACGAAAGTGAGGGCGCCCCCGCCCTTCAGCAACGGCCCCATGATCCAGAGATACGCGCGTCCGCCTGGCGATTGCGGATCGCGGTACGGAATCAGATACCCGGCGGCGACCGACAACAGGAAAATGCCGTTCAGATCGGCGTGAATCGGCGGGTCGGGAAGCGGGACGTTCAGGACCTGAGCGAGAAGCGGCCGTCCCGCCAGCATCGCTGAGCCCACGAGGGCGTCGTAGATGCCCGAAACGGCCGCAACAATCTGCAATCTGCGATCAATCTGCAATCTATAATCTGCAACCTATTGAATGCGCTTCAGCTCACCCTGATACGTCGTGGTGTGGTCCGGCGTGATGCGCACTTCGAACGCCAACGTCTCGTATCCCGGCGCGCGCACTTCGACGCGATGCGGACCCGAGTCGAGGTGCAGCCGCTGGAACATCCCGTCGAAGTCGTCGACGACGCCGACGAAGTATCCGTCGACGTAAACCTCGGCGTTGCGCGGCTTCAGCTTCAGACGAAGCGACCCTTCGTCGTTGTAAGTGGAGTTCGGTGGCTGAGAGGATGGGTAACCGCCGTACCACGGGTCGTAATAGCCGCCGTAGTACCCGCCGTACCCGCCGGCGCTGTACCCCCACGGATCGTAGTAGCCGTAGCCGCCGTAATAACCGCCGGGCACGAAGATACCCACGCCGCCCGTCGGGGCAGGCGGTGCGGACCCACGCGGCACCGCGGTCCCAATCGGCGGAGCGCCGTCGCGCGGACGTGCGTACGCCGGTACGCCGTCGGAGCCGCCGCTTGGAGTGCCGTCCGCACGGTTGGTACGTTCGCCGACCGGAACGCTACGCACGGTCCCCCGATCGCCACGGGTCGCCCCGGAGGTTCCGTTGGTCGACGTCGTGCCGGATCCGCTGCCGCCTCCTGTCGCGCGTGCGCCGGCCGATCCTCCACGGTCGCCCCGCGGCACGGCATACCCGCCGCCTCCGGTGGCACCGCTTCGACGGCCGCCGTCAGGATCGCTGCGTCCGCCTCCCGAGAATCCGCCGCCGCCGTTCGACGAGCCGCCGCCGCCGCTGCTGGCTCCGCCGCCGCCCGCGCTCGAGCCACCGGAACTGGCCCCACTGTGAGTCGCTCCGCCCCCGCCGGCGCCCGCGGCCGCCGCGCCGCGATCACCACCACCACCACCACCGCCACCCGGAGGGGTCCGCTCCTGCGCAGACGCCGGCACGGCGAGGAGCCAGGCCGGGACGGCCACCGCCAGTACCACGCCGGTCCACGCCGGTAAAGTTCGCTTCATGGCAGAGAACCTCTTCGTAAGGAAACAGCAACCCCCCTGCCATCGTATCGATCTCAGGGTCGCCCAAGTATCCGCCTAAAATTCTCGTTTTGCACGCGTTAAAACGTGAGGAGCTGTCCTCGGCCGGTTGCATGCGTCCCGTTTTCTTGACACCCCGATCCCCGGCCGATACAGTCAGAAAAATCGATGTTTCACAGCACGACCATCCTTGCCGTCCGCCACCGCGACCGTGCGGTGCTGGCGGGCGACGGCCAGGTGACCTTCGGCCAGACTGTCGTCAAGCAGCGCGCGAAGAAGCTCCGTCGCCTCTACAACGATCGCATCCTCGCGGGCTTCGCCGGCTCCGCGGCGGATTCCTTCGCGCTGTTTTCCCGCTTCGAATCGAAGCTGGAACAGTATCGCGGCAACCTCGCGCGCTCGGCCGTGGAGCTTGCCAAGGACTGGCGCAGCGACCGCATCCTGCGGCGCCTCGAGGCGATGCTCATCGTGCTCGACACGACGTCGACCTTCCTGCTGTCGGGCACCGGCGACCTCATCGAGCCCGACGATGGGATCGTCGCGATCGGATCGGGAGGGCCCTTCGCGCTGGCGGCCGCCAAGGCGCTGGCAAACAATACCGATCTCAGCGCCCGTGCAATTGCCGAAAAGTCGATGGCCATCGCGGGCGAAATCTGCATCTATACGAACGCGGTTATCGAGGTGGAAGAGCTGTAGTGGCCATTTATCTCCCGCAAACAACACGGACGTCGGCCGGCGCCCTCACACCCCGGCAGATCGTCGCCGAGCTGGACAAATACGTCGTCGGCCAGACAGCGGCCAAACGCGCGGTCGCCATCGCGCTGCGCAACAGGATGCGGCGGCAGAAGCTTGCGCCGGAGCTTGCCGAGGAAATCGCGCCGAAGAATATTCTGATGATCGGGCCGACCGGCGTGGGGAAGACCGAAATCGCCCGCCGGCTCGCGCGCCTCGCGCAGTCACCTTTTTTGAAGGTCGAAGCGTCGAAGTTCACCGAGGTCGGCTACGTCGGCCGCGACGTCGAGTCGATGGTCCGGGATCTGGTGGAGCTCGGCGTCGACATGGTGCGCGAAGAGCGCCTCGAGGAAGTGCGCGTGAAGGCGGGGCAGAACGCCGAGGATCGGCTGCTCGACATCCTGCTGCCGCCCCGTCCGGGCGCGCCGGACGAAGAGGCCGGGGTGGCGCGCGAGGCACAGCAGCAGACGCGCGAGCGATTTCGCGAGCAGCTCCGCGCCGGCCGTCTCGAGAGCCGCGTCGTCGAAATCGAAATGCGTGAAAAATCGTTTCCCTCGTTCGAGATCATCGCCGGCTCGTCGGTCGAGGAAGTGGACATCAATCTCAAGGACATGCTGCCGGGCCTGTTCCAGGGCAAGACCAAGAGGCGCAAGCTGAAGGTCCCCGAAGCGCTGCAGTACCTCACGCAGGAGGAAGAGCAGAAGCTGATCGACATGGACAGTGTGGCGCGCGCCGCGGTGGAGCGCGTCGAGCAGGCGGGCATCATCTTCATCGACGAGATCGACAAAATCGCGGGACGCGAGGGTGCGCACGGCCCGGACGTCAGCCGCGAAGGCGTCCAGCGCGACATCCTGCCGATTGTCGAAGGCACGACCGTCAACACGAAGTACGGGATGGTCCGCACGGATCACGTTCTCTTCATCGCCGCGGGCGCCTTTCACGTCTCGAAGCCCTCCGATCTCATCCCGGAGCTGCAAGGGCGCTTTCCGATCCGCGTCGAGCTCGAACCGCTTGGAAGGGACGAGTTCGTGCGGATTCTCACCGAGCCGCGCAGCGCCCTCATCAAGCAGTACATGGCGCTGATGGACACGGAAGGCATCGACCTGACGTTCACCGTCGACGCGATCCGCCGCATCGCCGATTTCGCGACGACCGTCAACGAGCGAACCGAGAACATCGGTGCGAGGCGGCTGCACACGGTCCTCGAGAAGCTGCTGGACGACATCTCCTTCGAGGGCCCCGACCTGGAGGACAAGACGGTCACGATCGACGAGGCGTACGTCACGAAGATGCTCGCTGACATCGTGAAGAACGAAGATCTGTCCCGGTACATTCTGTGAGGCGACGGCGCAGACGACGTACAACGCAGAACCCGCGGAACACGCAGAAAAGGCTTGGCTCTGCGGTTTCTGCGAGTTCTGCGTTGATCGTCGTGATCATGTGTATGGCATGCGGGAAGAAAGGACCGCCGCTGCCGCCGCTCGTCAAGCTCCCGGTGGCGCCAGCCGATCTCGTGGCCGAGCGCCGCGGTGACACGGTCGATCTGCAGTTCACCGTGCCGAGCACGAATACCGACGGCACGCGCCCCGCCAACATGTCGCGCGCCGAGGTCTACGCGATAACCGCTCCGAAGACGGTGCCCCCTCTGACCGATGAACAGCTGCTGAAGCGCGGCACCCGGGTCGGCGGCGTGACCGTGAAGGCGCCAAAGGATCCGAACGAGACGGCCGACGCGGACGATCCCGCCGACGAAGTCGACCCGCCGGAAGGTCCTGGTCTCGATCAGGGGGCGCTCGCGCGCCTCGCCGAGTCGCTGACCGAGGACATGCTGCAGCCGGTGGAGCTGCCGAAGGACTCGAAGCGCTCGAAGGGCCCGCTCCCCGGCGATGACGCGTCCGGGCCGCTGCTGTCGCCGCCGCCGACCGTCGTGTCGCGCACGTACGCCGCGTTCGGCACATCGCCTCGCGGCCGGAAGGGTCCCTTGTCGAGGCGTATCGAGGTGCCGCTGATTGCGCCCCCGTCCCCTCCGTCCGCGCCGAAGATCGCCTACGACGAGCGCGCGGTCTCATTGACGTGGACACCAGTGGCGCCCGGAGCATCGGTCCAGGCGGCAGACACCGACGACGTGTTGCCATCGAGGCCCCCGAGACCGCCGTCAAGCTGACGAAGTCGCCCGTCACCGCGACGCGTTTCTCGGATGCACGGATCGTCTGGGGCGAGCGTCGGTGCTACGTCGTGCGCGCGGCGGAGACGGTCGGCGGGTCGACGATTGAAAGCGACGCGAGCCCCCGGCTGTGTGAGACGCTGACCGACACGTTCCCTCCGGCGGCTCCCAAGGAGCTCAAGGCCATTCCCAGCGAAGGCGCGATCAACCTGATCTGGGAGCCGAACGACGAGAAGGATCTCGCCGGCTACATCGTGATCCGCGGGGTCGCGACGGGCGAGATGCTCGAGCCGATCACGCCGTCGCCGATCCCGGAGACGGGGCTCAAGGACGCGGTGCCGGCCGGCGTGCCGTACGTCTACATGGTGAAAGCCGTGGACAAGGCCGGCAACGCGAGTCCGCCGTCGATTCGCGTCGTGGAAAGCGCGCGCGAATGATCTAGAATTCCGCGGATCATGGATGAATAACGAAGCCATCTCAGGAGCTCCTATGAAACTGTTCGTCGACTCCGGCAACATCAAGGACATCGAAACGCTGGCCGCCATCGGCATCATCGACGGCGTCACGACCAACCCGACATTGCTCGCCAGGGAGCCCGGCGACTACCGCGAGAACCTGAAGAAGATCTGCGAGATCGTGAAGGGCCCGGTCAGCGGCGAGGTGACGTCGACCGATTTCGCCGGCATGCTCCAGCAGGGGCACGACATCGCGAAGATCCATCAGCACATGATCGTCAAGGTGCCGCTCACGCGCGACGGCATCAGGGCGTGCAAGGCGCTGTCCGGCGAAGGCATCCGCGTCAACGTGACGCTCTGCTTCTCGGCGGCGCAGGCGCTCCTCGCCGCGAAGGCGGGCGCCACCTTCGTCAGCCCGTTCGTCGGCCGGCTCGACGACGTCGCGACCAACGGCATGGAGCTCATTCGCGAGATCGTCGACATCTATGACAACTACGACTTCACGACGGATGTGCTCGTCGCGAGCTGCCGCCATCCAATCCACGTCGTCGAAGCGGCGCGCATGGGCGCCGACATCGCGACGTGCCCGCCGGCGGTGATCGATCAGCTGTTCAATCACCCGCTCACCTCAATCGGCCTGGAGAAATTCCTGAAGGACTGGGAAAAAGCGCAGGCGGTAAAGGCCTGAAATGCTGATGGCTCATGGCTGATGGCTATGAGGACATTGGCAGCCATCGACCATAGCCATCAGCCATCAGCCATCAGCCATGACAGATCCTCATGAGACCCTCGCCGATCTGCAGCGGCGCGCAGAGCTGGGTGGCGGCGAAGCGCGTCAGAAACGCCAGCACGACGCAGGCAAGCTGACGGTCCGCGAGCGGATCGAGCTGCTCTTCGATCCCGGCACATTCGAAGAAGTGGACAAGCTCGTCACGCACCGTTGCCGCGACTTCGGAATGGAGACGCAGATCGTGCCCGGCGACGGGGTGGTGGCCGGCCACGGCCTGATCGAGGGCCGGCAGGTGTTCGCCTTCGCGCAGGATTTCACGGTGTTCGGCGGCTCGCTCTCCGAGACCAACGCCGCCAAGATCGTGAAGATCATGGACCTGGCCATGAAGCTGGGCGCGCCGATCGTCGGCCTGAATGATTCGGGCGGGGCCCGCATCCAGGAAGGCGTGCTGTCGCTCGGCGGCTACGCCGACATCTTTCTCCGCAACACGCTCGCGTCGGGTGTCGTGCCCCAGATTTCCGCGATCATGGGCCCGTGCGCCGGCGGCGCCGTGTACTCGCCCGCGATTACCGACTTCACCATCATGGTGAAGGACACGAGCTACATGTTCGTGACCGGCCCCGACGTGCTCAAGACGGTGACGCACGAGGAAGTGTCGAAGGACGAGCTGGGCGGCGCGATGACGCACAACGCGACGAGCGGCGTCGCGCATTTCGCCGTGGACGACGACCGCGAGTGCCTCGCCCTCATTCGGGATCTCCTGTCCTTCATGCCGGGCAACAACCTGGACGATCCGCCGCGCGCGCCGATGAGCGATTCGCCCGACCGCGAGGACGTGGCACTCGATACGATCGTGCCGGCGTCGCCGAACCAGCCGTACGACATGCTCGACGTGATCCACACGGTCGTCGACGAGGCGTACTTCCTCGAGGTGCACCACCACTACGCGAAGAACATCCTCGTCGGGTTCGCGCGGCTGGACGGCCGGCCCGTCGGCGTCGTCGCGAACCAGCCGGCGGTGCTCGCGGGCACGCTCGACATCGACGCGTCGGTGAAAGGCGCGCGGTTCGTGCGGTTCTGTGACGCGTTCAACATTCCGCTCGTCACGTTCGAAGACGTGCCCGGCTTCCTGCCCGGGACGGTGCAGGAGTACGGCGGCATCATCAGGCACGGCGCGAAGCTGCTGTTCGCGTTCGCCGAGGCCACGGTGCCGAAGGTCACGATCATTACGCGCAAGGCCTACGGCGGCGCGTACTGCGTGATGTCCAGCAAGCACATTCGCACCGACTTCAACTACGCGTGGCCGACGGCGGAGATCGCGGTCATGGGGCCCGAGGGGGCCGTGAACATCCTGTACAAGCGCGAGCTCGATAGCGCGACGGATCGGGCCGCCGCTCGATCCGAAAGAGTGGAGGAGTTCCGCAAGAAGTTCGCGAACCCGTATATTGCCGCCGGCCGCGGCTTTATCGACGAGATTATTTATCCGCGCGAGACGCGACGAAAGCTGATCGCGGCGCTCAAAAATCTGGATAACAAGCGCGATAAGAACCCTCCAAAGAAACACGGCAACATTCCGCTCTAAACATCCGTTGACAACCCGGAACGGGCGTCGTATTTATACGTTCCCGATGCCCGGCAGATCTTTCACCAGCCGCGCCCGCTGTCGTTGTTGATAGAGGCGACGCGCGCTTCGACGCGCGTCGCCTCCCGGTCATCCACGTCGGCCGCGTCGGCTGGTTGGCAAAACTCGCGTCACGCACAACGGAAGGGGAAGCTCATGCATCGATCTGCATCGGTTGCGGCAGTCGCGCTCGGAGGATGGCTGCTGGCCGTGGGGTCCGCACACGGTCAGCAGGGGACTGGCGAATTGCGCGGGCGTGTCCTCGACGCACAGAGCGCCGTGCTCCCGGGCGTCAGCGTGATCGCCACCAATGCGGCGTCGGGCCAGTTTCGCGAGATCGTCAGCGGCGCCGACGGGTCGTTCTTCATGAGCTCGCTCACTCCGGGCACCTACGAGGTGACCGCGCAGCTCTCGGGCTTCAAGAAGTACCAGCGCGGCGGCGTCCGCGTGGAGGTCGGCAAGACCTTTTCCATCGACGTCCAGCTGCAGGTCGGCGGCATCGAGCAGGAGGTGACCGTCACCGCCGAAACGCCGCTCGTCGATACGACGTCCAAGCAGCTTGGTGGCAGCGTTCCGACGCAGGAGCTGCAGGACGTGCCCTCGCTCAATCGAAACTTCACGTCGTATCTCAGTCTTCTGCCGGGCATCACCTCGACGATCTCCGTCGATTCGTTCGGCGCCGATTCCATCCGCGTCAACGGTCAGGCGACGCAGAACTCGAACTACATGCTGGACGGCGCGGGAAACAACGACAACTTCAACAACGGCAACGGCGGCGCTCAGGCGCGGACACCGGTAGAAGCCGTGCAGGAGTTCCAGCTGCTCACGAGCAATTTCGACGCCGAGTTCGGCCAGACATCGGGCGGAGTCGTGAACGCGGTCTCGAAGCAGGGGACCAACAGCATGCACGGCACTGCGTTCTTCTTCGATCAGAACCAGTCGATGACGTCGCTCGACTACTTCGCGAAGCAGCAGAACCTGACGAAGCCGGAGGCGCAGCAGAAGCAGTGGGGCGGCAACCTGGGCGGTCCGATCGTCAAGAACAAGGTCCATTTCTTCGTGAACCTGGAGCGCATCGATCAGAATCGCGGCCGGACGATGAACATCAACGCCCGGCCGGAGCTCAATTTCACCGACTTCACCCACGACAACGTCTGGAACTGGATGGTGCGCATGGACCACCAGATCAACGCCAACAATACGTGGGCCGTCCGCTGGCTGCGCGAGACGTCTCCTCAAACCAATCAGCTGGTTCAGACCAACTACACGCGGACGCGTGCCGAGGAGGAACAGGACACCGATTGGACGATGGTCGGCACCCTGAACTCGGTGATCGCGAACACGAAAGTCAACACGCTGAAGTTCTCGTACACGCACGAGGACGTGTTCTTCGGCAACCCCGGCTACTTCGAGACCAACGATCAGACGGCGCTGAAGCCCTTGCTCGTCCACCAGACGTTCGAGGATGGCTACGCGACACGCGCGAACCGGCGCATGGATCCGGCGTACCAACTGGATGAGACGTTCGCCTGGTTTCTCCCCGACAGGAAGGGTGACCACGACGTCAAGTTCGGCGCGAGCTACTACTACTTGCCTCTCCACGTGTTCGACGCCGGCAACCAGAATGGGACGTTCACCTTCTCTGCCAGCGATCGCGACTTCAACGCCGCCGATCCCCGCACCTATCCCGATCGGATGTCCATCCGTGTGCCCGGTGTGTCGGACTACTTCGCGAAAGGCAAGGAAGTCGGCCTGTTCCTGCAGGACAAATGGAAGGTGAACGGCCGATTCACCGCGAGCCTCGGCCTGCGCTACGACGTCGAGATCGTACGGATGGACAACACCGGGAACTTCCTGTTCTCCGCCGGCCAGCAGTCTCCAGTCGACAAGAACAACGTGTCGCCCCGGGTGGGCGGCACCTGGATCCTCGACGACGCCGGCACCACCGTCCTCCGCGGTGGATACGGCCTCTACTTCCAGAAGACGGCGTATTCCAACTTCACCCCGATCGTCTCGGCCGGCCTGACCTCCAATTCATTCACGGTCAACTTCCCGACGAACAATATCGATCCGGGACCGTCGCAAGGGCGTCTGCCGACCGACCCATTCCTTGTCAACGGACCGACTGTCAATCGGACGCTGTTGAACCAGCAGTATCCGGCTGGCTCGACGACGAAGAACACCGGCACCGTCCGGTTCGATAACCCTGACCGGCATCTGCCGTACGCACATCAGGCAAGCGTCGGGGTTGAAAAACAGTTCGCCGGAAGCATCGCGGTCAGTGCCGACTACGTCCACGCAAACCACCGCGATCTCTACATGCTCCAGGAACTGAATCCTGGTAACCGCGCCACGACCGCCCGGACGTCGGCGGTCACGCGTATCAGGCCGGTCACGGAGTTCAACGCCAGCGTCCTGGAGCTCGTCAACCTCGGCTGGTTCGACTACAACGGCCTGCAGACCAGCGTCCAGAAGCGCTTCAGCAATCACTACCAGCTCCGGGTGTCGTACACCTATTCGCGCGGACGCGGCATTGTCGGAGCGCCTGGTGCCACCGACACGATCCAAACGTACACGGCCGATGCGCTCACGAAGGTGACCGACCTTCACCTGGACGATCGCATCTCGCTGGGCGATCAGGATCGGCCGCACATTCTCTCGATCAGCGGCGCGCTCGAAGTGCCGCATACAGGTGGGCTGAACCTCAGCGGCGTATGGCAGTACAACAGCGGAACGCCGTTCACGCTCACGGACAGCACGACCGATCCGGATCGGAACGGCATCTTCCAGGAGCCATTGCCCGCCGGCACGTACAGCGGTGCGGCGTCCAATCCCGATGCCCTCACGGTTGAGAACAAAGGTGGCTACAATGGCGCGCGCGGACCCGACTTCTCCCTGGCGAGCCTGCGCGCCGCCTACCGATTCAAGCTCCCGGGCAACGGCAACCGTAGAATCATGGCGTATGTGGACGTCTTCAACGTCACGAATCGGGCCAACTTCAACAACCCAACCAGCACGGCTGGAGGCGTGACGAGCGCCGACCGGCGCGACGCCGCGACGTTCCTGATCGTGCGGTCGATCCGCAACGGCGGCCCGAGCCGGACGGCGCAGTTCAATGTCAGGTACGACTTCTGACGGCCGGCTGCCTAACAGCGGAGTCATCTCGCCTCCCGCCGTGTGCGCGTAGACAACGCGCGCATGCGAACCCATTCAGTCGCCGCCGCGGTTCTTCGCGGCGGCGACCCTTGCCCGAAACTGCGCCGGGCGACTTTCTTCGAAGAAACGCCGTACAAGAGTGAGCGACCGCAAGGGAGCTGGTGCCCTACGATCCGAAAAAGTGGAGAAGCGCCGCGAGAATCAGTGAATCTTTATGTTGCAGCGAGCCGCGAGTGAATCAGCCGTTGACAACCTGAAACACGCGGCGTACTGATCTGATCAGTTTCTGATGCACCGCTGTTTCACCACACTCACCTGCATGTGTCGCTAGAGGCGGCCGCACGGGCGTGGCGCGCCTCTCATGCTCCAGAACAGCTCGATTGTTTCCACGCGTCGAAGGAGAGAAGTCTGATGAGGCGAACACTCACACACAGCCTTGCGCTCGCGGCCTTCGTCATTGGCGCCGTGCTTGCGGCCGTCACGCCGGTGCGCGCGCAGTCCACGGCCACGATCCAGGGAACCATCACCGATTCGCAGGGCGCCGTCATGCCTGGCGTGTCGATTGTGCTGCGCCAGACCGCGACCAATCAGGAGCGCAACGTCGTGACCGATGCCGCCGGCCAGTTCGTGGCGGCCGCGCTCGCGCCCGGCACCTACGAGGTCACCGCGCATCTCGAAGGGTTTACGGACCAGAAGCGCGAGGTCCCGATCGGGCCCGCCCAGACCGTCGCCCTCAATCTGAAGCTGAGTGTTGGCGCAATCGCGGAAAACGTCACCGTGACCGGCTCGTCGCCGCTCATCGAGACGGCGACCGTCTCTGTCGGCCAGGTCATGGCCGAGAAGACGGTCCAGGAGATTCCGCTGAACGGCCGGCATTTCGTCGACCTCGGGCCGCTGATGCCCGGCGGCAGCACGTCGCCGCAGAACGCGGGGCTGAGCGCGCCGCTGCGCGGCCAGGGGTCGTTCTCCTTCATGTCGGCGGGCAACCGGGAGACGTCCGTCAACTTCATGGTGAACGGCATCAACCTGAACGACCTGTCGAACTCGCAGGTCACCTTCCAGCCGTCGATCAACACGGTGTCCGAGTTCAAGGTCGACAACTCGACCTTCAGCGCGGAGTACGGCCGGAATTCCGGCTCGATCGTCAACGTCGCCACCCGGTCGGGGGCCAACGCGATGCACGGCGAAGCGTTCGACTTCTACCGCGACGACCGGTTCGACTCGCGCAACTACTTCAACCCGCCGAGCGTCGATGCCAGTGGCAACGTGACACCGCAGTCGCTCTTCAATCGCAAGCAGTTCGGCGTGAACCTCGGTGGACCGGTGGTGAAGGACCGGTCGTTCTACTTCGGCAGCTATGAAGGACTTCGTCACAAGCAGGGCGTCGACCTCAATTCCGGAACGCTGACCGACACGCAGCGCGCGGGTGTCACCGATCCAACCGCAAGGCGACTGCTCGCATACATCCCGGCGGCGAACGATCTGACAGGCACTCGAGCGATCGGCTCTCCGCTGGCGCCGGTCCAGATCAACCAGTACACGATCGACTCCCGCAACAATCTCCGGCAGGGCGACGACCTGCACGTCTATTACGCGTTCCAGGCCGATAGTCGTATCGAGTCGAACGCCCAGGGCCAGACCGTCGCCGGTTTCAGCGACACGCGCGGCGGCCACCGGCAGATCCTGACGGTCAATGAGACTCACATTTTCAGTCCGACGCTCGTCAACGAGGTACGCGCCGGGTACAACCGCATCAGCATCACCTTCATTCCGAACACGCTGGTGGACACCAGCGCGCTCGGGATCAACGTCGGTCAGACGGCCATGCCGATCGCGCTGCCGGCGATTACGATTTCGGGTCCCGGGCTGAACTTCGGGGGTCCCGGCGGGTTCCCGAGCGGCCGCGAGGTGACCACGTTCGCCGTCGGCGACACAGCGACCTACCTCCACGGCAACCATATCGTGAAGTTCGGCGGCGAGGTTCGACGCGTGAAGCACTTCAACTTCAACTCGGATCCGGGCAGCGTGACCTATCCGAGCGTCGCCGCGTTCCAGTCCGGCTTCGCGAGCCAGCTCAACATCATGCTCGGGCAGCGTGCGTACAACGCCTACGTGAACGCCGTCGGCGGATTCGTCCAGGACAGCATCTCGCTCGGCCCGAACCTGAAGGCCGACCTCGGGCTGCGCTACGACTTCCTGCCCTCGCCGACGGAAGCGGACAACAAGCTCGTCACCTTCGACCCGGCGACTCTGTCGCTGCTGCAGATCGGCACGGGGGGATTCAGCAAGGTCACCAAGAACGGCAGCGACTTCCAGCCGCGCGTCGGCCTCATCTGGAATCCCACCGGCGACGGCAAGCTTGTCGTCCGCGGCGCATACGCCGTCTTGGTCAACCAGAGCAACACCGGCTACTTCACCGGCGAGACCGGCAATCCGCCGCTCGTCACGCCGCTGTCGGCGCAGGCGTCCGGAACCGCCGCGAGCAACATCAAGCTCGACAACGCGATCGGCGGAGCGGCCGCCGCGACGAGCGTGTCGCCGGCGTTCACCGACCCGAACTTCCTGCCCGGCCGCATGCAGTCGTGGAACGTGAACGTCGAGCGCGAGCTCGGCGGAACGGGCCTGATGGTCGGGTACTTCGGATCGTACGGCGATCGCCAGCGGATTCCGATCAACCTGAACCAGTTCACGACGCCCGGCGGCACCGTGCGCCCGTACCCGCGGCTCTCGACGACGAGCCCGATTCTACCGGGCGCGACTCTCGGCAACATCACCGAGAGCACGAGCCTGGGCTGGTCGCACTACAAGGGTCTGTGGGTCACGGCGAACCGCCGGCTGTCGAAGGGGCTGCAGCTCTCGGGCTCGTACACGCTGTCGAAGTCGACCGACAGCAACTCGTACGAAGGCACGGGCGCCAACACCAACGGCTCGCTGCAAGACAGCACGAACCTCGCCGATAGCGAAGGGCTGTCCGATTTCGACGTCCGCCATCGCTTCTCAATCAATGCCAGCTACGATCTACCGTTCAAGGGCAACCGGTTGAAGGAAGGTTGGCAGGTCGTCGTCGTCGAGCAGGCGCAGAGCGGGAACCCGCTGAACGTCATCACCAACATTTCGACGATCACCGGGTTCTCGTCGGTGCGGCCCGACCTCATCGGGCCCCTGCCGACGATCGTCCCGACGCCGAACCTCGACGCCAACGGCAACGTGATCAGCTACCAGTGGTTCACCAGCAACATCGTGTGCGACCCGCGCATCGCCGGCTCCTGCACGTCCTCGTCGGCGTTCGCGCTGCCCTACAACGCGGCGGGCGTCGCGCACTTCGGCAATCTGCCGCGCAACACGATTATCGGACCACGATTCGGCAACACCGACCTGTCGTTCATCAAGAACGTGACCCTGACCGGCCGCGCGCGCGCGCAGCTCCGCCTCGAGATCTTCAACCTGTTCAACCAGGCGAACCTCGGACAACCGGGTCGCACCGCTTCGGTCGGAAGCACCTCGTTCGGCGTGATCAGCAATACGCGTTTCCCGACCGGCGACTCCGGGTCCGCACGTCAGGTGCAGTTCGCGGCGAAGTTCCTCTTCTAACAAGGTCGGGCAGGTCGGGTAGGTCAAGTAGGTCGCGTAGGTCAAGTAGGTCGGGTAGGGCAGGTAGGTCGGGCAGGTCAAGTAGGTCGGGTAGGTCGGGTAGGTCAGGTAGGTCGGGTAGGTCAGGAGGTCGGGTAGGTCAGGTAGGGCCGGTAGGTCAAGTAGGTCGGGTAGGGCAGGAGGTCGGGTAGGTCGGGTAGGGCAGGAGGTCGGGTAGGGCAGGTAGGCCAAGTAGGTCATGGTCAGGTCGGGCAGACGAGTCGTAGAGCGTCAGTTTGAATTCTGCTGACCTCGCGGCCGTGGTCCGTTCGGACGGGTGCATTAGACGCTGCGCGTGACGCCAGCGACGGAAGCGGGCATCGCAGATCACGTCTGGTCGGTTGACGGAATCGTGGCCTTGAAACACGCTGGTTTGGGGTAAAGGTCATGCCGAAAACATGGCGGGTGCCCAGCAACGATGTGCCGATGTGCCAAGATTGTCAGACAGATCTGAGCTTTCTCGGCTCTTGGGCCTTCCGTGGTCTCTGGGGTTACACGGAAGTCCGCACATATGAGTGTCCGACGCACGGACCGATTTTTGTCAGCCCACAAATATCAGTCGGGCATGGTCCAGACAGAGGGCTAGACAAAGGCCCAGACAACGGTGACCGCGATTCGCTGATCTTGGCGCCGCGCAAACCGACGCCAACACCCAACGCTGACGCGATAGCGATTCCTGAGCCAGATTCAAACTGACCCCACTACCGGCGGGGCCAGGTAGGTCGGGTCGGGCCGGTCGGGCGGGTGGGTCAGCAGGGGCAAACCCCAACGTGACGGCGCAGCTACCCACCTGACCCGCTCGACTCACCCGACCCCCGCGACCACGCGATTCACTCGGCCCACCCGACCCAACCCACGCGACCGACGCGACCGACCCAACCCACGCGACCCACGCGACCCACGGACCGACGCGACCGGCGCGACCCACGCGACCCACTCGCCGTACACTACGGCGCATGCGAACGCCGCTCGTCGTGATCGCCGTCACTCTCGTCCTCGCCACGCTCGCGGCGCAACCTGCGGCGCCGTTCCGACTCGAGGAAGCCACCATCCAGCAGATTCAGGCCGCGTTCCGTGACGGCTCGCTGACGTGCCGCGGGCTCGTCGAGCAGTACCTCAGGCGGATTGACGCGTACGACAAGAACGGCGCCACGCTGAACGCCATCGTCAGGATCAATCCCGACGCGCTCAGGACGGCGGACGATCTGGATCGCCGCCTCCAGCAGTCGGGACCGATCGGCCCGATGCACTGCGTGCCGGTGATCGTGAAGGACAACTACGAGACGATCGACATGCCGACGACCGCGGGGTCGCTGTCGCTCGATGGCATGATGACAGGGAGGGACGCGTTCGTCGTGAAGCGGCTGCGCGACGCCGGCGCCGTGATGATCGCGAAATCGAACATGGCGGAGTTCGCGTTCAGCCCGGTGGAAACGGTGAACTCGATCCTCCCCGGCTACACGCGCAACCCATACGACACGCGCCGCGTCACCGCCGGATCGAGCGGCGGATCGGCGGCCGCCGCGGCCGCGAACTTCGGCGCCATCGCGCTCGCGAGCGATACCGGCGACTCCATTCGCGGGCCGGCTGCTCATCAGGCGCTCGTCGGGCTCAGGTCTACGATGGGCCTGGTGAGCCGCGCCGGCGTCGTGCCGCTCAATCTCGCCGCGGACATCGCGGGCGCAGTGACGCGGACGGTTGCCGACACGGCGGGCGTGCTGCAGGCGATTGCGGGCGACGATCCGAACGATGCCGTCACTGCGGCGAGCCGCGGGCATGTGAGCGCCGACTACGCGGCGTCGCTGCGGAAGGACGGCTTGAAGGGGGCCCGCCTCGGCGTCCTGCACCAGGCGTACGACACGCCGACGCTCGACCGTGAAGTCGACGAGGTGTTTCGCGGCGCGCTCGGTGAGCTCCGCAATCTGGGCGCCGAGGTGATCGATCCGGTGGCGCCCGTGATGGTCGACGCGCTCGACGCGACGCGCGCGCCGGGCGGACGTTGCAATCAGTTCAAGCACGACCTGAACCGGTACCTCGCGGACCTCGGCGACAAGGCGCCGATGCACACGCTCGAGGAGATCATCAGGTCGCGCCGATTCCATCCGTCGATTCAGGCGCGGCTCGAGAGCGCTCAGGCGGCAGACGAGGTGCCGGGCCAGTCGGCGGGGTGCCGGGGCCGCGACGAGCTCAACGCGAAGCTGCGCGCCGCCGTCGTGACGCTCATGGATGCCGCCGAGCTCGACGCCCTCGTGTACCCGACCTGGAGCAATCCGCCTCGACTCATCGGGGATCTCAACACGCCCGGCGGCGACAACAACCAGTTCTTCTCGCCGAGCACCGGCTTTCCCGCCATCACGGTCCCGATGGGCTACACACGCGGCGGCACGCTGCCGGCCGGTCTGCAGTTCTTCGGCCGGGCATGGAGCGAGCCGACGCTGCTTCGGCTGGCCTACGCCTACGAACAGGCGACGCATCATCGTCACCCTCCGGCGGCCACCCCGCCGCTGCGATAGGACGGCCGAAGAACGGGTGACAAAATCGCTGTGTCACCAGCCTTTAGGGGCGGACCTCGCCGGGTCCGGCTGAAGCCGGACGCCACGGGCGGCGCGATTTTTCACAGGCTCCAAACGGAAGTTCCCCGGGCTTTACAGGGAACTTCGGTCTGAAGGCGTGCCCGTGTACGCCGTCGTGCGCTCTACCGGCGCCGATGTGTCTTCGTAGGGCACCGCTTCAGCGGATGCGTCTTCGTAGGGCACCGCTTCAGCGGTGCCGAAGTACAATATCCGCTTCGCGTGAAAAAAATTCTCATCGCCAATCGCGGCGAGATCGCCGTGCGCGTCATCCGGGCCTGCCGGGAGCTGGGCGTGTCGCCGATCGCGGTCTATTCCGAATGCGATCGGACGGCGCTGCACGTCCGCTTCGCGGACCAGGCGTACCCGATCGGGCCGAGCGCGCCGCGTGAAAGCTACCTGCGCATCGACCGGCTGATCGACGTCGCGAAGAAGAGCGGAGCCGACGCCGTGCACCCCGGATACGGCTTCCTGGCGGAGAACGAAGACTTCGCCGCGGCCGTGCGCGCCGCGGGGCTGATCTTCATCGGGCCGGAGGCCGGCGCGATTCGAACGATGGGCAGCAAGACCGCGGCGCGGATGGCGGCCTCGCGCGCGGGCGTACCGACCGTGCCCGGCACCGAAGACCCGATCGGCCCGGATGCGTCCGACGTGCACGTCGCGCGAATCGCCGAATCGCTGGGGTACCCCGTGCTGGTCAAAGCCGTCGCCGGCGGCGGGGGCAAAGGCATGCGCACGGTCACGGATCCGGGCGATCTGGCGGGCGCGGTGCGCGCGGCCCGCTCGGAAGCGGGCGCGGCATTTGGCGATGCGGCGGTGTATCTCGAACGCCGGCTGACGCGGCCCCGCCACATCGAGGTGCAGCTGCTCGGCGACGCGCACGGCACCGTGCTGCCGTTCGTCGAACGCGAGTGCTCGATTCAGCGGCGCCACCAGAAGGTCGTCGAGGAAACGCCGTCCCTCGCCGTCTCGCCGGTGCTGCGCGGGGCGATGACGTCGGCCGCGGCCGCCGTCGCACGGGCCGTCGGCTACACCAACGCCGGCACGATCGAATTCCTTCTCGACGAACACGGCCGGTTCTATTTTCTGGAGATGAACACGCGGCTGCAGGTCGAGCATCCGATCACGGAGATGGTGACGGGCCTCGATCTGGTCCGCTGGCAGATTCGCATCGCGCGCGGCGAGCGCCTCGATCTCGATCCCGCCCGCCTCCTGACGCCGAACGGGCACGCGATCGAATGCCGCATCTACGCGGAAGACCCCGACAACAACTTCCTGCCGTCGCCCGGACGGATCCAGCAGCTCTCGGTGCCGGCCGGACCCGGCATCCGCGACGACAGCGGCGCGACCGCCGGCCTGGACGTGCCGATCTTTTACGACCCGATGATCTCGAAGCTCGCCGCCTGGGCCGAAGATCGGCCGCTCGCCATCGCGCGCATGCGCCGCGCGCTCGGCGAATACCTCGTGACGGGCATCAAGACGACCGTGCCGTTTTTCACGTGGCTGCTGGCACAGCCTGAATTCGTCGACGGGCGATTTCACACGACGTACCTGGACGAGGTGCTGAAGGCACGAAACGGCCGTCCGTTCGTGGAGGCGAGCCCGGACGTGCAGGAGATCGCCGTCATCGCCGCCGCCCTGGAGGCCGCGCTCTCTCCCTCCGCCCTGGCAGCGCCCGAACACGGCGGCAACGGCGCCGTGGCTGGTGCGTGGCGGACGCAGGCGCGCGTCGAAAGGCTGCGCGCGTTGTAGCGCGGCGCTGCCTTCACTCGATCGGCGCGGAGGTTACGCGGCGAGATGCGATTCGAAGTCGAGATCGGCGGCCGGCGGTGGCAGGTCGTAGTCGCACGAACGGGCGACGATATTGCAGTCACCGTCAACGGCCACACCCGGCAGGTCGACGCGGCGCGCATCCACGCGCATACGCTGTCGCTTGTTGTGGACAGCGTGTCGCCGGTGGACACCATCACGGGTACAGGGGATCGGCACGCCCGGGCGCACGTGTACGATGTGAGCTTCGCCAGGGATCCCGTTGGTGGTCCGCTCACGGTGCACGTCGGTGGCGTGCCGATAACGGTCACCGTGAACGGCCGGCGACGGGGCCGGAGGCTTCACGGTGACGGCTCGATCTCCGGGCCGCAGCGCCTGACGGCGCCGATGCCCGGCAAGGTTGTGCGGCTGCTCGTCAAGGCGGGGGACACAGTCGGCGCGCGTCAACCGGTGGTGGTGGTCGAAGCGATGAAGATGGAGAACGAGCTGCGCGCCAGCCGCGACGGCACGGTGACGGAGATCCATGCCCGCGAGGGGATGTCGGTCGACGCCGGCGCGCTGCTCATCGTCATTCAGTGAAATCCTTCAAGCGCCTGCGTCATCACAAGGCCCTTCGATGTGTCGGCCTCGGCCTCACGCTGGTCGTCGCGCTGCTGGCGGCGGCGATCGTCTCGTCCGTCACGGTCGATCTCGGACCGATCGCGCGACAGAAGGCGGAAATCGAGGGCTCCAAGTACATCGAGCGGCCGATGCACATCGGGTCGCTCAGGATCCGTCTCCTCACCGGCAAGTTCCTCGTCGAGAACCTGACGATCGACGGCCTGCACGAAGGCGATCGTCCGTTCTTCACCGCCCGGCAGCTGGCGGTGTCGCTCGACTGGATGCCGGCCATCGCCCGCCGGCCGGACATCACGATTACCGCCGTCGAGATGACCGACTGGCACATGCTGGTCGAGAAGTGGGAGAACGCGCACAACTTCCCGCGGTTCAACCACGACGACGGGAAGCCGCCGGGCCCGCGACGCGTCACGACGACCCTCAAATACCTGCGGGCGTCCCGAGGGCAGTTCACGTTCGAAGATCACGAAACGCCGTGGGGCATCGTCTGCCGCAATCTGGACATCAACATCGGCAACCTCCCCACCTACCACGGGACGGCGACGTTCACGGGCGGAACGGTCACGATCCAGGACTTCGAGCCGATGTGGGCGAACATGAAGGCGCGGTTCGTCATCGACGGCTCGCGCATCCATCTCGAGCGCGTCGACCTCGACACCGACGGGGCGACAACGGTCGCGCGCGGCGAGGTGGACGTGGCGCACTGGCCCAACCAGGGCTACCAGGTCCGGTCGCGCGTCAAGTTCCCGCGCATGCGGGAGCTGTTTTTCAAGAACGAACCGTGGCGGATCTCCGGCGACGGCGACTTCACCGGCACGTTCCGGTTGTTCAAGAACGGCGCGGAGGGCGACACCAACCGCGATCTCACGGGCACGTTCTCGAGCGAGCTTGCCGGCGTGAACGAGTATCGATTTCCATATCTGTACGGATCGCTGCGGTGGACGCGGCACGGGTTCGAGGTCTGGAACGCCGGCTCGCAGTTCTACGGAGGGGCCGCGCAGTTCGCATATTCGATCCAGCCGTTCGGTAAGAAGACGCGGCCGACGCACCGCTTCGATGCCACGGTGACCGACCTCGACCTGGCGAGGTTCAGCGACTTCGAGCAGTTCCCCGGACTGCGCTTTGCGGGCGCCGCGTCGCTGCACAACCTGCTCGAGTGGCCGTCCGGCCGCTTCGCCGATCATCGCGGCGAGGGGCGTCTGGTGGTGACGCCGCCGCCTGGTGTGACGCCGATGACCGCGTCGCTGGAGGCCGCGCGCGCGGCCGACGCCGACCATGCGCGGCACGAATGGGGACCGTTTGCGCCCGTGCCGCTCCCGGCGCATCTGCCGATCGCCGGTGAGCTCACGTATCGCTACACACCCGATGAGGTCACCATCGAGTCGGGGCGTTTCGCGACCGAGCGCACGCACGTCACCTTCGGCGGCACGACGTCCTACGGCGATCGCTCCCGCCTGGCGTTTCACGTGACGACCAGCGACTGGCAGGAAAGCGATCAGGTGCTCGCCGGGATCATCACGGACTTCGGGTCGCCGACCGGCGCGGTCCCGTTCGGCGGCCGCGGCGAGTTCGACGGCGTCATGACCGGGGCCTTTCACAATCCGCGCGTCGAAGGCCTGTTCACCGGCGAGGATCTCCGCGCGTTCGACACGCTCTGGGGCGGCGGCTCGGCGCAGATCGTCGTCGAGAACCGGTATGTGAACGTGCGCGACGGCGCGGTGCGGCTGGGCGACTCGGAGATTCGCGCCGACGGCCTCTTCTCGCTCGGCTACCCCCGCGAGGACGGCGGCGAAGAAATCAACGCCCGCCTGCGCGTGGCGCGCCGCGACCTCGACAGCCTGCGGCATGCGTTCGGAATCGATGTGTACCCGGTGTCCGGCCTGCTGTCGGGCGAGTTTCACCTGACCGGCGGGTACGAGCGGCCCATCGGCTTCGGCGCCATGACGATTGACGACGGGATCGCGTACGGCGAGCCGTTTCAGAAGGCGGCGTCGGCGTTGCGGTTCGACGGGTCGGGCGTGCGGCTCGACAACATGATCGTCGAGAAAGGCGCCGGCACGATTACCGGCGCCGCGTTCGTCGGCTGGGATTCCACCTACTCGTTCAACGTGGACGGCCGTCGCATCCCGGTCGAACGCCTCGCGTTTCTGGCGTATCCGCGCGCGCCGCTGTCGGGCATCGCCGAGTTCACCGCCGGCGGCAGCAGTACGTTCGACAACCCGCGCAACGACTTCAAGTTTCGGGTCAATGATCTCTTTATTGGAGAAGAGGGCGTCGGCCAGGTCACCGGCACGCTCGCGCTCCGAGGCAACCAGTTGAGCGGCGAGATCGACGCCGCCTCGCCGCGCCTGGCGCTCACGGGCGGCGGCCGCATCGCCCTCACGCCGCAGTCCGACGCGGAGCTGACGTTCCGGTTCCACGACACGTCGCTCGATCCATACGTCCGTCTGTTCGTGCCACGCCTCTCGCCGTTCACCACGGCAGTCGTGAGCGGATCCATTCGTGTCGTGGGCGAGCTGGCCGATGCCAATCACCTGCTCGTCGACGGGACGGTGGACTCGCTCGACATGCGGCTGCTCGACTATGCCGTGAAGAACGCCGCGCCGATCCGGATCGCGCTCGACGAGCAGCGGATCAGGATCCAGGAGCTGCAGCTGGTCGGCGTGGACACGCGGCTGCGGGTGTCGGGCGCGATCGGGCTGAAGGACGATCGGATCGCGCTCGAGGCCTCCGGTGACGCCAACCTCGGCATCCTCCAGGGCTTCTTCCGCGATGTCCGCGGATCGGGCCGGGCAGAGCTGACCGCCGCGATCGACGGTCCGCTGCAGCAGCCGCGGTTCTCCGGCAGCGCGACGATCGCCGGCGGCCGCATCCGCCACTTCTCGATTCCCAACGCGCTCGACGCCATCAATGGCACGATTCATTTCGACGCCAGCGGCATCCGGCTCGACGACGTGGCGGCGACGATGGGCGGAGGGCACGTGCAGTTTGGCGGCCGGATCGGCCTGGACGGCTATCTGCCCGGCGATCTCGATCTCACGGCACGGGGCGAGGAGATGCACCTGCGGGTTCCCGAAGGCATCCGCTCGGTCGTCGACGCCGACCTCGCGTTGCGCGGCAACTACAAATCACCGACGCTCGGCGGGACGGTCACGGTGAGGAGCGCAATCTGGAGCCGCCGGATCGACACGCCGGGCAGCGTCTTCGATCTCGCGTCGAGACGATCCGCACCGCCCGCCGGCGGCGGCGGCGATCCTGCGCCGGCCGTGCCGTTGAAGTTCGACGTGCACCTCCTCGTGCCGTCCACGCTGCGCGTCGAGAACAACCTGGCGCGTCTTCTGGCCAACGCCGACCTCACGCTGCGCGGCACCTACGATCGCCCCGTGATCGTGGGGCACGCCGACATCGAGCGCGGTGAGGTGACGTTCGAGGGACGTCGCTACCGCATCACGCGCGGGACGATGGACTTCACGAACCCGGCGCGGATCGAGCCGTTCTTCGACATCGAGGCCGTGACCAGCGTGCGCGTGCCCGGCCAGACCTACCGGGTCACCGTCGCCTTCGCGGGCACCAGCGATCAGCTCAGGCCGACGCTCAACTCCGATCCGCCGCTGCCGACGTCGGAGGTGCTGGCCCTTCTCTTCAGCGACGTGCGCCGGACGGGCACGCAGGACATGGCGCCGGAGCTGCGCGCACAGCGTTATCAGACCCAGACGCAGACCGACATCATCACGACACGCGCGACGCAGGCGATCACGGGGACGCTGTCGTCGGAAGTGGGCAAGGTCGTCGAGCAGACGTTCGGCGTCGATACGTTCCAGCTCACGCCGTCGTTCTTCGATCCGTACAGCCAGCAGTCGTCGCGCCTGAACCCGACCGCGCGCCTCACCATCGGCAAGCGCATCTCCGATCGCGTCTACCTGACGTTCTCCCGCAGCCTCAACACGACGTTCAACGATCAGATTGTGCTGCTCGAGATCGACGAGAGCGATCGCGTGTCCTGGATTCTGTCGCGCAACGAGGACCAGCAGACCTATGCGCTGGAGTTCCGCGTGAGGCACGTGTTCTGATGCGCCGTCGTCTCCTCTGTGTCCTCTGTTCCCTCTGTGTCCTCTGTGCCACGGCCGCAGCCGCGGCCGTGGCGGACTACCTCGGGCGGCCCGTTGGATCAGTTCGCCTCGTGATCGAAGGGCGCGACTCGACCGAGCCGCTGATGATGCAGATCGTCGGGACCGCGTCCGGCCAGCCGCTGTCGATGGTGCAGGTGCGCGAGACGGTGGCGCACCTCTTCAGCCTCGGGCGATTCGAGGGCGTCAGCGTCGATGCGGCGATCGAGAACGGCCGCGTCGCGCTCACCTACGAGCTGGTGCCGCTCCATCCCGTCGCCAGCATCCGCTTCGACGGCCCGCTCGGTGCGCCCGGCATCGACCAGGGTGCGCTGCGCCGCGCCATCGTCGACCGGTTCGGCGTCTCGCCGCCGCTCGGCCGGACCGCGGACATGACGCGCATTCTTGCCGACGCGCTGCGCGCGCGCGGATACCTGCACGCCGCCATCTCTCCGCGATCGGACGTCGAGCACGCGCCCGAGCGCGCCACCCTGGTCTTCGCGATCGATCCGGGCGTGCGGACGAAGATCGGCTCGATCGAGATCATCGGACCGCCGCCGGTGACGCACGCCGAGCTCCTCGACCGCCTTGGCCTCGCGCCCGGCGCGCCGTATCAGCGCGAGGCGCTCAACGCACGCATCGAGCGGTACATCGACGCCC
This sequence comes from Acidobacteriota bacterium, assembly GCA_003222535.1. Lineage (GTDB taxonomy): Bacteria > Acidobacteriota > Vicinamibacteria > Vicinamibacterales > CAVVIG01 > QHWJ01. The sequence continues at coordinate 11,809 of QHWJ01000242.1, read as the reverse complement.
GTCGCAAAGGCGGTTACTACGAAGCGAAGATTCTGCCGGTCGTGCGCCTGACCGACGGCGATCGCGTCGCCGACCTGACGCTGACGGTGTCGCCGGGCCCGCGCGTGCGCGTCGTGTTCACGGGGGACCCGCTGCCGTCGGACCGACGCGTCGAGCTCGTGCCGGTCGAGCGCGAAGGGTCGGTGGACGAGGATCTGCTCGAGGACTCGAGCAACCGCATCGAAGAGTACCTGCGAGCGCAGGGCTATCGGGACGCGACGGCGCCTCATACCCGCGAGGAGGCGAACGCCGAGCTGGTGATCACGTTCGCCGTGCATCGCGGGCAGCAGTTCAGGGTGTCGACGTTCGAAATCTCCGGCAACGCCTCGATCCCGCTGGCCGAGTTCGAATCGGGCCTGCGGTTGCGGGACGGCCAGCCGTTCTCCGGCGCCAGGCTGGATGGCGACGTGCAGATGATCGAGGACCTGTACCACAGGCGCGGCTTCGCGTCGGCGAAGGTGCAGTCCGCCGTCGAGGTCGTCACGCCTACGCCGCCCCCGGCACAGGTGCCGGTGGCCGTGCGGGCCGTGATCACCGAGGGCGCGCGGACGATCGTCGACAGCCTGGCGTTCGCCGGAAACCAGGCGCTGCCCGAGGCGACGCTGCGGGCGCGCGTCAGACTGCAGGCGGGCGCGCCGTACGTGCCCGGGCAGCTGGGCGTGGATCGCGACGCGATTCAGCTGGCGTACCAGGATCTTGGCTACGAGAGCGCGACCGTCGAGGCCAGGCCCGAGTTCAGCGAGAGCGGCACGCACGTGGCCGTGACGTTCGCCGTTCGTGAAGGCCCCCAGGTCTTCGTCGATCACGTCCTCATCGTCGGCAACGTGCGCACCAGCGCGGGGACGATCGAGCGCGAGCTGCAGGTGAAGGCGGGCGACCCGTTCAGCCTCAGCGCGATCAACGAGGGCCAGCGCCGGCTCGCCGCGCTCGGGCTGTTCCGCCGTGCACGCATATCGGAGCTGCGCCACGGCGGAGAGACGACGCGCGACCTGCTCGTGACGATCGAGGAGGCGCCGCCGACGACGGTGGGCTACGGCGGGGGCGTCGAGGGGCGGCTGCGCGTGGTGGGCGCCAGGGAGGCCGGCAGCGTGGCGACCGAGCGCTTCGAGGTCGCGCCGCGCGCCTTCTTCGAAATCGGCCGCCGGAACGTGTTCGGCAAAAACCGATCGGTGAATTTCTTCGCGAGCTTCTCGCATCCCCTCGATCCCGAAGCGACCGCGGAGTATCGGGGTGTCGGCACCTTCCGGGAGCCGCGCATCTTGGACACCGCCGCCGACGGGTTCCTGAACGGCACCGTCGAGCAGCAGATTCGATCGAGCTTCCACTTCAAGCGCCAGAGCGGCAGCGCCGACATCGCCCGTCACCTGTCGCGAGCCGTCAGCATCAGCGGGAGCTACCAGGTCCAGCGGACCGAGGTGACATTCAACTCGAGCACGACCGACGCGGAAAACCGGCTGCTCATCGACCGCACGTTTCCCGACTATCTGCTCTCGGGGTTTTCCGGCACGATCATCCGGGACACGCGCGACGATCAGGTCGAGCCGACTGCGGGGCGATTTGTCAGCGCCAACGCCCAGCTGTTCGGCCGCGCGATCGGGGGGCAGGTCGGGTTCGCGAAATCGTTCCTGACGGCGCAGACCTTCCACGTGCTGCCCCACACCAGCCGCATGGTGTTCGCCGGCAACGCGAGGTTGGGACTCGCCGCGGGATTTCCGCGCCCCGCCGTCGACAACAAAGGCAATCCGCTGCTCGATCCACGCGGCGTCCCGCTCGTCGACGAGGACGGCCAGCCGCTCGTCATCACGGCTCTGCCGGCGAGCGAGCGGTTTTATGCCGGCGGCGACACGACCATCCGCGGCTTCGCGCTCGATCGCCTCGGCGTTCGCCATGATCCCGAGGACCTGCAGCGCGACACCATCGACGCCAGCGGCCTGCCACGTGGAGGCAACGGGCTCGTGATCTTCAATGCGGAATTGCGCGCGCCGGTCGCCGGCGGACTCGGTGTCGTCGGCTTCCTCGATACCGGCAACATCTTCGCGCGGGTTGCCGACATCGACTTCGGCGAGATGCGGAGCGCGGTTGGCGGCGGCGTCCGTTACAAGTCGCCGTTCGGCCCGATTCGCTTCGACCTCGGATTCAAGGTCGGTCGCCAGGCCGGCGAGGCGTTGACCGCGTGGTTCGTCAGCTTCGGACAGGCATTCTGATCATGAGATTACGGATGGCAGAATGCAGATCGCACATTGGAATGCAGATTGGCGTCGGGCTGCTCGGCGCTCTCGTCGTCACAAGCGCGCCGCGTGCGGAAACGATCGACCGGGTGCTGGCGGTCGTCGCCGGTCAGTTGATCACGTTGACCGACGTGACGGCGGCCCGCGATCTCGGCCTGCAGTCGGCTGAAGGCGCGTCCGATCCGGTTCGCGCCGTGCTCACGAAGCTGATCGATCGCGAGCTGGTGCTCGCCGAGGTCGAACGCTACGCGCCGCCCGAGCCGACCGCCGACGCTGTGGACCGCGAGGTACAGCGCGTGCGGGAGCGCTTCCCCTCGCGGGCGGCCCTCGACGCCGCGCTCGGGCGATCGGGCATCGACGAGAAACATCTGCGCGAGACGCTCCGCCAGGATCTGCGGACGCGCGCGTATCTCGACCAGCGCTTTCCGATGGCCGTGCCTCGCCGCCAGGCGCTGATCGATGAATGGATGGCCGGCCTCCGCAAACGCGGCGACGTGATGGACGTGTACTTGCCGGCGGCGGTGAACGAAAAACGGTAGTCGTTGGTCATCGATCGACGATCCTGGTCGTTCAGCGGACCGGCGACCGACCATGACTCACGACCAACGACTATCGATACCGGCTAGCGACTGACGATCTTGTATTGGATGATTTGGATCAGGTCGAAGCCGGCGTGGCTCACGATCGGCGCGACACACGATCGGCGGCGCAGATAGATGACCCCCCAGAAGGCGCCGAGGAGGCCGGTGGCGATCGCGGCGTCCTGACCCTGAATCAGGTGCCCTGCTCCGAACGCGGCGCTCGTCACGACGACGCCGACCGCCGGCCCCCCGAGCCAGACGTCGAAGCGGTGCAGCAGAAACGCGCGCTGGATCTCCTCGCGGACGCCGCCGGCCACCAGCACGGCCAGCGCGAACAGCCACGCGTCGCGAGGCGAGCGCAGCAATTCCTGCAGCGGATTCTGCGCGACCGTGTGGAGCCAGGGCGCGAGCCGCCGGACGGGCAGCAGGACGATCACGCCGATCCCGAGCGCGGCGACAACCAGCGGCACGCCGATCCTGATCTCCGGCATAACGGCACGGCGGCCCAGGAAGACGTCGCGCGGCCGCTCGCCGTGCGCGTGGAGCATGAGGAGTATGAGCCCGACCAGGAACACGGCATCGCCGAGCGATAGCGTCAGCACGTAGCCGACGCTGAGCCGGCCGTGCACGAAGGGCGGGTACCCGAGCGCCGTGAGTGTGCGGTCGAGCGCAAGCTGTGTGGGGAAGTCGGAGCAGATCAAAACCTCGATGAACGCCACGATGCGCCCGACCAGGGGCGGACGCTCGACATCATGGCCGAGGGCTGGCGGACGCCCGACGTCAGGGCTCAGGGCTGAGGGCTGGGGGCTATGATCCGGGCGTCGATCGTCTGACGGCTGATGGTCTGATGGCTGCTGCTCGGACAAGGTAGTGCGATCCTGCCATAAGCCATCAGCCCTAAGCCATCAGCCCTAAGCCATCAGCACTTGGCCCTCAGGGATCATCATTGACTCAGCTCTTGACACGAATCGTCAGTGGTTGGGACAGCCGAAGCATGAGCGCCGAGCCCTTTGGCAAACTGACTTCCTTGCCGCGCGTCGACAGCACGACCGCGGCGCCGGCGCCGCCGCCGGCCGCGGTGCCGATCACCGCGCCTTTCTTGCCGCCGATCAGCGCGCCGATGATCGCGCCGCCCGCGGCCGGCGCGGCGATTTCGAGGGCATCCTTTTTCTTGGTGCCGGGCGCAGTCCGTCCGACCGATGCCGTGTGAATGGTGTATCGCCGATCGTCTCCGCGCGGCGTGAGCGTATCGAACCGGACGGCGACGTGGGCGCGGCCTTTCACCTTGGCGGATCGGGTCGCGTCGGTCACGGCGCCGCTGACCCGAGTGCCTTCGGCGAGCACCGTCTCTCCGTGGACGCTCAGCGATCGCGCCAGGTGCGCCGTCACATGGTCTTCGACGCGACTCGTCGCCGAGGTGACTGGAGTATCGAGGACAACCGCCAGGGCCGTGCCAGCGGGAATCGTGACCTCGCGCCATGCCGGCGCGTCCGCGGCGTCCGCGTGCCCCGTGGTTGCGACGGGCGTTGCGACAGACGCGCGGTTCGCGTCGGCTGCCGTCGTCACCGCCGGCGGAGCCCCCGCCGGAGCCGTCGCGTCAGCGCGGTTGCATCCGCCCGCCGCCGCGCTCAGGGCCAGAACACCAACTGTCATCAGTCGCATGAATGCCTCCATGTGTCGCGCATGGATGCTGCAAGGAATTGGCCACGGCTGAGGTCATGCTAAAAAAACGGAATCGTTTCAGCTTGCATCGGTCGGCCTCGGCCCCCAGAATGTAAAAATGACATGGTTGAGGTGTTGAGTGACAACCACAGTGAACGGCAACAGTGTTGTGACCGCAGAACAGAAGGGCACGTCCGAGCGTGTGCTCATCGTTGAGGACGATGCAGCTGCGCGCGTCGGGTTGGAACAACTCGTCAGGAGCTGGGGCTTCGTCGCGGAGTCGGCTGGCGACGGCGAAGAGGCGCTCGAGAAGGTCACCACCTTCCGCCCCGCCATCGTCATCACGGACCTGGTGATGCCGCGCATGGATGGGCTCGCATTGCTGCGCGCGTTGCCCCAGCAGGGCGCCGCCGACGTGACGACGCTGCTGCTGACCGCGCAAGGGACCGTCGAGAGCGCGGTCGAGGCGATGAAGGAGGGCGCCTACGACTATCTGACGAAGCCGATCGAGATCCATCGACTGAAGATGCTGCTCGACAAAATCGTCGAGCGGTTCGAGACGATGCGCGAGGTGAAGACGCTGCGCCGTCAGCTTCGCGAATACGGCACCTTCGGACCGCTCATCGGGAACAGCCCGGAGATGCGGAAGATTTACCAGGTGGTCGAACTGGCGGCGCCCACCGCGGCGTCTGTGCTCATCACCGGCGAGTCGGGCACCGGCAAGGAGCTGGTCGCGCAGACGATCCATCAACTCAGCCCGCGCGCGTCGTTCCCGTTCATCGCGATCAACTGCGCGGCGATTCCCGAAACGCTGCTCGAGAGCGAGATCTTCGGCCACGAGAAGGGCGCCTTCACGGGCGCGGCCGACCGCCGCCAGGGCTGCTTCGAGCTCGCGGACCGGGGCACGCTCTTCCTGGACGAGATCGGCGAGATGACGCCGGCCACGCAGGTGAAGCTGCTGCGCGTGCTCCAGGAACGCGCCTTTCGTCGACTCGGGGGGAGGACCGAGCAGTCGGTCGATGTGCGCGTGATCGCGGCGACGAACATCGATCCTCAGGAGGCGGTGCAGAAAGGGAGGCTGCGCGAGGACCTCTATTACCGGCTGAACGTCTTCGCGTTCCGGCTCCCCACGCTGCGCGAGCGCAAGGAAGATATGCCGCTGCTGGTGCAGGCGTTCATCAACGAGTTCAACACGCGGAACCAGCGGTCGATCGCCGGGCTGGACCATCAGGCGATGCGGATGCTCGAGCAATACGCGTGGCCCGGCAACGTGCGCGAGCTGCGGAACGTCATCGAGCGGGCGACGATTCTCGCCCCGGGTCCGTTCATCGAGGTGAAGCATCTGCCGCCGGTGCTCACGCAGGAGCCGCCCGCGCAGCATTCCGAACAGCTCGCCATCTCGCCCGGCACAACCGTGGAAGAAGCCGAGCGGCGGCTGATCGTGATGACGCTTGCCCACACGCGCGACAACAAGACGCGAGCGGCCGAGATTCTCGGCATCAGTCTGAAGACGCTTCACAATAAACTGAACAAGCTGCGACTGCGTCCGAAGAAAACGGACTAGGAGTCGCCAGACTCTATGCGTTTAGGCATCAAAAGCAAGCAGGTCCTCGGCGTGACGTCGATCGTCGTCGCGGTCGTCGTCGTGTTGAGCGTGCTGCACCTGTCGCGGCTTGCCAGCGTGAGCCTCGACGAGAGCCGCGCGCGCGCTGAGCTGCTGGCCAAAGCCGTTTTTCAGCGCGGGCACGATGTGGTGGTCGCGGGCGCCGATCCGTACGCCGCGCTGCGCGCCGATCCGGGCCTGCGATCGATCCTGGAGTCCAGCGTGTATTCGACGGACGTGACGTTCGCGGCGGTGGTCAACGTCCAGGGGGTGGCGGTCGCGCATGCCGACCCCTCCCTCGACGGGCAGGCGCTGCCGCTCGGCGGCGATCTCTTGAAGCTGCTCGACCGCTCGGACCTGTCGAAGCTCATCGCCATCTACTCGAGCCAGGGACAGAACCTCGAGTTCCGGCAGCCGCTCCTGATTGGCGACGCGGAAATCGGATCCATCCGTGTCGGCGTTTCGACGCTGTTGATTCGTCAGGAGCTCGACGGGTCGCTGGGCCCCGCGCTGGTGAGCGCGCTGGGCGCGCTGGCCGTGTCGGTGCTCGGCGCGATGCTGCTCGCGCAGCTCCTGCTGCGGCCGATCCACGTGATCCGCGGCGGGTTGACGCGGCTGGGCCTCGGCGAGTTCGGTGTCCAGCTCGATCTGAAACAAAACGACGAGTTCGGCGAGCTCGGGACGTTCTTCAACACCGTCAGCGAGCAGTTGTCGGCGGACCGCACACAGATGGCGGGGCAGGTCGCGAACCTGGAGTCGGCGGTCGAACGCCTCGAGGACTCGGTCGCGATTGTCAACCCGCACGGCGAAGTGTTGTTCGTGAATCCCGCGATGCGCGCGCTGCTGCCCGGCGCCGCGTGCGGCGCCTCGCTCGGGACGATGCTGCCGGCCGATCATCCGCTGCGGCAGCTCTCGGACCAGACGTTGGCCAGCCGGCGATCGCGCGGTCCGCTCCCGGCAACGTTCGGCGAGAGCGGCGAGCGTCTGGTGATGGCCCACACCATCAACGATCCGAACGGCGAGCTGGTCGGCATCATGCTCATCGCCCGCAACACGGAGTATTTGAGCCAGGTGCAGTCGACGGTGCGCTATTCACGCAAGCTGGCGGCGCTCGGACGCTTGTCTGCCGGAGTGGCCCACGAGGTGAAGAACCCGCTGAACGCGATGATGATTCACCTCGAGCTGCTGCGGCAGCAGTTCGGGTCGGCTCGTTCCTCGACGAGCGCCCGGCGGGCGGTTTCCGCTCACGGTGACCTTGCCGAACCACGCGCGCTCGCGGTCGTGGAGCCGCCCGCCTTCGATCGCACGGAAGCGCTGCAGCACGTCGAGATCATTGCCAACGAAATCCATCGCCTCGACGGCGTCGTGCAGGGCTTCCTGAAGTTCACGCGGCCCGAGGATCTGACGCTGCAGCCGGTCGGTCTGGCGGCGCTCTTCGACGAGATCGTGCCGATTGTGCAGCCCGAAGCGCAGCGCGCCGGCGTCAACCTGGTCGTCGAGTGCGACGACGTGCCCGATGTGAATGCCGATCCCGGGATGCTCCGCCAGGCGTTTCTCAACCTGGCGCTGAACGCGTGCCAGGCGATGCCGACCGGCGGCACACTGCGGATTCACTGCGAGCGGGCGCGCGGACACCGGGTCTCGATAGACTTCTCCGACACCGGCGTCGGCATCAAGCCGCCGGATCTGAAACGGATCTTCGATCTCTATTTCACGACGAAGGAAAAAGGTAGCGGGATCGGCCTGTCGATGGTTTATCGTACAGTGCAGATGCACGACGGCGAGGTCGAAGTGCAATCGACGCCGGGCGCCGGGACCAGGTTTCGCATCCTGCTGCTGCAAGCATGAAGGTCCTCTATTCGATGCTGCTCGTCTCGGCGCTGGCGTCCGGGTGCGTGCGCGCTCGCGCGAACACGACGCCCGACGCGCCGCTCGACGTGCCGGAGCCTCCGCCGCGCGAAGTGGCTCCGAACGACGTGGAGCCGCCGCCGCCGGTGCCGCTCGTGGCAGAGCCCGCGCGCAGCGCGCTGCCGCGTCCGTCGGCGCCGCGCGAGCAGCCGAAGCCCGAACCGTCGAAGCCGGAGCCGGCCAGGGCGGAGCCGCCCGTGCCGGAGCCGGCCCCCGAGCCGCCCCCCAGAACGGCCGATGATCCGGCCAGAGCGCCGACCACCCTGCAGACGACGCCGGCGACGGCGGAAGCCGAAGTTGAGCGCGGCATTCGCGCGTCGCTCACGCGCGCGACGGCCGAGCTCAGTCGCATCGACTACCGCGCACTGAACCCCGACGCGCGTACCCAGTACGACACGGCGAAGCGTTTCATTCGTCAGGCGGACGATGCGATTCGATCGAAGAATCTGGTCTTCGCCAAAAGCTTTGCGGACAAAGCGGCCACGATCGCCGCTCAGCTGGGTGGACGGTAACTCGTCGTCTCGAGACGAGGTCCGGCATTCCGTTACCCGCCACGGAAGCTCAAAAGCACCTGCCAGCGCATCAGGGAGGCGGTCGAGGGACGAGCGTCCCGGCCACGGTTCAACAGCTCAGCCATCGATGAATTTGCGGCCCGGCCCCAAGACGCTGGATGTCAACATCTTGCGAGCGACCTAAAAGAAAGGCACAATATGTGGTGTTTACACGCTTGACAAACGAACAGCCGCGAAGCATATTGGTCCGCCGAGCGAGTCGAGAGCGATCGCGCCGAAACCTCCCAGCTTTCTCGTAGGACGCGTCAGGTTCCACAGTTCTGGTCGGCCACGGATTTTCCAACACAGCTTCGACGATCACCTCCGGGGGGTGGATGCGATCGTCGCCCCAACGATGAACGGAGCGGAGAGATGAAAGAGGGCGGTGCCTACCAAGCTTCAAGTGCCGGATCGCAGACGATTGAGAACGGTGGAACGGCTGCTGTGCCGTCAATCGTCGAGTCGGAGAAGCCGCGCGCGAAGACGCGGACGGCCGCAGCCGTCCCGGGCCTGACGTTCCCGCGCTTCTTCACCGAAGACAGCGTCGATCCGTTCGACGAGGTCGAATGGCAGTTGCGCGACGCGGTCATCGGCAACGAGCGCGGCGAGGTGGTGTTCGAGCAGCGCGACGTCGAGATCCCGAAGTCCTGGTCGCAGCAGGCGACCAACATCGTCGTCTCGAAGTATTTCCGCGGGCCCATCGGGACGGCCGAGCGCGAGCGCAGCGTCAAGCAGCTCATCGGCCGCGTCGTCGCCACGATCACCGAGTGGGCGCGCGCCAACAGGTATTTCGCGAGCGAGGAGGACCTGCAGGCATTCAGCGACGACCTGAAGCACATCCTCGTGTACCAGAAGGCGGCGTTCAACAGCCCGGTCTGGTTCAACTGTGGATTCGAAAAGGCGCCACAGTGCTCCGCCTGTTTCATCAACTCCGTCCAGGACACGATGGACTCGATCCTGTCGCTCGCGCGGACCGAGGGCATGCTCTTCAAGTTCGGATCCGGGACCGGGACCAACCTGTCGCCGATCAGGTCGTCGAAGGAGCTGCTCGCGGGCGGCGGTACGGCGTCGGGGCCCGTCTCGTTCATGAAGGGCTACGATGCGTTTGCGGGCGTGATCAAGTCGGGCGGCAAGACGCGGCGCGCCGCGAAGATGGTCATCCTCAACGCCGACCATCCCGACATCGTCGAGTTCATCAACTGCAAGGTCGAGGAAGAAAAGAAGGCGTGGGCGCTCATCGACGGCGGGTACGACGGGTCGTTCACCGGTCCGGCGTACTCATCCGTGTTCTTCCAGAACTCGAACAACAGCGTGCGCGTGACCGACGAGTTCATGCGCGCGGTGCTCGACGACGCCGAGTGGGACACCAGGGCGGTACGCGACGGGTCGGTGATGGGGACCTACAAGGCGCGCGACCTCATGCGCCTCATTGCCGAGGGGACCTACATCTGCGGCGACCCGGGCATGCAATTCGACACGACCATCAACGAATGGCACACGTGTCCGGAGACGGATCGCATTCACGCGAGCAACCCGTGCTCCGAGTACATGTTCCTGAACGATTCGGCGTGCAACCTCGCGTCGATCAACCTGATGAAGTTCGTGAAGGAGGACGGGGAGCTCGACGTCGCCGCCTACAAAGCGGCGGTTCGTACGCTCATCACGGCGCAGGAGATCATCGTCGACAACGCGAGCTACCCGAGCGAGGCGATTGGGAAGAACAGCCACGCGTACCGGCCGCTCGGGCTGGGCTACGCGAATCTCGGCGCGCTGCTGATGTCGCGCGGGCTGCCCTACGACGGTGACGGCGGCCGCGATTACGCCGCGGCGCTGACGGCGCTGATGACGGGCGAGGCGTATGCGCAGTCGGCGCGGATCGCGCGCGACCACGGCGGTCCCTTCCCGGGCTTCGAGAAGAACCGCGAGCCGTTCCTCCGCGTCATGCGGAAGCACCGCGACGCGATGCGCGACGTTAACGCGCGCAACGTGCCGTCGGACCTGTACGGCGCGGCGAAGACCTCCTGGGACGATGCGGTGGAGCTGGGCGAGCAGTTCGGCTATCGCAACGCGCAGGCCACCGTGCTGGCGCCGACCGGAACGATCGGCTTCATGATGGATTGCGATACGACCGGCGTCGAGCCGGACATCGCGCTCGTCAAGTACAAGAAGCTGGTCGGCGGCGGGCTGATGAAGATCGTCAACCAGACCGTGCCGATGGCGCTCAGGAAGCTCGGCTACACGCAGCCGCAGATTGACGCAATCGTCGACTACATCGACACGAAGGAGACGATCGAAGGCGCGCCGGGCCTCAAGGACTCGCACCTGCCCGTGTTCGACTGCGCGTTCAAGGCGTCCAGGGGCCAGCGGTCGATTCACTACATGGGCCACATCAAGATGATGGGCGCGACGCAGCCGTTCATCTCCGGCGCGATCTCGAAGACGGTGAACGTGCCGAAGGAAGCGACCGTCGACGAGATCATGCAGGCCTATATCCAGTCGTGGAAGCTCGGGGCCAAAGCGATCTCGATCTATCGCGACGGCAGCAAGCGGACGCAGCCGCTCAACACGTCGCGGGACAAGACGGGCGCCGACGTCGGTGCCCTGGCGGCGGCCGCCGATGCGCTCATCCGGCAGCCGACGCGGCGAAAGCTGCCGGACGAGCGCAAGGCGCTGACGCACAAGTTCGACATCGCCGGCCACGAGGGCTACATCACCGTCGGTCTGTTCGACGACGGCCAGCCGGGCGAGATCTTCCTCGTGATGGCGAAGGAAGGCTCGACGATCTCGGGCTTCGCCGACGCGTTCGCGCAGGCGATCTCCTACGCGCTCCAGTACGGCGTGCCGCTCCAGGCGCTGGTCGACAAGTTCAGCCACGTGCGGTTCGAGCCGTCCGGGATGACGCGCAATCCGGAGATCCGGTTCGCGAAGTCGATTGTCGATTACATCTTCCGGTGGATGGCGTCGAAGTTCCTGTCGCCCGAGGCGCAGTTCCATGCCGGAGTGAACGGCCTCGAGCTCGATGAGAACGGTCACGGTCACCAGCTCACGTCCACCTCCGCGGCCGAACCCAATCACCCGGCCGCTTCGGCGGGCAAGCCGACTGCGGTGAATCCGCACGCGACGATTCAGAATCAGGAAGACGCGCCGCCGTGCTCCACGTGCGGATCGATCATGATTCGCAGCGGCGCCTGCTACAAGTGCATGAACTGTGCGAACACGTCTGGATGCGCGTAGGGA
>QHWJ01000100.1 GCA_003222535.1 Acidobacteriota bacterium | reverse complement strand
GGCGGGTTCTGTGCGATGTCCATCGATTTCGGTCTGCTGATGGCCGCTCGGGGTCAAGTGCAGACCGCTGCCGACGCCGGAGCCCTGGCCGGTGCGATCGCGCTCGGCTTTGACGAGGTCGGCCCCGTCACCGACGTCAAAAAGAGCGCAAGCGCTGTGGCAGTCGCGAACCTGGTGGCGCAAAGCGCGCCTGACGTGACCATCGGAGACGTAAACCTGGACTCTTTTCAATTTCAAGTGCCCGGCTTCCCGCAGTTCCCATCGCCTCAACCGGTGTGGAACAGCGTCGCCGTCAATGCGCACCGCAATAAAACGCACGGCAATGCGTTGCCGACGTTCTTCGGTCAGCTCGTGGGCATCAGGGATCAAGGCGTTCAGGCAGCCGCGACTGCGATGATGGTGCCTTCCAATGCAAGCGATTGCATCTGGCCGATCGCCATTCCCGACTTCTGGGTAGACAAGAGCACCGTGGCTGGCGCGCCCGCGCCGACCTTCGTCAAGTACGCCGCGACCGGGCCCCCGACTCTTGCACCAGCTCCGCGCGACACCTATACGCCTCCGTCCTTCAACCCAACGAATAATTCGACGTCGACGGGAGGCTACTCGGTGCCGTTCTCAGGGCGCATATTACCGGTGAGACTCTCCTGGCCCCTGACCCTGACGAACGTGATGGACGTCACCCTGCCGGCTGAGCGAGGCCGTTTTGTCCCCGCTCAAGTTCCTCGCCATGACGGCGGCGGGTTCGCCAGCAATCTGGCTTCCTGCAACAGCAGCGACGACCCGGTCAAGATCGAACCAACGTACGTCCCAGGAGACGGATACGTCGAACGGCTGAACGTCGAGCCGGCCGGCACTCTCGCGGCCGTGCTCGCCGCCGCCGCGGTACGCATCGCTGCGGATCCGGGCGCGAGCTGGGGCCCGTCCAATCAGGTAGTCAGCAGTTGCGCAAAAGACCCAGTCCCGTGCGCGTCGATGTCGCCGCGCCTGGTTGTCCTTCCCGTGTTCGATTTGAATCGGTACGAGGAGACACGATGGCCGGCTGGCGCGACACCGAAGATTCGAGTCGTCAACTTCGTCGGGTTCTTCATCAAGCGCGTAATAGGTACATCGATTGAGGGACAACTCACGGTCGCGCCCGGCCGGGTCGTGATGGGGAAGCCCATGGTCGGATACGGGTCGGCGTTCCTGCGGACGACGTTTCTCTCGAGATGAAAGGGGTCGTGTGAGCCTGAAGATCACGGTCGCCGGCAGCACGGATCGAGAGCTCGAAGGCGTGGTGCGCTCGTGCGGCGCCGCGCCGTCGCTCGTGCCGCTGGCGCAGCTGCCGGCGATGGCGCAAGCCACGACCCGCCAGGCAGATGTGCTGATTGTCGATTTGCGCGGCCAGTCGAGCGTCCCGCCGGCGCTCGGCGCATTCAGGCGCCAGCACCCCACGACCGGAATTCTAATCGTCTCGAAGACGCTCGATCCCGATCTGATTCTCTCCGCGATGCGCGCCGGCGCCAATGAATGGCTCGCCGAGCCGGTTACCCACGCGGAGCTCGACGCGGCGATCACGCGAATCGTCGCCCACCAGGCCTCGCCGGCCGTCAGCCAGACCTTCGCCTTCGTGGGCGTCAAGGGCGGGGTGGGCGCGACCGCGCTCGCCGTCAACATCGCGACCGCCCTGTCACGTGTCGCGACGTCGGGCGCACTCATGATCGACCTGCAGATGTCGAGGGGCGATGCCGCGCTCTATCTCGGCGTCGAGCCGCGCTTTTCGGTGGCCGACGCGCTCGACAACATCCACAAGCTCGACGAGGCCTTCTTCCGGTCGCTCGTCGTACGGGGCGCATCGAGGCTCGATCTGCTGGCGGCGCCGGAAGCGAATGGCGCGGCGCGGCTGGATCCGGCGCGCGTGAAGGCGCTGCTCGAGTTCACCTCCAGGCAGTTCGAGTACGTCGTGGTGGACGTGCCACGGTCCGAGCCCGGCGCCCTCGATGCCCTCGACGCCGCGAAGTCGATTGTCGTCGTGACGACGCAGGAGGTGTCGGCGGTGCGAAGCGCCGCCAGCATGGCCGCGCGGTTGCGCCAGCGGTACTCGAAGGACCGCGTGCTCGTCGTGATGACTCGACTCGACAAGGAGTCCGAGATCAGCCGCGAGGACGTCGAACAGGTGCTCGGGTCGCCGCTGGCGTTCACGTTTCCAAGCGATTACCGGACGACGATGGCCGCGCTGAACAAGGGGCGGCCTCTCGTGCTGACCAACCACACCAACCTGGCCGCGTCGTTCGAACGGTTCGCCCGCATGGTGGCGGGGCTGCAGAGCGAGAAAGCAGCTGCGCCCGAGGGCGGGTGGCTGGCGCGGATGACCGGCCGAAGCAAGACCCGCAAGCGGGCAGACCAGGAAGAGACGCAATGACGCTGATCACGGGGGTGGCTCCTTCACCAGCGGTGGACACGCGCGATCCGCGCTATCAGGCGCTGAAGGGGCGCGTCCACGACGAGCTGCTGAATCGGCTCAATCTGGAGCGGCTGACGCGCACGCGCCGCGAGGACGCGGAGCCGGAGATCCGGCGGTTGATCACGGGGCTGATCGACGGCGAAGCGATCACCATGCCTCTCAGCCTGCAGGAGCGCGAGAGCCTGATCACCGACGTGATCAACGAGCTGTTCGGCCTGGGGCCGCTCGAGGCGCTGCTCCGCGATCCCGCCGTCTCCGACATTCTCGTCAACCGCGCGGATCAGATTTATGTCGAGCGGCACGGCAAGCTCGAGCCGACCGATACGGTATTCCGCGACGATCGGCATCTGCTGCAGATTATCGAGCGCATCGTCAGCGCGGTCGGGCGCCGGATCGACGAGTCGAGCCCGATGGTCGACGCGCGCCTGGCCGACGGGTCGCGCGTGAACGCCATCATTCCGCCGCTGGCGCTGGACGGTCCGGTCCTGTCGATCCGGCGCTTTCGCACCGACAAGCTGGGCGCGCAGGATCTCGTCGCTCGCCAGTCGATGACCCAGCCGATGCTCGACTTCCTCACGGCCGCGGTCGCATGCCGCAGCAACGTCGTCGTGTCGGGCGGGACCGGGGCCGGCAAGACCACGCTGCTCAACGTGCTGTCGAGCTTCATCGCCGAAGACGAACGCATCGTGACGATCGAAGATGCGGCGGAGTTGACGCTGCGGCAGCGTCATGTCGTGCGGCTCGAGACGCGGCCGTCGAACATCGAGGGCAAGGGCGAGGTCCGCCAGCGGCAGCTGATGATCAACGCCCTCCGCATGCGCCCCGATCGCATCGTCGTCGGCGAGGTTCGCGGCGAGGAGGCGCTCGACATGCTGCAGGCAATGAACACGGGCCACGACGGCAGCCTGACCACGGTGCACGCGAACACCCCGCGCGACGCGCTGTACCGGCTCGACACGATGGTGGCGATGGCCAACCTGAACCTTCCCGAGAGGGCCATCCGGCAGCAGGTGGCGTCCGCCGTGCACCTCATCATTCAGGTGACGCGCCTCGCGGACGGGTCTCGACGCGTGACGGCGATCACGGAGTTGACCGGGATGGAAGGCGACGTCATCACGCTTCAGGATCTGTTCGTGTTCGAGCGCACAGGCATGTCGGCCGACAAAAAGGTGTGCGGGCGCTTCCGCGCCACCGGCATTCGACCGAAATGCAGCGAACGCCTCGCGGCGTCGGGCATTCACCTGCCCGCCGAGATGTTCGAGCAAGTCCAGTACGTCGGGATGAAGCCGTGATCATCGTCGTCATGACGTTTGTCTTTGTGGTCGCCCTCATCGTGGGGTTGTACGCCCTGCTGGTGATGGGGCCGGAAGTAAGCGCTCAGCGCGCCCTCAAGAAGCGTTTGCGACCGGCGGATCCGATCAAGAAGAGCCGTCTGACCCTTCCGGCGTCCGAGCTGCGCGAGCGCGGCGCGACACCGTTCAAGGCGTTTCGCAAGCTGATCGATCAGTCCGGGCTCCGTCTGACGGTTCCGGCCCTGATCTTCATGTGCTGGATGGCCGGGTTCGTGGTCGGACTGATCACGTGGATGCTGACCGCGCGCGCCGCTGTCGCTGCCTTCGCCGGGGCCGCCGCCATGACGCTGCCGTACTTCTGGGTACGGTACGTGGCGTCGAGCCGGTTGTGGAAGTTCGAGGAGCAGTTTCCCGAAGCGATCGAGCTCGTGTCCCGCGCGTTGCGCGCGGGCCACGCGTTTCCCACCGGCCTGTCGATGGTAGCGGACGAGATCGGCGCGCCGGTCGGCCCGGAATTCAAGCTGCTCTACGACCGGCAGAACTACGGGATGGCGCTGCCGGACGCCCTGCGGGCCTTTGCGGAGCGCATCCCGATTCTCGACGCCAGGTTTTTCGTGACGGCCGTCCTCACGCAGCGCGAGTCCGGAGGCAATCTGTCCGGCATCCTGGACAGCCTCGCATCGGTCATCCGCGAGCGGTTCAAGGTGAAGCGCCAGGTGAAGGTGATCTCGGCGCACGGCCGGATGACCGCGGCCGTCCTGAGCGCGCTCCCGCCGTTCGTCGGACTGTCCCAGATGGTGATCGCGCCGGATAATTTCAAGCTGCTCTTCAGCGATCCTCTGGGGATCAAGATGCTTCTCGGCGCGCTCGTCCTGCAGGCCGTCGGGATGCTCGTCATTAGCAAGATCGTGAATATCAAGTACTGATGATGTCCCCACTGCTCATCGCCACCGTGGTGGCCACGTTCGCGGCCGTCGCGCTCCTCGCGGGCGCGGCCGCGTACGTCGTCGTGCAGCGACAGGCCCCGGAGCGCAAACGGCTGCACAAGGCGGTGGCGATCGGCCGCGGCGCCGGCGTCTCCGGACCGATGGCGCTCATGGATCGGCCGCACCCTGTCATCGAGCGGATCGCGAGCTTCGTTCCCAAGTCGCCGAGCGAAATGACCAGGCTCCGGCGGCGTCTCATGCGCGCCGGCTACCACGGTCTGGCGGCGGCGGTGGTGTTCTCGGTGGCGGAGGTCGTCGCGCCGCTGGTGGTCGGGATCCCCGTGCTGATCCTGGTGGGCGGAAGCCGGGGAATCCTGTTCGGATTGTTTGCCGCCTTGATCGGATTCCTACTGCCAGGCGTTGTGCTGGGACGGCTTATCGAGCGGCGGCGTCAGGCGATCAGCGACGGCCTGCCCGATGTGCTCGACCTGCTCATTGTGTGCCTCGAGGCTGGATGCAGCCTCGATCAGTCCATCGTCCGCGCGACCGAGGAGCTCTCCCTGGCGTATCCGCCCCTCGGTGACGAGCTCAGGATGCTGACGACCGAGACGCGCGCCGGCAAGCCGCGTGTCGAGGCGTTCAGGAATCTCGAAGCGCGAACAAAAAACGAGGACGTGAAATCGCTCGTCGCGATGCTCGTGCAGACGGACCGGTTCGGCACCAGCGTGTCGCAGGCGCTGCGCACGTTCGCGGAGGTGGCCCGAACGAAGCGGCGGCAGCGGGCCGAGGAGAAAGCGGCGAAAATGGGCGTGAAGATGGTGTTCCCGCTCGTGTTGTGTCTGTTTCCGGCGTTGTATGTGGTCACGATTGGGCCCGCCGTGATCTTGATCGTACGGTCATTCCTGCAAATGGCACGGTAGGCGGGACGCCGGGAGCCCGGGTCCCATAGCAAAGGAGAAACGATGGTAACGAGTATTGCGCTGACGATCGTCGCGGCTGTGTGTCTCATTGCGTATATGCTGCGCCGGCGGGCACGGCTCCGATCGGAGGACTAGCAAGTTGCTGAAGAAATCAGCAACGTCAAGTCACAAGTCAGAAGTCAGAAGTCTGAGCAGAAGCATGCGGCGGGATTCCTCAGCCTTCAGACTTCAGACTTCAGACTTGTCACGTCAGGCTCGGTTTTTCCGAGCGGGATCTCTGGCAGCGCTCGTCCTGTCGATCGCATGCGCCTCGCATCGGCCTGCCTCGAGCAAGGTCGAAGAACCGGTGCGAACCGGCGTCGAGGCGGCGGGGGATTCGCTGGAGACATCAATTTCCAAGATACGCCGGCTGTCGCTCGGGGCCACTCCACGGCCTGGTGTGGCGGCAGGCACGCTGGAAGAGCTCGATCCCGAGCTGCGGGATGCGCTGGCGGCGCTGGCGGCAGGGCGTACGCCGGCCGCCCATCGCCGTGTCGGCGATGCCTATCGCCGGTTGCGAATCCTCGACGCGGCGTACACGCAGTACGCCGGCGCCGTGGCCCTCGACCGCCGCGACGCCGCTGCGTACGAAGAGCTCGCGCGAATCTGGCGCGACTGGAACGCTCCGGAGCTCGCGCTTGGCGATGCGCGCCGGGCGATCTACTACGCGCCCGAATCGGCCTCCGCGTACAACACGTTCGGCACCGTGTTGATCGCGCTCGGCCAGACCACGAACGCGCGTCGCGCGTTCGAGCAGGCGTTGACGCTCGACCCGCGGGCCGCTTACGCATGGACGAACTTGTGCTACGTGTCGTTTCAGGCGGGCGAAGTGGACGACGCGCTGGCACGGTGCCGGCGTGCCGTCGACCTCGAGCCGCGGTCCAACGCCGCGCACAACAATCTCGGTCTCGCGTACGCGGCGGCCGGCAGCCTGGCGTCCGCCGACTTCGAGTTTTCGGCTGCCGGCGACGCACGCGCCCGGTACTTCAACCTGGGGATTGTGCTCGCCGCCGGGGGCGATCACGCGGCGGCCGCCCAGGCATTCGAACGGGCGGAGGCGCTGAGCCCCGGCTGGGTCGCTGCGGCCGCGCGGGCGAGGCAGGCGCGCCGTCATGAGCAGCAGAGCGGGGGAGACGCTCGGCTGAAAGCCTCGCGCTCCACGCAGCCAGCGGACGGCGAGCCTTTCAGGATGGAGGGCGAGCGCATAACGATGGAGGGCGAGCCTTTCAGGCGAGCCGCTGTCCCCAAGGGATCGGATCACGATGAACGCCACTGATTCGACCGGGATTTTCCATCCGCCGGCGCCGGCCACGCTCGAGCAGGCCGGCCTGAAATCGGACGTCGTCGAGCAGCTGGTGCTGAAGCTGCTCTACTTCACCGGCGAGCTGACGGGCGCGGAAATGACCAGGCGGCTCGGCCTTGGTTTCTCCGTGTTCGAGCCGTGCCTCGAATTCCTCAAGCAGCAGCGGCTGGTCGAAGTCACCGGCGCGTCGGTGTTCGGCGGTGCGTCGTTCCGCTACCGGACCACCGACGCCGGCCGCATGTGGGCCGCCGGCGTGCTCAAACAGAACCAGTACGTCGGCGTCGCACCGGTGCCGCTCGAGCAGTACCGTCGCTACATACTCGATTTCAAGAAGACGGTCCCCCTCCGCGCGGACCGCGATTCGGTGAGGACGGCGTTTTCGGACATGGTCGTGTCCGATGCCGTCCTCGACGCGGTGGGGCCGGCCGTGAATTTCGGCCACTCGATGTTCGTCTACGGAGCGCCGGGCAACGGCAAGACGATGATGGCGCACGCCATTCGCGGGCTGCTCGCCGGCAACATCGCGATTCCCCACGCGATCGAGGTCGAGGGCAACATCATCAAGGTGTTCGATCCGGCGTGCCATGAAGAGCTTCCGCTCCACTACGACGACGAGAAGCTCGCCAGGGGCGTCCCGTACGACCGCCGGTGGGCCCATTGCAGGCGTCCGATCGTGACGGTCGGCGGCGAGCTGACGCTGGACGCACTCGACCTGCGCTACAACGCGATCAACAAGCTCTACCGCGCGCCGGGCCAGCTGGCGGCCAACGGCGGCGTTCTGGTGATCGACGATTTCGGGCGGCAGCGCTGCTCGCCGCGGGATCTGTTGAACCGATGGATCGGGCCGCTCGAGAGCCGGATCGATTTCCTGACGCTCCAGTCGGGCCAGACCATCGAGATTCCGTTCATCGTGCTGCTGGTCCTCTCGACGAACCTGAAGCCGACCGAGCTCGCCGACGAGGCGTTCCTGCGGCGCATTCGCTACAAGATTTTCGCGGAGAGCCCGACGCGAGGCGACTTCATTCGCATCTTCGAGAACTACTGCAAGACCAGGGAGATCCCGTTCGAGCGTCACGTCGTGGAGTACATGCTGGATGATTACTATCGACCCAACAAGATTCCGCTGCGGGGATGCCAGCCGCGCGACCTGATTACGCAGGCGCTCACGCTCGCCGCCTATCTGGGGCAGCCGGCGCGTCTCACGCCGGAGTTGATGGATGCGGCGTGCCGCAGCTACTTCGTGCACGACCGCGAGCTTCCTGCGACGTACGCGTGAGCGGGGATTTCGACACGTGTCGTCGTGTCGGCGACGTACGTAGGGCGACCCTTTCAGCGACGTACGTAGGGCGACCCTTCAGGGTTGCCCAAGTGTAGGGCGACCCTTTCCGCCTTCGCATAAAGCTTCGGCGGACCGCCGTAGCCTTGGCGGAGGCGGTCAGTGTCGCCTTTGGCGAGGCTGAAAGCCTCGCCTTATCACTAGGAGCCCGTCTGAGTAATGCCTCACGGGCTCATAGTAGCCGCGCTTCGCGCGGAACGACTTGCGAATTCAGGGGGTTTTTCGCCGGCGGAGCCGGCCTACTAGGAGCGTGTTCGTATTTCTCGGACACGCTCCTAGGCGAAATGCCGCGTCACCGAGGGTGTCGCGTCATCAAGGGGATTGGCCGATGGAAGCGATTGGAGACCACAGAGTGATCGAGCTCGAGGCGCGGGTGGCGGAGCTCGAAGCTCGCCTCGCTGGCGTCATTCGCGTCGTCGCCGCATCACGGCCGCTTGGCCGCGTGCTGGCCGGTTACGGCGTGTCGGCCGATCAGGAGCGCGTCGTCTACGCCATCGTCAACGAGATGGCCGAGCGGCACGAGCAGGGACAGGTCGCTTCCTTTGCGGAGTTCGAGGAGCGAGTCACCCACATTGTCGGGCAGCATCGCGGCGATCGGCGGTTCGTCGAGCTGATTGTCGACGCGCTTCGGATCGAGCAGCCCGCGTTCAATCGCTTGTACGAGAAGTTCACCAACGTCATGGCGCTTTTCCAGCATTGACAGCCGGACCTTTGACGACCTCTGAATCGTCAGGACCGCTGCCGTGCCCGTACTGCCGCCGGCCACTCCGATGGGCGAGCACGCGCTGGCTCGCGCATGGGGTCTTCGAGTGCGAATGCTGCGGCGAGTTTCCTGACTTCCGCGCATCGCATCGCGACCCGCGGCCCAGTGAACCGTCACGGCACATCGACTCGTCCGCGGCCCCACATCGCGCAGATGTGAACGGCAACTCCAAGGTGCTTGGTGTGAACGGCGCTCCAGGGTGCTCGGTGTGACCAAGCACTCCAGGGTGCTCGATGTGAAAGGCATTCCAGGGTGCTTGGTGTGAAACGGCAAGTCCAGGGTGCTTGGCGCGTGGAGAACTCCCCGTTGCAGTGCTTTTCGCCCCCAGCACGGTGGGGTGCCTTTCCCGCCCCGCACCGTAGAGGGCTTTCCACACCCAGCACGATAGGGCGCCTGTCACGCCCAGCACGGTGCAGTGTTTTTCTCGCCGAGCACGGTGCGGTGCTTTTGGGGTGCCTTTCCCGCCCCGCACCGTAGAGGGCTTTCCACACCCAGCACGATAGGGCGCCTGTCACGCCCAGCACGGTGGGGCACCCTTCACGCCGGCCAGAAGTTCGCCTTCACGGAGCGAAAAGTCGCCTCACGAGGATGTTCTTCGGGGCGAACTTTTGTTTGCCCCAAAGGGCAGACATTTTCCTCTCTGGCAGAGCAGTTGCACTGATGTCCTTCGGGCACCGTCGTAATCGCCCTTTGATTAAAGACAGGATTTCATGATGGCAAATGCGCTCGTTCGATGCGGGTACTTCGCCCTGGCTGCCACAGCCAGGCGCTCGGTGTTACTCCTGGGTCTGCTGGTCGCGTGCTCGTACGCAGCGCCGGCTGGTGCTCAGGCAATCATCTCGAATGGCGGGATCGCGCTCGGCGTGGATTCCCTGGGCCAACTCAACGTTCCCGACGGCACCGGCGGAGTCTTTCTCACGCCGACCAATAGCGGCAGCGTGGGCCTCTATTCGTTTGCCCTGGATGCAGACGCCACCTCGCCCGGCTGCTTGTGCGAAGGCTTCGGGATTTCCGCAAATGGTGTGTCTGGTTTTGCCGACAACGCGGCCGGAACGGCCGGACTGACCTCGGTGAGCTTCGGATCGACCGCCTCGACGGCGACGGCTGTCGCAGAGCTCTCCAGCCTTACGGGTTTCACCGTGACGCAGTTCTACCATCCGTCGGCGTCGCCCGACCTCTTCATCGACGAAGTCACGTTGACGTACGGAACGGGATCGGCTGTGAGCGACCTGCGATACAACAGGACGATGGACTGGGACATCCCTCCAACCACGTTCGACGAATTCGTCACGTTGCAAGGCTGGCCGGCAACAGCGTTGCTCAATAGCGGCGACGATGGCTTCCAATCTCCGGATCCTCTCGTCGCTTCAGATATTTTTTGCGGTGGTGTGGCCAACGCCAATTTCACCGACGCAGGCCCGTGCGACCATGGCGCCAGATTCACGTTCGGATTCGGCGGCCTGGCCGCAGGTGGAACGAAGAGCTTTTCGATCTTCTACGGAGCTTCACTGAGCGAGGCCGCCGCGCTGACCGCGCTGGGCACGGTCGGTGCCGAGGTTTACTCGCTCGGTCAGTGCCATACGGGTGTGGTTATCGGCTGCGACGCGACAGTCGGTACTCCGTCGACGTTCATTTTCGGGTTCGCCGGAGTCGGTGGAACGGCGCTCCCGCCGCCCGACCCGCCGGTCTCTTCCGCGGTTCCGGAGCCCTCCAGCCTGATCCTCATGGGCAGCGGCCTCCTTGCCGCGGTCCGTTATCGCCGTCGGCAGTCAAGCAAGTAGGTTCCCGACTCTCATTTGCCACAAGCCTGGCATCGCTCGACGCGATGCCAGGCTTTTTCTTGTCCGTCCGAACCGCGCGAACATAGTCACGCGCGCGACAGACTCTCGCGCCAACCACGGCGACTTCTCGCAATTCCAGCGGAATCCGAACGGCTCACCCTGGTACATCCCTTGCTGGTTTACGGGGAGGAGATCATCCAATGCGCGAAGTGTCACGGGGCCGTCTTGCTGTCAAACTTGCCGTTTGGAGCCTCTGCTGGATCCTGCTGATCCCGCAACTGGCACGTGCGGACGTTATAAAGCTTACGAAACCAGCTCCCGCCGAGCAGTTGTTCAACAACGGTCTCGCCGCGCTCGCGAAGAACGACCTTGCCGGCGCCGAGTCCGCCTTCATGCAGAGTCTCA
>QHWJ01000099.1 GCA_003222535.1 Acidobacteriota bacterium | reverse complement strand
GACCCGGATCACCCGCCACAGCAGGGTCGTCTGCACCTTGAACGACGCCGCGAGCGGTGATGACGCCGCGACCGAGGCCGCCACCGCCACCGCCGCGTGGCGGTCCGCCCGCGACTTCCCACGTCGCCGCCGAATAACCCTGCCAGCCCGCTTCTCCGGCTGGCGGTTGCGACTCGCCGAAGCGCAGCAGACGGGTCTGCTGGCCGGCGTCTGTTTCGATCTTCAGCGTGTTGTCGTCCTGCCAGGTGACGTGGACGCGCCCTGGCACGCGCATGATGTTGGCCGCGCCGTATGCCCGGCACTCATTGCCGCTCGCCGCGTCCTTCGCCGGATCCCACGCGTCGACGACCTTGCGGCCCTCGTCGTTCAGCGGCACACTCGCGAAATCACCTTTCGGAGGCGTGACCATCCGATAGCGCCAATCTTCCGTGACCACCGAGACCCAGTAGCCGGTGAGATCGATCGGCGCCGCGGCCCTGGGGTTCGGGGGAGTCGTGGGCGGGCCGCCCCGACCGCGCTGAGCATCGAGGGCAGCCGAGACCGTCACCGAGAGCCCGATGACAGCAATCCATCGAGCCCGGACGACAGCGCAATCGGCGCCGGGGCGCATCATTGGAAGGTGCCGCTCCACTTCCATCCATCGGACGGCCGCAGCATGCTGCGCATGCGCAGGCGGTGATCCTGAGCGTTGCGTCCCGGATTGCCTTCGATGATCACGTGATCGCCTACATGGAGCGTGTCGCGCATCACGCCCTGCTGGTTCAATTGCAGGCCCGCGGCCCACTCGACGGCCCATCGCTGCGCCACGCCGTTCTCATCCGGCCCCTCCAGGTGCACGAACGAATGCGGGTTGCGATAGAGGAATTGCACGAGGTTCCCTTCGACCTTCTGCACCTTGTCCTCGAAGTAGGTGGCGGCAAACGAATGGTGCGCGTGCGCGGGAGTCGCGGCGACAAACGCGCCGATCATGACGAGTGTCAGCATGGGTTGTTTCATCGACGATCCTTATTGGCTTATTGGCTCTTGCTCTTTGCGGCGCTGAGATTGCGATACACCGCGGCGATGAACATGTCGGTCGTCCACGGTCCGGTTTTCGCGCCGTAGCGGCCGTCGTAATCCAGAGTGGGTCTGGCGGCCTTGACCTGCTCCAGCGTCATCCCTTTCTTCACGAGGTCCTGGATGCGATCGCGAATGATCGTGACCATGTCCCGGTACTCGAGGACGTCGGCTTCATCGCAGAGACGTCCGTGTCCGGGGATCACATACGTGCCGCCTTCCTGCTTGTCCCTGGGAATCGTGATATCGAGAATGGTGTTCAGGGCGTCGACGATCCCCTGAATGTTCCCGCCCCGCTCCAGATCGATCACCGGATACGTGATGGTGCCAAATAGATCGCCGGAGCTGAGGACGTCGGAACGACGGAAGAACACGAGGCTGTCGCCGTCGGTATGGGCGGCGGGCTGATGAATGATCTCGATCGCTTCGCCGTTGAAGAACAGCTCTTTTTTCCTGGTGAAGTAGGTGTCGGTGGGCCAGGCGGCCGCCGGCGTGGGCGCCTGCTGACCCGTCGGTGCGGTCATCCGGTTGAGGACGTTCTCGTGCGCCAGGATCGAGGCGCCGGTGTTGGCGCCGACTCCCATGTTGCCGCCGGCGATCGTCGCGCCCGACTTCGCGATCGGCGCATTCCCGCCCACGTGATCCGGGTGCGCGTGGGTGTTGATGATGTAGCGAATCGGCTTGTCGGAAAGCGATCGGATCGCGGCCACGACCTTGTCGCTCATCTGCTCGAACGACGTGTCCACGAGCAGCACGCCCTCGTCGCCCACTTGCAGCGTGATGTTCCCACCCGCGCCGACGAGCATGTAGACGTTGCCCTGGACGTGCAGCACGTGCACGTCGACCGTGTCGAGACTCTGGTTCAGCTGTACGCGTGTTGGACCCGGCCGATTCTGCCGGGCGGCTCGCGCTCCAACGCCCCGGGCGCCCAGGAGAGCCGTCAGTGCCAGCGTCACCGCCAGGCGCGTGCCCGAGACATGTGAGCACGCTCCCAGCCGCAGCCCGCCCGACCCGATTCCTTTGTCACCAGGAGCCCGTCGGAGTCCACCCCAGGCCACGAAAGACACGAAAGCACGAAAGACACGAAACAAAACAATCTTTTTCGTGCTTTTCATGGATTTCGTGCTTTTCGCGGTCATTCTGCTGCCGCCTTACTTTGCGATCGTCCTGGGCTTAGCAGCCCGCGGTGAAAGTCCGGCTGCATTCGGCCGGCGATGCATCCCCGCTGGCTGCGTTGCTCCTCCCTCAAATATTGCCCGATATTCTCGGTCGTCGCGCCTTGCCATCGGGGCGCCTCGCCGGCCTCGGTGCGACGCCGGGACTTTCACCACGGGCTGCCGGGCATCGTTTTCAGCTTCAGCATGTACTCCGGGTACATCGTTTCCGCTCCGCCTCTCGCGGCCTCGGGAGGGATTCCGTACTTCGCGGGGAATTCACCGAGGAACGTGTTCGCTCCCGGCAGGTGATGGGGCACGGCGCCACCGGATCGTCGATGACGATGATCCACGTCAGGTACTCGCCGTGCCGAACCAGATGTTCGGTCACGGTCGCTTTGTCGCTTCTGGGGATGCCGTTGCGCCGGATCCAACCCATTTTCAAATGCGTGGTCGTGATCGTCAGCATGTCGCCTTCCCACTTCCCGGTCGAGAAACCCTGCCAGGTGTGGGCGACATAATCCGGTGGATGCGGGCGCCCATCCATATAGATCGTCCGTTCCGGCGCCTGCCACGAGATGTGCGTGTGATAGGCAATCAATTGCTGCGACGGCGTGTCGATCTCCTTCCAGATCCGCAGGTTCGCCGGACCACGCGGCGAGTAGTCGGACGGGTGCGGTTTGCACTGGTGCTCGGGCAGCGTCAGCAGGGATGCGTCCCAGCTGTCGCCGTGGAGCCGGGCGGCTTCATTGATGGGGAGTCCGAGATAATCGCCGATCTCCGGACCCGGGATGCGCTCGGGCTGGTCCTCGTGAAACCGCGGCGCCCATTCGCCGGAGAGGTCCGCCCCGGCGGCGGGAGGCATTTGCGCGAACACGGGAACGATGGCCATCGCTATCGCCAGTGCCGGCAGCCATGGCAGCCCGCCGCGGCGTCGGGATTTGAACAAAAGACCTGGAAGCCGGGAGCTGTTGCTCATGCGGGCTCTTGAAGAGCAGCACGACTCCTGATCTCCTGATCTTCTGTGAAGTCTCCCGGATCGATCGGCGGTTTCCATGGATCCCCCAGGAAGAACCGACATTGTACGCGACGGTTTTCGTGAAGTCGATCTGATATTGTAGGTCGCGCGTGCGCGCGTTTCTCTACGACCAGCCCGCCACCCGCGTGATTTTCGGAGTCGGCGCCCTCGATCATCTCGCCGAGGAAGTCCGGCGACTCGGTGCTCGCCGTGCGCTCGTCCTGGCGACGCCGGAACAGCGGAGCAGCGCCGACGAAGCCGCCCGTCGTCTGGGCGATGCGGCTGCGGGCGTTTATGCCGAAGCCGTGATGCATGTGCCCATCGAGACGGCGCGCGCCGCCCGCGACGTGGCGAGGCGCCTCGAGGCCGACTGTTGCGTCGCGGTTGGCGGCGGCTCCACGATCGGCCTCGGCAAGGCCATCGCGCTCGAGAGCGCGGTGCCAATCGTGGCGGTGCCGACGACGTACGCCGGCTCGGAGATGACGCCAATCTACGGTCTCACCGACGGCGGTCTCAAACGAACGGGCCGCGACCGGAAGGTGCTGCCCAAGACGGTGTTGTACGATCCCACGCTGACGGTGAGCCTGCCGCCGCGCATTTCGGGACCATCGGGCATGAACGCGATCGCGCACTGCGTGGAGGCGCTGTACGCGCGGGACGCCAACCCGATCATTTCGCTGCTGGCCGCCGAAGGAATTCGAGCCCTTGCCCGGTCGCTTCCTGTCGTGGTGAAGGAGCCGGCTCACCTCGACGCTCGCGCCGATGCGCTCTACGGCGCGTGGCTCGCAGGAACGGCACTGGGCGCGACCAGCATGAGCATCCATCACAAGCTGTGTCATACGCTCGGCGGCGCGTTCAATCTGACGCACGCCGACGTGCACACGGTCATCCTGCCGCACGCCACGGCGTTCAATCGCGAGGCCGCGCCCGACGCGATGCGCGTCGCCGCCGGCGCCCTGGGCGCCCGCGACGCCGCCCAGGGCATCTTCGATCTCGCGGTCCGCCTTGGCGCGCCGATCGCCCTGAAGGACATCGGCATGCCGGCCGACGGTCTCGATCGAGCCGCGCAACTTGCCACTGAAAGTCCCTACGACAACCCGCGACCGATCGAGTACGCAGGTGTGCGCGAGCTGATCGAACACGCATACCACGGGACGCGACCGACGCTTTGAGAACGAACGCTCTACCACGAAGATCACGAAGCTCACGAAGACACGAAGAAGACGACAATTTGAACGCAGAGACCGCAAAGCACGCAGAGATCGGGGCGTGCGACCTGCGGCCGGCAACGCCGGCCGCTTGACGAGACGAAAAGAGCGTCGCAAACACAAACGACTGGCACGCCGCACCGTTTGTGCTTGCGGCGCTCTTTTCGTCTCGCTGCCCGCTTCGCGGGCGGTCGCACGCCTCTGTTTCGTGTCCTTCGTGTCTTCGTGTGCTTCGTGGTTAAGCTTTTCGTCTCTGCGCCATCTGCGCGCTCTGCGGTTGCACGTGGGCACGAATGCAGTGTGACAGGTCTCGCACGTTTCACTTCTGCGTGAAATTCCTGATCACGACGCTCACGTCAGTGGGATTGATCAAATCGGGTACGGTCCATCCGTCGAGGTCGTATTCGGACATGCAGGCCTCGGCGAAGCCCTTGTACCGGGCGGTTGCGCCCGATGCGTCGGCCGCCATCAGCGTCTCGAAACGAATGCTTTCGTGGTTGCCGAAGTAGTTGCGCTCGTAGAGCTCGTGACGTCCTCCGAACTCGGTGCCGATGGCGTCCCACAACAGCTTGATCAACTTGACGCGCTGCTCGGCGGTGTACCCATTCGAGCCGCGTACGAACTGGTCCAGATAGGGGCGGATTTCCGGCACCTTGAAATCAAGAGCGCTCGACGGCAGATAGATGAGCGCGCTGGCCAGCGTGTTCTCGATGATTTCCTTGATTTTCGGATACGCGAGGCTGGCCATGACCCGGTACGCCAGGCCTGAATCCAGGTTCGGCAGGACGTAGCCCTCCGTCCACGGCATCGGGGCGCGCGCCATCGCGTCTGTCAGCGCCCAGAACAGGTTCCGCCAGGCCAGCACTTCGCCAACCTGCGCCTGCACGCCGCGGAAGTCCCTGGCGCCCGTGGCTTCCACCGCTTTGAGGAGCAGCCCGGCGAGGAAGTCCATCTTGACGGCCAGGCGCGTGCACCCCTGGAACATGAAGCGGGGCAGGAACCCGGAGCGCGGGAAAAAGTTGTTGACCTTGTCGATGTCGCCGTAGGCGAACACGTCCTCCCAGGGTACCAGCACGTTGTCGAAGACGAGGATCGAGTCGTTCTCGTCCATGCGGCTCGAAAGCGGATAGTCGAACGGCGTTCCCATGACCTCCGCCGTCATCTCATAGGAGGGGCGGCAGAACAGCTTCACCCCGGGCGCGCCGGTGGGCACGATGCAGACGAAGGCGAACGGCCTGGTTTTGATCGGCAGCGCGCCGTTGTTGGCGATGAAGTTCAAGTGCGTGAGACTCGATGTCGTCGCGACGACCTTGGCGCCGCTGACGATCAAGCCGGCATCCGTCTCTTTGTCCACGTGCATGTACACGTCCTTGACATCGTCGAGGGGCTTGTCGCGATCGACCGGCGGATTCACGATGGCGTGATTGACGAAGGCGACTTCCTCCTGAACTTTTTTGTACCACCGCCTGGCGTTCTGCTCATATGGTTCATAGAACGCCGAGTTCGCGCCGAGGGTGGCCATGAACGCGGCCTTGTAGTCGGGACTGCGGCCGATCCACCCGTACGAAACGCGTGCCCACTCGGCGATCGCGTCGCGCGCGGCGACGAGCTCGCCGGCGTCATGTGATCCCTTGAAGAACCGGTGCGTGAAGCCGCCGCTGCCGGTGTCGGTCTCGGTGGTGAGAATCGCCTGCCGCGCCGGATCGTGGAGCGCATCGTACAACCGCGCGATCATCCGCGCCGTGTTGCGAAAGGCCGGATGCGTGGTCACATCCTTGACGCGTTGTCCGTAAATCCAGATTTCGCGGCCGTCGCGCAGGCTTTCGAGATACTCGTTGCCCGTGAACGGTCGTGTTCGCGCCGCAGGCTGAACCGTCATGTCGTCGACCTCGCTGAGGATGAAGAGCGACTCTCGCTTGCTCCAATGACACGTCAGTTTATACACGGTTCACGGGAGCGGTTTCAAAAGCCCTCGCGTAGGGACGGGGACGGACTGGGGACTGGGGACTGGGGACTGGCGGAGGCCAGGCTGCCCGGCGCAATCAGCAAACTAGGTCGGGTGGGTCGGATAGGCCGAGTAGGTCGGATGGGTACGGTAGGTCGGATAGAGGTCGGGTGGGTCGGGTAGGGCTGGTGGGCCAGGTGTGGGCAAAGGTTTTGCCCAGCGTGCGCCACCCGACCTATCCGACTTGCCCCACCCGACCCACGCGACCTACTTGCCCTAAATGGAGCGCGAAGGCTTTAGTGTGTGAAAAGATCGAGTCTCTCGTAGTGTCCGGCTCCAGCCGGACGCGACAAGGTCCGCCTAAAAGGTGGACACTACCGAGATTTTTTCACAGGCTCTTCAGGCGAGCGACCCGAGCGTCGCCCTACGGCAACACTCCCGTGGTGTTTCGCTTCGGCACGGCCCCAACCGCGATGCGAGCCGTTTCTTTCATCGACTTGATATCGATGACCGAGACGTCATTGGTCACCGGGTTCGCTACGTAGGCTGTCTTGCCGTCCGGCGTGAGAGTCACCCAGGCCGCACCCTTTCCGCCGAGCTCGGCGCCGCCCAGCAGCTTCAGATCCGGCAGCGAGTACGAGTAGAGGAAGTTGTTCAACCGGCTGCAGACCACCAGTGTCCTGCCGTCCGAGGTGACGGCCATGCCGTGAGATGGATCGGATCCAGCCGGAACCGTCGCCTTCCCCGGCGGCAGGTCCGGATTCTTGATCCTGTTGACTTCCTTGTGCGTCGCAAAATCCACGACCGCAAACCCGTTGAAGCCGCTCACCTGAACGAATATCCATTTCGTGGAGCCATCGGGGTTCGTCGAGAACGTCATCGGACGGACACCCAGGTCCATGTCCAGTGTCCACGCGGGCTGTTCGGTGTGCGCGTCGATGACATTCACACTCTTTCCCTGGATCGATCCGGCCACCACGTACCTGCCGTCAGGCGTGACGTACGGGTTGTGGATGGTGCCCTTCGTCGGGATCGTCTTGACGTTCTTCAGCGAGGCGGTGTCGATCACGTCGACTCCGCCCGGCTCCTGGATGATCCCGACGTAGACCCGCCGCCCATCACGAGCGATGGCGATGTTGTTCGGGTGACCGCTCAACTTGACTTTGTTGGTCACCGTCAAGGTCTTCCCGTCGACGATGTCGAGCGTGCTGTCGGCCTCGTTGCTGATGTAGATTCGAGTGCCGTCCGGGGCTACCGCCGCGCCATGGCTCACTTCGATCCCCGATATCACTCCCACGACTTTGTTCGTGGCGGGATCGATGACGTGGACGCTGTCTCCCGCGCTGTTGGTTTGGATGATGCGGACCTTGTTCTGAGCGGCCACGGAGATGGTGAGCAGCACGACTCCCGCGGACACCATGAGAGACCGACGAATCGCGTATGTGTGGATCACGTCTTCAACTCCTTTGAAAAAGCGCAGAGCGAGCTCGGAGCGATCACCAAAGCGCGCAACAGACGAAACGCACGAAGAAGATTCTTGTTTTCAGTCACCGCTTGTTCGAGGCTCTCCAAGCACCCAGGCTTTCAACGCTTGCCATTCAGGGTCGCTCTGCGAGCTCCAGTGCTTGCCGCCATTGTGAAAGAAGTCGCCACCGGCCGCTTCGGCAAGCGGATGGATGAGGAGCTTGCTCTTCAGCGGCACGCCGGGCAGAACGACCCGCTGGACGGCCTGGAAGTTCTTTCGTGAGTCCTCGTCGCTCCAGGTCGCGCTTCCCGGCGGAAGCGGCTGCAGACGGAGGGGCGTGCCGGCCGAATGGCACGAAATGCATCGAGCGTGGCCGGGACGCTTGGCGATGAAGATGGGCTGTATTTTCGTCTTGAACACGTCGAAATTCAGCGACGCCGATCCGGCGGGCGCAGACGCGGGTTGTTGGCCGAGCAGCCCAACCAGCATCAGAGCGAGGCAAACGACTGTTGTATACACGAGCCCTCCTCATGCCACGACCGTCCTGTCCCTCGTGGCGTGGTTCTCGATTAACGCTTCAACGTGACCTTCTGCGCGCGCCAGTTCCAGATCTCGCCGACGATCAGATCGTTCTCGGTCCGGCAGTCGATCGCGTTGACGATGCCGAATTCTTTCGGCATCTTGCCGGCCTTGCCGAACTTTCCGACGACCTGGCCGGTGAGGCGGATCTTGTAGATCTCGCCGTGCTCCATGCTCTCGGGATCGTTCGAGTTGGAGCTGTACAAGTACTGGGTCGCGCCGCCCGACACGCAGATCGCCTGCGGCGTGCCGATGCCGGTGATCTGCGACTTGAACGTCCCCTCGCCGTCGAACACCTGGATGCGGTTGTTGCCCGCGTCCGCCACATAGATGTTGCCCGCGGCATCGCTGCCAATCCCGAGGATCTTGTTGAACTGGCCTTGCGCCGATCCGGTCTGGCCCCATGTCTTCACGAAGTTGCCGTCCCTGGTGAACTTCGCGATGCGGTTGGTCGGGCCGAATCCGTCGGCGACGTAGATGTTGCCGGCGCGATCCCACGTGACGTCGGACGGCCGGTTGAAGCTGTCCCCGTTGATACCGGCGCCCGGCGTTCCACGCCCGCCGCCGCGGCCGCCGCCTCCCCCGCCGGGTCCGCCGCCGCGACCCGCTTCCGGCGCCGCACCGCCCGAAGGCAAACCGCCGCTCGCCGGCACTCCGGGGCCGGGCCGGAGCGTGATGTTCTCGGGCTTTCGTCCGAGCACCATCTGGTACCGGCCGTCGGCGTCGAACTTCACGACCTGGTTGGATCCGGCGTCGACAATCCACACGTTGTCCTGCGGATCGACGCGCACCTGTTGCGCGAAGTTGACGGCATAAACACCCTGGCCGATTTCCTTCACGAACTTGCCGGTCTGGTCGAACTGAAACAGGCGCGAGCCGCCATGATAGAACGTACGCTCGTCACCGAGCGTCGCGACGGCATGGCCGGTGCGCGTGTAGACGAAGACGTGCCCGCGCGAATTCGACGCCACGCCCGCGACCTCGCCGAGGTACGTGCCGGAGGGCAGCGTCAGGAAATCCGCGTTCGCGTCGTAGGTGATGTCGGGGACCGGCTGCGCGAAGACGGGAACACCGATCGCGATCGCACCGACGACAGAACGCAAAGCCCGCAAAACCTGGTTCCTCATTGCCTGCTCCTATCGTCCGGCCGATGTCCGCGTCTGCGGCCGCAACATGACCTTCTGCACGCGCCATTCGGTGATTTCGGCCACGTAGATTTCGTCGGGATTCCGGCAGTCCATCTGGTGAATGCTGCTGAACTCCTTGGGCCCGTGGCCGGCCTTGCCGAAGCGGCCGAGGACCGTGCCATCCAGCTCCATCTTGTAGACCTCGCCGGTAATCGGCGCCTGATCGAAATTATTGCCGGTCGGAAACGAGTTGGAGCTGTAAAGATACTGATGCGGCGTGTTGGTGATGCAGACGGCCCACGGCGCGCCAACCGTGTCGTACACGGCCTTCTGGTTCAGATCGTTGTCGAGCACGACAATGCGCGAGTTGCCCCGATCGGCGACATACACCATCCCTTTCGCGTCGACCGCCATCGCGTGCGGGGTGCTGAACTGCAGGGGTCCGTTGCCGCGCGTGCCCACCGACTTGATGAAGCGGCCGTTCTTGTCGTACTTCACGACGCGCGAGTCGCCGTAGCCGTCCGTCACGAAGATGTTGCCTTGGGCGTCCCAGCCGACGTCGGTCTGGCGGTGGAACGAATACGGTTTGTTCGCGCCGGAGTACTGGCCGCCGCCCGGCATCAGCGCGATCTGCTCCAGCGGATCGGGCCGCTTGCCGAGCACCATCAGGATCTTCCCGTCGGGGCTGAACTTCGTGATGATGTTGGTGCCCTCGTCGACCGCCCAGACGTTGTCGTCCTTGTCGACGCGCACCGCGTGCGCGAACGCCATGCCGTAGCTGCCGGCGCCGAACTCCTTGACGAACGCCCCCGTCTGATCGAACTCGAAGAGGCGCGACTCGCCGCTGCGCGTGAACACGAAGACGTGGCCCTTCGAGTTGGTGGCGACGCCGACGGCTTCACCCATGTACAACCCCGCGGGCATCTTCACGAAATTCACCGAGTCGAACGGGATTTCCGGCGTGGTAGCCTTCGCTTTAGCCGGTCCCGCCACGTTCTGGGCGAACGCCGGGCCGGCCGAGATCAATAAACCAACAACGACGACGCTGGCGTAAACACGTCGCACCATTTCCTCCTCCGATCAAACCTCCGAGAGACACGGGGACGAGCCCAAATCTATACCCTTTCTCTAAGGCAAGCAAAGACATTGATGACCTGCCTTCAGGCGTCGAGCGTCTTCTTGACAGGGTCGCCGACCCGAATGACGCCGGCGCGAACCACCCTCGCATTGATGCCGCGCAGGTGCAGTTGCCTACCGAGCGGCGAATTGACGAAGTTCACCGCATCGAGCCCGAAGCGTTCCCCGAATTTCCTGCAGCCGGTGTGGGGCGGAGCGGCGACTTCAATCACGGCCGAGCCGAGCGCCAGCCGCGTTCCGGCGGGAAGATTCTCCGCGCTCAAATCCAAATCGACGAAAAGCTGATCGCCCGCCAGGCACCAGCGGTCCGTGTCCCGCGCCACCAGGGCGATCACGCGGGAATTCATGACGTTCAGCTGCGTGTCGGGATTGGGCGGCCTGTTCGATGATCGAGAGCTGCCGCGGTGTTTCCAGCTGTCACCCACCAGTCCTTCCCCGGGATCGAGCTCACCTTCTTCCAACATTTCACGCTCGTTGCTCCGTGGCCGCCGCACGATCATCTTCAAGACGCCTTCGTCGTTGGGCGACCGGCGGATCTCGTCCAGTCCTGCCTCGAGCTCCTCCATCGTCACATGCCTGGCGACGTTCATTCTGGTCTTCTCCTCATCGTTCGACGCGACTGGAGCGTCGAGTGATTGACACACCACCAAAATCACGAAATACACAAAATACACGAAAAAATCATTTCTGTTTCGTGCCTTTCGTGCCTTTCGTGCTTTTCGTGTTTTCTTGTCTTTCGTGGATATCGGAAGAACATCACCACCAAACCGTTCTACAGATCATCAGATGCCGTGCCTCGTTGTACGCGGGGACGACGAAGGAGATCATCTCGAAGCGTCAGTACATCCAGCTCGTCGTGTCCGCTCCGGCAGGTGCCGTCCTGATCATCCACCGCGCCATTGCAGGCATATACCGGTGATGAACGGTGCGGCTGCCGACGTTGTTCGGATGCTCGGTGTCGCCGGTGAAACAGTGCTCGCGGCGCTCACCGTAAATGAGCTCTGACTCGGACGAAGGAACCGCATGCGCCAGGAATTCCTCCATCTGATACACGGCGTTGTTCAGGTAGCCGTTGTCCATCGTGCCGCTCGTGATGTGGATCCTCCCGCGAAGCTTCGGGCCGAGCCGAGCCCAGTCGCGCTGCAGGATGTACCGGAGGTCGTAGTTGTCCCGCCAGTAGCGCGCGACTTCCGGGTCGATCTCCTGCTGTTCTTTCTGGGCGCCCGTCGCCTTCGCGTCGGGCGGCGTCTCGCGCCAGCCGTCGCTCGCCATGCTGGCCGGAAAATGGCCATGGTGCACGAGCAGCGGGTAGCGCGCGTTGGGATGCGTGTCCCACCCCGACGGGAGCAGCACGATGGCGCCGAGATGCATCGGCCGGCCCCAGAACTTCGTGAGGCGATCGTTCTGCACGCGGAGATACTTGACCTGCTTCGTGTCCGTGTTGCCTGCCGCGATGGGCGGCACCTCCTGGTCCATCGTGATCGCGATCTCGCCGGCGGCGGCGGGATCGAGGTGCACCTTCGCCGGCTGGCTGTAGAAGTTGCCGGGCTTCCTGTCCCAGTGCTGCCCCTCGCCCTGGTCCATCGGCATCTTGATCGTATGGCCGTCCGCGCGATGGAAGGTCTCGTAGCGGTTGAGCAGCGCCTGGACCCAGTAGTCGCCAGGGGGGATGTCCTTCAGACTGCGCACCGGCCATCCGGCGATCCTGTCGTCGACCATGACGCTCTCGCCCGGCCCGAGGCCGTCGATGTCGACGCCGAAAATCGGCCGCGTGCTGTTGGCGCGATACTGGTCGCTCTGCGCGCGCGGCTCCGTTTTCCCATCGTCGGAGATGAAGAGGAGGACGCGGCCGTCGAGCGGCTGCGCGCTTCGGGCCGCGGGAAAGGAAATGGCGAAGCGAAGCGGGCCCGTGTCACCCGCCCGCCCGGCGAGTGACCTGAGACCGAGGACGAGCAACAGCGCGGATCCCATAAAGATCGTCGAGCGAATGGCGAGTCTCATAAGTCAGCGTCCTTCCAGGGGCTCACGCCATGCAGGACCGTAGTATGGTCCGAAGTATGGTCCGATCGTGACCGCTCCGCGAAACGTCCGCGCGCTATGGACGCGTTCATGATTTTTTCTTCGCGGTTTTCGTCCGCGGAAGCTGTTTCAGGAACCGCTTCGTCCGCTTCGACAACGCGTTCAGCCACTCGAGCTGAATCAGGGCGCCGGTCCTCATCAACTCGAGCAGAGCCGGAGGGTGCCGTGAGAAATCGATCTCGATCGCTCCCCAATCCGGCCGCCGGCCGTCAACGTCGGTGAAACCGTACTCGCGGCCCAGCTCCCACGAGCTGTAAAGCTGACCGGTCCGCTTGAGAATCCGGCGATCTTGCGCCAATGCGGCGACGGCACGACCGACGAACAGCGGCGATTCCGATTCGAGAAAGTTTCTGTCCTCCTTGCCACCGTCGCGCCAATTTGCTTCCGTGACGCCAACGTCCTCCAACACCGTTTCCGAGCGGAGAAAGCCGGGCGTGATCGCGATGGCCGCCACACCGTAAGGCTTCAGCTCGGCCGCCATGTTGAGCGCGAGACCTTTCAGCGCGAGCTTGACGCACTGCGTCAGCGGGTTTCCTCCAGCGGAGAGAATATCGTTCTCGGTCACCTCGACGATCAGGCCGCGGTGCAGGCGGATCATCACCGGCACGGCATGCTTGGCGGTGATGATGTGCGAAAGGAGCGCTTGCCGGAAGACGGCCTCGCCGTCTTTCAGGTTCGTCTTCCAGAACGAGTTCCACTGAGCCATCATCGGCTCTTCGCCCGCAATGCTGTTCACCAGTACATCCAGCCGGCCATGCTGGCGATCGACCCGGCCGAAGAAAGCCTCGACTTCTGATTCCACGGTGTGGTCGACCCGCACGGGGATGGCCGTCCCGCCCTCCGCCTTGATCATGTCGGCGGTTCCTTCGATGGTCTCCGGTCGACGGTAGGGCGAGGGACTGCCGCGAACACTGCGGCCGGTGCAATACACGGTCGCCCCGGCTTCGCCAAGGGCGCGTGCGATACCGCGTCCGGCGCCGCGCGTGGCGCCAGCGACGACGGCCACCTGCCCTGTCAACCCCTTTTCTTTCAAACGAGACATCTTATTCTCGGGCAAACATCTTAGCAGCCCGTGGTGAAAGTCTGGCGTCGCACCGAGACGGGCGAGGCGCCCCGCCGGCAAGGCGCGACGACCGAGAATACCGGGAGTATTCGAGCGAGGAACAACGCGGCCCGCGCCGGGGTCCCCAACGCGGCAGCCGCGTTGGGGTGGAGCGGGGATGCATCGCCCGTCGAATGCAGCCAGACTTTCACCACGGGCTGCTAAGTGGCCCGCCGCGTAATTACGGCTGCATTCGGCCGCCGATGCATCCCGCCCCGCGGCGTTGCTCGTCGGTCGAATACTCCCGGTATTGTCCCTCCTCGCGCCTTGCGGGGCGGGCGCCTCGGCGCCCTCGGTGCGTCGCCGTAATTACGCGACGGACCACTAAGTTTGCGAGCGGTCTAACTCCATCGAAAAAAACGTGAGGAATGTTGAGGGCGGTTCGTGGGACCGTCAACCGAGAATGCCCTATGATCCCGGTTACGCGAGAGATACCATGGGCCGGGTCCTTGCCGTCATCCACGATGTGTTGTCGATCTCGTTTGAAGAGAGAGGCCCATGAATGTGAAAAACATGAAGCGGACGATCGGCGCGGGTACCGCCTGCGTCGCGCTGGCGGCGAGTGTCATGGCTGGATCGCACCGGGCCGCGGGCGCCCAGTCCGCAAACACACCCGCCCGCGAGGTACCGAGGTTCGAGCCGGACGCGTCGTGGGCGAAGATCCCGAACGGGTGGGTATTCGGCCAGGTGGCCAGCGCGGCCACCGACGAGCAGGATCACGTGTGGGTCTTGCACCGCCCGCGAGTGGTCAGACCTGATCAGAAAACGGGGCCGCCGGTGATGGAGTTCGATGCGGCGGGCAACTTCATCCAGGGCTGGGGCGGGCCGGCGGAAGGGTATGCCTGGCCCCAGTCCGAGCACGGCATTTACGTGGACTACAAGGGGTATGTGTGGATCGGCGGCAGCGGCAACGACGATCAAATCCTGAAGTTCACGAAGGCCGGAAAGTTCGTGATGCAAATCGGTCGCGGCGGCCAGAAGAAGACGAACCAGGACACGCAGAACGTGTGGCGGGCGGCGGATGTCTTCGTGTATCAGAAGACCAACGAGCTTTTTGTCGCCGACGGGTACGGCAACAAACGCATCATCGTGTTCGATGCGGACACAGGCGCTTACAAGCGGATGTGGGGCGCGTTCGGCAACGTCCCGACCGACGACCCTGCCACCGGCCAGGCCGGACAACGGGGTGAGACCGGTGCCGCCGGACAACGGGGTGGAGGACGGCAGGATTTGACGCGTATTCCCGCCAAGGAGTTGGACCCCAAGGACCCCGGGCCGCCGCAGTTCAGCATCGTGCACGGTGTCAAGGTGTCGAATGACGGGCTCGTGTATGTCTCCGACCGCAGCGGCAAGCGCGTGCAGGTGTTCACGATTGACGGCAAATTCGTGACGCAGACATTTGTCGACCGGTGGTGCGAGGCGCCGCGCGGGTCCAACCTGTTTTGCGGGAGCGGGGATACCGTGGCCAGCACGGCCTTCTCGGCAGACCCGGCGCAGCGTTTCTTGTATGTCGCCAGCAGGAGCCCGGCACGAATCTGGGTGTACGACCGGAAAACACTCCAACCCCTCGACTCGTTCGGAAGACCGGGAGTCGCGCCCGGAGAGTTCTACGTCCTTCACCACATGACCGCCGATTCGAAGGGCAACCTCTACGCGTCGGAAGTCGAAGACGGGAGACGGATCCAGAAGTTCGTGTTCAAGGGACTCTCGTCCGCGGCGGCGAAATAAAGATTGATTGAAGAAGACAAGCGGCCCAAAGGAGTGAGCATGATCCGGAGACGCGGTATCCGCAGCCTTGGTGTGGTTGTGCTGTTCGGGATCTGTCTGCCGCTGCCGGTCGCGGCCCAGCAGGGCGTCGGCGCGATCGGCGGCATCGTCACGGACGACTCGGGCGGAGTTCTTCCCGGAGTGACCGTGACGCTCTCCAATCCGGGGATCATCGGTGGAAATCAGGACACGGTCTCGAACGACCGGGGTGCCTATCAATTCATCAGGCTCGTGCCGGGAACCTACAGCGTGGCGGCGGAGCTTTCGGGATTCACTCGTGCCGTGCAACAGGACGTGGTCGTCAACGCCAATGCCACCGCGCGCGTCGATTTGAAGCTGGCAACCGGCTCCGTCCAGGAAAGCATCACCGTCACTGGAGCAGCGCCCCTCCTGGATACTGCGTCCGCGGTCCATCAAACCGTGATGTCACGAAGTGTCCTCGACGCGCTGCCGACCGGGGCCGACATCTGGTCGATTGCACGAATGGCGCCGGCCTTGACCATCAGCAAGATCGACGTTGGCGGAAAGGAAATGATCGCCCAGTCGGTTGCCTACGTGCATGGCAGCACCAACACCGAGAACAGCTACCTCATGGATGGCATGGAGATCAATCACTACAGCACCGGTACCGGACAAGCCGTGAACTACTACGTGGATACGTTCCAGGCCGACGAGCTCAACTACCAGGCAGGGCAGTCGTCGGCCGAGCAGGCGGTCGGTGGCGTCATCGTCAACCTGATCACGAAGACCGGTATGAACGCCTTTCACAGCGCCGCCATGTACTCCGGTACGAGTCAGGCCCTGCAGGCCAACAATCTCACGCCCGTTTTACGACAGCAGTTGCTGGCCGGGGTTCCCGCGGCGGCGCTGAAGGCCAATCCCAACATCGTCCCGGGCGGAGAGATTCAGCTGCTCTTCGACAGCGCGTTCACGTTGTCGGGTCCCATACGGCGCGATCGCATGTGGTTCTTCGGTCACACCAAGCTTGGCAAGTCCAACCAATACAAGGTGGGCAGCTACAACGCGGACGGCACGCAGCTGTTGAGCGATAACACGCTCCTGGATGGCCTGGGCAAAGTCTCGTGGGCCGTGACGAACAATAACCAGATCCACTACTTCTACACGAAGCAGCTCAAAGGGCGATATCACGTTGCCGGCGGACCTACCGTGACCCAGTTCTTCGACACGCTGGCCTCGAACTACAACCCCAGCAAGAACGTGATCAACATGGGCAGATGGACGAGCGTGCTGTCGCCACATATGGTGCTGGATGTCGCGGGCATCACCATGAATGGACAGACCAACAACCTGCCGCAGAAGGAAGTCCATCAGGGAGACATTCCACGCTTCGACAGCGTGTTGAGAACGAACACCGTGGCGGCGGCAACCTACAGCATCAACAATGGATGGAGAGCCGAGCTCGCGTCCAGCCTCAGCTACATGGCCGGAGACCATGACGTCAAGGCCGGCTATCAGCTGGTGCAAACGCGGAGCGTTTCAGGTGGAACCTCGGTATCGGACCCGTCCGGGTTGCGCGCGGTGTATCGCAATGGTGTGCCCGATTCGGTGAACACGTACAACACGCCGACCGAGTCCGTCAGGCGACATCGGGATCACGCCGTCTACGTGCAGGACAGATGGAAGCCAGCCTCCAAGCTGACCTTGAACCTCGGACTGCGGTATCAGAGCACGTATGGCTGGATAGACGGCCCGTTGTGTCAAGAGGCGACCGTGTTCATCACCGGGCGATGCTTCCCTGACGTGAGGGGTGTTCCCGATTGGAAGAGTGTCGTCCCGCGCCTGTCGGCGATCTACGACCTCGGCGGCGACGGCAGGACGGCGCTGAAGTTCTCGGCGAACCGCTACATCATCCCCCAGGGCGTCATTGTCGTCGCGCGGGTCAATCCGATCGGGCTCACGAACGACACGCGTCCGTGGACGGTCTGCGGGCCGGGTCAGACCTCGGGCTGCGACCTCAATCGCGATCTGATCCCGCAGCTGAACGAATTGGGGCCGTCGACCGGCTTCAACCTGGGCACGACCAACCGCTACGCCGACGATCTCAAATGGCCGGTTGTCAATGAGATCTCGTCCGAAGTCGAGCGGCAGTTGCCGGGATCGGTGGTCGTCTCGGTCGGCTATTACTACCGCGGACATCGCAACATGATCGGCTCGCGCAACGTGGCCGTTCCGGCGTCCAGCTATAGTCCGCTCCAGGTCACCGAAGTCTCCAGCGGCCAGCAGGTGACCGTGTACAACCAGGCCCCCGCCACGCTTGGCAAGTTCGACGTGCTCTGGTCGAATCAGTCCGAGCTCAACCGAAATTTCAACGGCGTCGATCTGACGGCGCGAAAGCGGATGAGTCACCGGTGGATGGCGATGGGTAGCCTGAGCTGGGGAAAAAGCGACGTCAACATCTATGAGGGGAGCGACCTCAACAATCCCAACCTGACGTTCGCTCGCGGCCCTGAGTCCCAGGAGAGGCCGTTCTTCGCCAAGCTCTCCGGTGCGTACGAGTTGCCGTATGGGTTCACGGTTGGCGGCGCCGGGCAGTATTTCACCGGATGGCCGGAGACGACGTCCGTTCTGGTCAGCAGTAATACGGTGAGGCTCACACAAGTCTCGCAGTCGGTCGTCATCGAGCCGAGCGGCACGAGGCGCTTGCCGAACATCACCATGGTCGACCTCAACCTCAAAAGGGCCTTGAAAGTCGGCGCGTTGAGGCTCGAACCGCGGATAGACGTCTTCAACGTCTTCAATGTCGCCGGCATCACGTCACAGATCACACAGCTCGGGGCGTCGTACGGAAACGCAATAGAGATCCTTGGCGGCCGGCTCATCA
This sequence comes from Acidobacteriota bacterium, assembly GCA_003222535.1. Classification (GTDB taxonomy): domain Bacteria; phylum Acidobacteriota; class Vicinamibacteria; order Vicinamibacterales; family CAVVIG01; genus QHWJ01. Next base: position 1,799 of record QHWJ01000099.1, on the reverse strand, counting down.
AATTTGGCGCGAATGTCAATTGGTAAGGGCCCTAAGTGGAGGACGAGATGAACGACGACACCGTTCGCCCGCACGGAACCGCGTTCGGGCGCCGCGATCTCATGAAGCTGGGCGCCGGGGTCGTCGCCACCGCACTGACAGCCGAGCGCGCCTCGGCCCAGCGAGGCGGTCCACCGCAAGGTCCGGTCCCGCCACCGGGGTCCCCGCCTCCGCCTGGAGAGTGGAGACCGCACACAGGCTCCGGCTATAAGAACGGTGCCAACCGGCTGGGCGGAAACGGCCCGATGGATGACACGACGCGCAAGATCGTCAAGTTTGTGAGCGGGTTCAAGGAATCGGACATGACGCCGCCCGTCCTCAGGGCGGTGAACCGCACGATGGTCGATTCGATGGCCTCCGCCATCGCAGGATTCGAAGAAGAAGCCGTGCGCATCGCCGCCCGCACGGCACGGTTGTCGCCCGCCGGTTCTCTCAAGTGCACGGTCCTGGGATATGGGATCTCGACGACGCCGGAGCTGGCCAGTTTTGTCAACAGCTGCATGGTGCGCCTCGTCGATTTCAACGACACGCCGCATCACAGCAACCTTATTCCCGCGGCCCTTGCCATGGGAGAGGCCCTCCACTCGGCCGGGTCCCAGGTCATGGCCGCGATCACGGTGGGGTACGAGGTCATGACCGTCGGGGGCGGCGAGTCCATCGCGCCGGCGATGGCGGTGGGCAAGCTCATGGGGCTCGATGAGGATCGGCTCGCCGTGCGGAGCGCGGAAGCCATCAAGTGCGGCGTCTGGGCCGCGATATTGGCTCGCGAAGGGATGACGGGTCCGCCACAGCCGTTCGAGGGCCGTGGTGCTCTCTGGTACAGCCAGGGTCGTATGGGCAGGGAGTTCACGCTGCCCGAGCGGGCCAAACTGCAAATCGAGAGAATGGTGAACAAGCGTTTCCCCTCGGACCAGATGACCCAGCAGACGCTCGGGCTCATTCCGCAGATGCGAGCGTGGACCAGAGTCGACGAGATCGATTCGATTCAGTACTACATGACGTTCGGGGACTGGGAGGAAGTCGGGGATGCCCCCAAATGGGATCCCCGGAATCGGGACACCGCCGACCACAGCCTCCCGTATGTGCTCGCCCGGAACCTGATCGATGGTGAAACCTACCTTGATGCCTTCGCGATCGAGAAACTTCCGTTCCGGGATCCCGTCGTGCGGGGGCTCATGGACAGAATCACTCTTCTTCCAGTTTCCGAGTGGCGGGGAAATGGCACGGCACGTATCACCATTCGCAAGAAGTCGGGCGATGAGAAGAGTTGGGACACCCACGGCGGCAACAGGAGTCCCGGCGACATGAGCGAGTTCCCGCAGATGTCGGACGACGACATCACGAACAAGTTCAAACGCGTCTGCGCCTACAGGCACGTCGCGGACGCGCAGCGGGACCAGGCGCTTGGCCAGTGGTGGAATCTCAGCGCGATCAAGGACATCGCGGAGCCCATGCGTACGCTCGCGACGTTCGGCCGCCCGTTGCCGTTGTAACGTGCGGAGTCGCCAGGTACGGCATTTCGTCATGACGCTGACGTATTGATTTGGACAAGCGAAATGTGAAGGAGTTTCAGTATGCGGAAGTCTGTTGCCTTACTCATCGTCGCGGTCGCGCTGTCGGTCGCCGCGTGGGCCGCGCCGGCGTTCGCGAAGACCGAGACCGTCACGGGTGAAGTGATCTCGCTCTCGTGTTACTTTCAGAACAAGAAAAACGTCGGGCAGGCCGGGATGATTTGTGCGATCGCGACCGTGAAGTGGGAG
>QHWJ01000098.1 GCA_003222535.1 Acidobacteriota bacterium | reverse complement strand
GACGACCACTCGTGATTTCATGGGACAAGCCTCCTTGGAAGGTGGGACCGTCTGGGGACTGCGGATCGTGACCGGTCCTTGACTCCGGAGACCACCGACGACTGGCCCTCCCACGGTCGAGGAAATGTCATGAAGCGCGCGAGGACTCTAGTGAGCCGCGATCGGCCTGTCAAGGGCCACATAACCACAGATTGGTTTCCTTATGAATCGAGCGGCCTGAGCACGCGCGATTGCCGTCCCCCGGCCTTCACGCCGGGCGGCTCACGCGCGGGATCCGGTAACGAAGCTTCGCCTGGAACGAAACCTTACGCCGCAGCCTTGTGAAGCTCGACGCGATAGCCGAGGTTCTGAAGGCGGCGGACGAGATTCTTGGTGACTTTCGAGCGGTCCAGCGTCTGGAAGTAGTTCGCGCCGAGGTCGCGATACTCCACACCGTCGCGCAGCACATAATAAATGCCGGTCAGCATGGACGCCGCAACGGCCACGATGGCTTTCTTTGGCCCGCGTCGTGCCCGCAGCCGAAGAAACTGGGCGCGGAGATAACTGTCTTTGGTCCGGACCGCCGCCCACGCAGCTTGCACAAGGACGGTCTTGAGCCAGCAGGCACCCTTCCGTGTGCGCGTGGACCTGCGTTTGCCGGCGCTCTCGTCCAGGCGGCGACAGAGGCAGGCCCACGACACCAGAGCCTCGTGCGTCGGAAAGCGCGTCATATCGAGACCAATCTCTCCGAGGACCGCTTGAGCAACAGTGGTATTGATCCCCGGAATGGCGTCCAAGCGCTTGACCGCCTCATGAAAAGGGGCGAGCGCTTCGCCGAGCTGTCGATCGAGGTCGGCGACCGCCGCCTCCAATTGTTCGATCAGCGTGAGGTGCAGCTTCAGAAGCCGCTGGTGATGCGCGGTCACGCACCCGGTGAGCGCGTCCCGCAAGGCGGGGCGTTTGGCCTTTAGCGTGCCTCGCGCCAACTCCGCCAGCCGCTCGGGATCTGTTTCGCCGGCGATGAGCGCCCGCAGCACGCTCCGGCCGGTGACGCCCAGCACATCGCTGATCAGCCCGGTGATCTTCAGGTTCGCACTGTCGAGGGTTTTCTGAATCCGCTGAGTGTGCTGAGCAATCTCGCGGACCAGTTGTTTGCGTGTGCGGGTCAGGTCCCGCACCTCCTGAATCGGCGTTGGAGGCACAAAGCTCCCGCGCATCAGCCCGTGCGCGAGCAAGTCCGCGATCCACATGGCGTCATTGACATCGCTCTTGCGGCCAGGGACGCCTTTGATGTGCCCCGCGTTGGCCAGGAGGAGCGTGAACTCCGGTTCGAGCACGTGCCACACCCCTTTCCAATACGTGCCCGTGGCTTCCATCGCCACGTGCGTCACGCCGTAACTCGTCAACCACTCGGCCAACGCCAGCAGCTCGCGTGTGGTCGTCCCAAAGGATCGACACTCCTGCTTGACCGGGTGCCCGTGGATCCGGACGCACGCCATCAGGCTGTCTTTGCCCAAGTCGAGTCCGGCACAGCGCGGATACAACACGTCCATGGCACCATCGTCCTTCCAGCATCGGCGAGGAGTCCGCCAAGACGAAGTCTGGAACGCGCGCTCCGGGTCGCCAGTGGCCTGGCCCTCCGGTTCACCATGTGGAAACCCTCCACGAAGGCGAGGGCGGTCGACACTGGCGCCGTGGCAACAGTATGGGGTGCTCGTGGGACTCCGGGTCCAACTCAAACACGGGCTCTCAGGCACCAAGGAGAAGCCGACCTCTGTGCCGATGCGTGCCTATTGTCGTCTGTTTCGTTCGCACGGGGTCAGCTCCGCTGGTGGAGGCCTCAAACCGCCGAGTGACGACGAGCGGCCGGGTCCGCGAATCCTCGTTACTAGTCAGCGGATTGCGTGTCGCGTCCGCCGCGCAGGAAGCGCCGGATGTCGGAGAGCCTCGCCGCCGCGTCGGCTTCGCCCATCCCGATGAGGCGGTTGACGTAGTCGTTCTGGAACATGACCAGGCTCAACAAGTCGTTCGAGAGCGTCTCGCGCGTGCCCAGGCCGCGCGTGAGAAACCGGAACGCGCGCGGCAGTTGCGGCTCGTACGCGTTCGCCAGCCGCCCCAGATCCTCCGACGGCCGGAGCACGAGCAGATCGATGTGCCGCAGACCGTCGCGCTGTCCTTCCGGCAGCCGCTCGACCAGCTGGTTGAGCTGCTGCATGTTCAGCGCGTCGGCATCGAGCTGATCGAGGAAGATCGCGTTGTAGAGCACGCCGGCCACCTGCGCCGGCGGCGGGTAGCCGACCACCGCGGGGCGGTCGGCCTCCTCGCGCGACCGCTCGTAGCGCGTCGACACCGCGATGATCTGCCGGGCGCCGAGATGGATCGCGGGCGAGAGCGGCGCCGTCAGCCGGATACCGCCGTCGCCGTACCACGCGCCGTCGACGTCGATGGCCGGAAAAAAGAACGGCAGCGACGACGACGCCATCACGTGGTCGACACGAAGCACGCACGGGGCGCTCTTGCGCTGCGGCCGCTCCCACGTCTCGATGCCGCAGCCGTCGGGCAACTGCACCCACGTGATCGATTGCCCGGTCGTGTAGCTCGACGCCGTCAAGGCGATCGCCCGCAGCCATCCGTCGCGAAGGCTCTTCGCGACACCGGGAAGAACGCCGGCCCTGGCTTCGAGCACGCGCTCCAGCGATGCGCGAAGCGGGGCGGTATCGACAAGGCTCCTGGCCGGCGGCAGCGGCGACGTGCCGCCCGACATCAGCCGCCCGCCCCATCGCAGGGTGCGCGATGTCAGGTCGCGCAGATCGACCCGGAACACATCGTCGATGCGGAGAGCCGTCCAGACGTCCGCGAGGCTCTCGACTTTTTCGGCGAAGCCGCCCTGGCGCGCGGCCAGGAACGCCGCGTTGATACCGCCCGCCGACACGCCGGTCAGGATGCCCGGGATGACATCCGGAAACTCGCGGGCCAGCACGCGGAGAAAGCCGACCTGATAGGCGGCGCGCGCGCCGCCGCCGCTGAACACGAGCGCGAGGTCCGATCGGTTGGCAGGGATAGCGCTATCTTATCTCACGGCGCCATGCGGAATCCGTCGACCGTCACCGTGCGGCTGATGCGTCCCGCCGGAATCATCTCGACGACGACGACCTCGGCGCCGGCGATCCACGCATCGTCGAGGTCCACCGGCGAACCGCCCGGCCGGGCGCCGGCGGGAAACTGGACCTCGAACTGCTCGAGCACGAACCCGCGTCCGCCGACGTGCGGCGTGGACAGAAACAAGGTTCCGGTGCTGAAACCCTCCCCCGACAGCGGTTGGACGTCGCTGCCGGCAGCCTCCCCCCGTTTCCCGTTGCGCAGCACGTACATGAAATCCCGAAAGACCGGCCGCGAAAGCAGCGATTCGACGTGCGAGCGCCGAAGCAGGACCGTGCACCCCGTCGCGCGGCGAATGACGCGAACGATGCTGATGCGCATGGCGCCGATATCCGCGGTGGCGCTGTCGGCGAGCGGCAGGACGCTTCGCGCGATCGCGCGGCCAAAGATCACATCGAGGTTCGCCATGAGCCGGCCGGGCTCGCCGCGGTGGCGCACGAAATCCTGCTCCTCCACTCTCAGCAGGATCGGCCACTGTTCCGAGGAAAGGTCGTCCATCGCGCTGCTCCTGTTTAGCAGCCGAACGCCTCCGAGCGCCGCTTCGACGCTCGTTCCCCGGCCCGCCGCTGATCCACCGACGAATCCCCCCAGCCTGGCATTCGGCGTATCGCCGCCCGTCTGCAGCACCACGCCGTCCGGCAGCTCCAATCGCGATCGGGCCACAACAGCGCGGACGTTGAATTCGGGAGGCACGCCGGTGACGATCGCATGCGCGGCAATCTCCTTTCTGGGTGACCTGCGGCGCCGGAATGTGAACGCGTCGCCGACGCGCGGCCGGCTGGCGTCCAGTAAGACGGCGAGACCCGGGCCGTCCTCGGGCGCCGCCGCCGTCTCTGCCCGGGGCTCGGCGGCGAACGACCAGGCCCATCGCTCCGGGACGACGAAGAGGACGATCGCCCCGATTGCAGCAATCGCCAGCGCGCGGCCGAGCCGCCGGCGCCGGTATTGATACACGATCACCGCCAGCGCGGTGATTCCGATCACGGCGCCCCCGACCACGGCCGGCGTCGGATCGGGTAATCCGGCGCCGCTGCCCTCGCTGATCTCCTCGGCCGTCCACAGCGCGACGAGCACCATGGAGGCCATCAGCATCACAAACGCCGCCGCCACGCCGACGACCGCCAGGACGTAGCGGACGAGCGACGGCGTGACCGCGGCCAGCGCCATCAGCAGCATCACCCGGATGCCCTGGTTGACCAGGAATACCGGGATGGTTCTCGCGATGTCGGCGGCACCCGTGCCAAACGCCGCCGCGACGACGGCGTCGCCGGCGAGGGGCACGACGAGGAAGAAACAGAGCGCGAACCCGAGCTTCGCCGCCATCAGCGCGTCCGGCGCAATCGGACGCGTCATCCAGAACGCGTCGCGCCCCACCAGCGGTTCGTCGTGCACGAGACGCGAGATGAGAAGCGCGAGGAAAAGGACGTCGGTCAGCGAGAGCAGCGCGGATAGCTCGCCGATTCCGATCTGTGGGCCGAATCCGCCGAGCGCGATGTCGGCACCGGCCGTGCTGATGAGCATGCGCGCCATGACCAGAGCGCTCCAGCCGAGGATGCTCCACCGAAGCCGCCGGAGATCCTTGATGAAGATGTGGCGCATGTGGCTCATCGCCGTGCCTCCCGCTGCTGCCGGGCGACCGCCACGAAAATCTCACGGAGCGTCATCGGATGGGCGTCGATGGACGCGCCGGGAAACGCGGCGGCGATCTCGCGTTCCGATTCCGGGCCCGCATACCGTGTGTCGACGAACCGCACGACGCGGCCCGACGTCTGCAGACCCGTCCAGTGCGGACCGGACGGCGACAGATCCGGCAACGGCACGGTGGTGGTGACCTCGACGCGCCGGAACCGCGCGTGCAGACTCGCCAGAGGCTCCATCAGCACGAGCCGTCCGGCATCGATGAATCCGATCGCGTCCACGAGCCGCTCGACCTCGTCGAGGTCGTGCGACGAGATCAGCACGCTCCACCGCTCTTCGCCGGCGAGCTCGAGCACGCCCCGGATCAGATCGTCCCGCACGACCGGATCGAGTCCGCTGAAGGGCTCGTCGAGCACGAGAAGCCGTGGACGGTAGGCGAGCGAGGACACCAGCACCGCCTTCACGCGCATGCCGCGCGACAGCCGCGACAGCTTCGTGTCGAGCGGCAGGTCGAACTCGTCAATCAGCTTTCGGCACAGCGCCTCGTCCCACCCGGGATAGAGCGGACGGCAGAAGGCCAGGAGCTGTGCCACGTTCATCCACGACGGCGGCTTCTGGTTCTCGGACACGTAGCCGATCGCGCGGAGCTCCGACGGTCCGAGCCGGCGCGTATCGACGCCGAGAACCGTCGCCTCGCCGCGTGACGGACGCACCATGTTCATCAGCATCCGGATCGTCGTCGTCTTGCCCGCGCCGTTTGGACCGAGCAGCGCGAAGAGGCTGCCCTCCGGCACGCTGAACGAGAGGCCGGCGACGGCCTCGGTGCGTCCGTACCGGCAGGTGAGGTCGGCGGTCTGAATAGCCTCGGCCATGGCAGGTTCTCAATTCCACGGTCGGCGCACCAGGTCGACCGCCTCGCCGGGATCGAGGCCGGGCCGGCCGCCTCGCCGCCCCCGGTGCACAAGCTTCATGAATTCCGGCACGTTATGCGATTCAGCCCCACACGCAGGACACGGGTGCTGCAAACAGACGCTCGCCAAAGGGAACCGTGTGCTCCCCATCGTAAAGCACGAGGCCAAGCCTCAGCGCGCCACCCGTGGCGTCCGCCAGCTTCCGCAGCCCCTTGAAATCGCGAGCGTTGACCGTAGCCGCAGCCTTGACCTCGATGCCGACAAGTCCCGCCGTCTCGTTCTCGATGACGATGTCAACCTCGTCCTGGTCCTTATCACGATAGTGAGACAGCGTGCATGCCTCGTCGAGCCAGGTCCCCTGCTTGAGCACTTCGGAGAACACGAACGCCTCGAGCAATGGGCCGAAGATCGAACGATCCCGGACGATTCGTTCGGCCGTGGCTCCCAGGAGGGCAGCCAGCAGGCCGGAGTCGAGCACGTGCAGCTTGGGTGTCTTCACGAGCCGCTTGAGCCGATTGCGGAACCAGGGCTCGAGGCGGCGGACGAGAAACAGTTGCTCGAGAATGGCCACGTATTTCTTGGTGGTCTTGTCGTCGAGGCCGTTCTGACCGCCGATCTGCGCGAAATTCGTCAAGTGACCGGAGTGGTGAGCCAGCACTCGAAGGAGCCGTGGCATCTGGTCGAGCCTTTCCACGTCGGCGATGTCGCGGACATCGCGCTCGACGATGGCCCGCACGTACTCGCGGGCCCATGCCTGCCGGCGCCCGGACTCCCCTCTCCGCAACATCTCCGGGTATCCTCCGGTGAGCACCGCGTGCACGAGCGCGTCACCGATCATCACTTCGGGTGGTCTGACCAGCGCGCCCGTCAGCGCCTTCCGCAGGAACGCCGGTCGTCTGCCTCGAATTTCGGCCCGTGACAGCGGCAATAAGGTCACGACCTCCATTCGCCCGGCGAGGCTTTCGGAGACGGTGGGCAGGGTCAGTAGATTCGCCGAACCCGTGATCAGGAAGCGTCCGGGACGGCGGTCCTGGTCGACGGACCTTTTGATCGCGCGCAAGAGGTCCGGCGCCCGCTGCACTTCGTCGATCGTGGTGTGATCGAGGCCGCGCATGAATCCGGTGGGGTCCTGGCGGGCGCCCTCCAACACCGTCTCGTCGTCCAACGTGAAGAAGGCGCGTTTGCCGGCCACGAGATCGCGGACGAGGGTCGTCTTGCCCGATTGGCGCGGACCGTTGACCATGACGACGGGCGTATCCTTGAGCGCGGTCGCGACCCGGCCGGCCGAGAACCTGTGGAAGAGCTCGTCGTCCATCTCGGATGTTCGTGTCGTCCGAATCGGAGTATGTGTGCGTCCATACCGGATTATATGGACGTCCATTTCGGATTACAACCGCGCGATGCCGGCCCGCCCTCGGTCGTGAACGACACTGTCAGGGTCGGCGTCGGGGCCGCGATTGGCGACAATCGGCAGGTGGACGTCGAGCACGAGTCGCCGGGCGTGGAAGACCTGGTTCCTGACCTGCTGTTCAACAGTCTTCGGCAGTTCCGCGACCTGATTTACGGCGCAATGAGGGCGAGAGACGGCGCGCGTCCCAGCGGCATCGCGCGCAGCTCGCGCTGCGCCACGGCGTCGATGGCGAGGACGCCCGCGCGATTGGCGGTCAGCGCGTAGATTACCGAGCCGTCCTTCGTGGCCACGCCGGTTCTGAACGGCGCGCTCGTCCGAATCGTGCCGAGTCGCGCCCACGTGTTCGTATCGAAGACCCGGATCTCCCGCGCCGTCCCGCGGCCATCGTAGGGCCCGACGGCGACGTAGAAGCGCGCGGGTTCGAGTGCACCCGGCGAGGCAAAGGGCGCGACAACCTCGTTCCGATCGCCCGGCACCAGGGTCTCCCTGACGCTGCCGAGCGCCAGATTGACCTCGCTGACGGCGCCGTCGCCGCCCGCCACGTACAGACCGCGGCGATCGGCGGACAACATGAAGGCGCGCGCCGACACGTCCGTGTAGACATGTTGCGCGAACAGCCGCTTGCCCCACGGCAGACGAACCGAGAATTCGAAGGTCGCCCGGTCGGGCGCCGTCAGGCGGTAGAACACCGCTTCGTTCGAGGCGGGACACAGGAAACCGAGGTGGCTGTCATCCGTGGCCGGGACGAACCCTCCGCCTCCACAAGGCCCCAGATCGATCGCGCCGTCGAGGAACCGCGCGCGAAGGGCGTCGAAGGCCGCCAACGCAACGGGTGCGTCGCCGGACGGCGGCCCTTGCCAGGTCAGCACGTAAACGGTTCGCCCGTCGGCTGACACAGCCATCCGGGACGCATCGGGATACGTGCCGTAGGTCACGCGGTTGGGAATCGGCGTCGTCGACAGGACCCGGCCAAGCCGGGTGTCGATCACCGTAAGTCGATCGCAATTCGGCTGGCGACATCCAAAGAGCGCGGATGCGACGTAGAGACGGTCGCCGCGCGCTGACAATGCGACGTCCGGGCTATAGCCGGTTCGAATGACACCCGCGATCTCGCCGCGCTCGGCGTCGAAGAGAAAAACCCGAGCCCCCGACCCCTCGTGCGTCGCGTCGATTACGTACAGCCATCCTGTGCGCGGCGGCTGCCAGCTCTGCACCTCCACGAAGTCCGGCTCCGACACACCGGTAGCAGCCACCACGAGGAGAAGGATCGAGATGTGCGCCAGACAGGTTCGCACAAGCACAAGTATAGACGCAGGAGATCGCCTTCGCTCAGGGAGTCGGCACCAGCTCTCAGTTTCGTGGAACGTTCAACGCGCTGGAGTCTCATCTCATACTGATGCGCGATGTTTCTGATCGTCACGTGACCCAAGACGGACTTGTCTTGTTCACCGATCACTAGCTTAAAGCTCATCGACTGGGGGTCGGATTACTCGAGCAGGCGCGGATCGATCACGTGTTCGCTCACATGGGCGATAACAAAACGGTCAGCGTCTGGGTGACCGGGATTCAGCAGGACGTTGAGCGTCTCGGGCACCACCGCCGAGGGAACGAGCAACAGCGATGACCGGTTCGTGGAGATCCACTCGTCCCCGATTGCGCGGGTCATATCCGGCTGCGCGACCCAGCCTGCCGTAAGCTGCTCCGGACGAAGGTGCTCGACGGCCACGTCTTCAGGTACTTGGATCTTCAACAGCCGGTAGCGAGCTGGCAGGTCGCGAACCTCGATCTCGAAATGAACCAGCGTCTCAAGAAGGGCAGCAGCCGGAGTTTGGGCGCAATAGACAATCCGCCGGCCGCGGGTGTGCCATCGGCCCGACGCCCGCAACGCACCGTCTCCCGCGAGGGACAGATGGTTGCTGATTCGCCAGAGGACCACCTACGCGGCCATGCCCTCGTCGATTCGGTACAACAGCTCTTCGACGAGGCGGGCGCCTGCTTCAGTGGCGACAAGCTCGAGCGGCCTCCGGTGATGAAACTGCCGTTTGGAGGCACGGAGCCATCGCCATGAGCGTTCGCTGTCTCCGAATACCTGCTCAGCGAGCGCGGCAATACGCGCGAGGCGCACAGCACGATCCGACTCTTCCCGGCTCAATGCCTCGCGGCGTGCGCGACGATGCGTCAGCGTGCGTCGAGGCACGACAAGTAAATAGATCTCCTTGTCGGTCAGCCCGGACCGCCGGAGTCCATCGATCGCCCTTGTGGCGAGACGTTCCTCGACCAGCCTGACGAGGTCCTGGTCAGAGCGCAGGCGGTGGACACCGAGCATTTCCTGGACGCGCTTGAGCAAGTCCGGCTGTTCAGAAGTTGAGCCGTCAGCGACCGCAGCTTTAGACAAAGTGCCTCCGTTGGCAGATTGCCCATGCATTGCGAGGATCCGATCTTGGCGCAGGTGTGTCCCGCCGACGCCACCAGGCAGACCGCACAGGCCGCGTCCAAACTCACTGAAGCCCGGCTGCATCGCTCGAACTTGTGATTTACTTACCGATCATGATCTTCACTCGCGCATAAACGCCCCCGAGGTTGCGTTCGTTGAACGCGGCCGATGCTCCAGAGGTGCCGATAGCGCTCGGCACGGTCGTGTACTGCATTTCGAGCGCGGATCTCAGCCAGGATCGGCTGACGAACTCGGCGCCGCCCAGGACGTGGTAGCTGGTGAAATGTTCCGATAGGTTCTCCGATGGGTCCGCGAAGTCGGAGGTCTCTCTGTACAAGTACGTTCCGATTCCTCCGCCAATATACGGCGCGACATGCCGCCCAGCATGGCGGTAGCCGAACGTCGCGCTGATTGGAATAATCCGCACCGTATCGGCGATTCCCAGGTTGAATACCTCGCCACCGGCGACGAACACTCGAGAGCCGACTCTCTGGAACCGTTCGCTTGATCCTTCGACGAACAGGTTGCGGAAGCGCACCTGCAGCCCTCCACTGAACATCGGGGCATTCGCACTGCCGAGGACCGCGTTGAACGTATCGTGCGCCAGCCACGAGCCGTAGCCGACACCGCCGAATCCAAACAATTCGACCGGCCGCCGCCTGGCGGGAGGCGCTCGGCGCGTTTGTGCCGGTGCGACCGGGGGACGATTCGCCGGCGACTGCGCCGGGCGGACGGCTTGTGGCGGCGCAACCCCGCCACTGACGACCTCCACTTGCGACGACGCGATCAGTCCGAGCTCGCCCCTGCCGCCGTTTTCGGGTGGAATCACGACCACGTACCACCGTTCGCCCTCGCGGCCGACGACATCGAGGACGGTTCCCAGCG
>QHWJ01000241.1 GCA_003222535.1 Acidobacteriota bacterium | reverse complement strand
CCGGCGATGTGCTCGCCCGCGAAGACGCGCCACGGAATCTCGAGCGCGTACCGGCTCACGCCCCACGTAAGGACGATGGCGCCCAGCGACCCGATGAGACCCGCCAGCGATCCAAGGACGCCGTACTCGAACAGCAGCATCCGCGAGATCGTACGAGTGTTCGCGCCAAGCGTCTTGAACACGGCGGCCTCGTAAACGCGCTGAAACTTCGTCATCGCCACTGCGCCGATCAGGATCAGCACGCCGCTCAGGAGCACCAGGCCGCCGACGACGGTGATCGCGAGCGTCACCTTCGACATGACGTCGCGAATCGTCTCGAGCACCTCGTGGAAGTCGATGACCGAGACGTTCGGGAATCGCTCCACGAGATCGTGCTGGAAACGGGCCCGCTCGGCCGGGCTGGCGGGTCCCTTCAACGGCGCGACGGAGGTCTGCGGCGCCTGGTCGAGGGCGCCCGGGCGGAACACGAAGACGAAGCCGCCGTTCCGCGCTTCCCGCCACTCGACGTCGCGAATGCTCGTCACGCGGGGACTGATGCTGCGGCCGAGAATGTCGAACCGCATGGTGTCGCCGACGTGAATGCGTGACCGCTCCGCGATGACACGCTCGATCGAGACCTCCGCGTCCGGCGACGGCCCGCTCCAGAACGCGCCTTCGACCACCCTCTCGTTCGCTTCGAGGTGATCGCGATACGTGATGGTGAATTCGCGGCCGAGCGACGCGCCCTTCTGGCGCACCTCGTCCACGCCCTCGAGGGTGGTCTCCCGTCCCGAGACGCCGACCACGCGGGCACGCAGCACCGGGATCAGCTGGAACTCCCCGGCGCCGTGCGGACGGCCGCCAAGGAACGCGCGCATGCCGTCGGCCTGCCCCCTCTGAATGTCGAGCAGGAACATGTCCGGCGCGTCGGCAGCCACCTGAATGGAGAATTCGCTCAGCAGGCTCGCCTGAAGCGACCGCACGCCGACGATGAAGAAGGCGCCGAGACCCACGGCGAGCAGGATGACGCGTGTCTGGTTGCCCGGGCGCGACAGGTGCAGCACGGCGTGGCGCAGCGGAAACGATCGCGAGCTCGCCAGCGGCGCGACGAGCGTAATCAACCCGCGCCCGGCGAAATGCAGGATGACCGCCAGTCCCGCAAACCCCGAGCACACGACGACCCCGACCTTGAGCGACGACGCCTGCCAGGCCGTGAGCGTCACCAGGGCCAGCGAAACGGCGACCAGCACGCCGATGCTCGTCCAGTCACTCCGCCGTCGCGTCGCCTCGTCGCGCAGCAGCAGCGACGGCTTGATGAACCGCACCTGCAGCAGCGGCACGACCGAGAACAGCAGCGAGACCAGCACGCCGATGCCGACGCCCTGCACCGCAGCGCTCCACGTGACGCCGTAATGCGCCTGCGCCAGGATCGACGTGGACGATCCGAGCGCGAGCGGAATCGCGGCGATCGCACCCTGCGCCATGCCGACGCCCAGGAGGCTCCCGGCGAGCCCGAGCGTCATCACCTGCAGGACGTAGACCGCGATGATCTGGCCGCTGCGAGCGCCGACGCATTTCAGGACGGCGATGCTGCGGATCTTCTGGAGGATGAACACGCGCGTCACGCTCGACACCGCGATGCCGCCGAGGATGACGATGATCAGCCCGACGAGGCTGAGATAGTTCTCGGCGCGATCGAAGTCCCGTCCGACCTGATCTTCGGTGGAGCGGTACGACCTGGTGTTGATGAACTCTTCCTTGAAGTCTTCTCGCAGCGTGAGGACCAGCGACTCGACGCGCTCCTCGGGCATCTTGACCAGGATCATGCGGCGCGCGCGGCTGCCGAACCCGAGCAGCCCGGTCGACGACAGGTCGTCGTAGTCGATGATCACACGCGGGCCGAGGCTGAACTCGCCCATCCCGCGTCCCGGCTCCTTCGTGACGAGACCGCGAATCGTGAACGTCGCCTGGCCGATGGCGATCTGATCGCCCACACTCACGCCGATCGACGTCAACAACTCCGGGCGGACGAGCGCGCCGTGGCCCTCGACCAGTGCGTGGGTATACGGCTGCCCGCCCTGCAAATCCACGCGGCCGTACAACGGAAACGCCTTCTGCACGGCGCGCAGTTCCGCCATTTTCGCCACCGGCCTCGAACGGTCCGCCGGCCGCACCATCGTCGGTGTCTCGATGGTCTCGGTGCGTTCCGCACCGCCGGCGTCCGACAGGCGGCGCTCAATCGTCTGGCGCGCCTCCGCGGTCCAGTCCCGGCTGGTCCCAATCAGGACGTCGGCGGCGATCAGGGATTTGGCTTCGGCGCCGAATACGCCGCGCACGCTCTGGATCACCGACCGGAGCGCGACGATCGCCGCGACGCCGATCGCGATGCAGATGAAGAAGAAGAGCAGGCGCCGCCAGGACGAGCGTGTTTCGCGCACCGCCATCCGCAGGACGAACATCATCGTGTCGGCTCTTTCTTCGACGAGCTCAGCACGAGCGGGCCCTCCGGCTGCTCACCGTGACCTTGTCGCCCCTCGACGCCGCCCGGGACGACCCCGAGCCGGTCGATCGGTCGGAGGCCGAGCGTGTGTTCCAGTGTGTTTTCGACGACGCGGCCGTCGCGCAGGACCAGCCGCGCATCCGCCATGGCCGCCAGCTCCGCGTCGTGGGTCACGAGCACGACCGTCGTCCCGCGGCTTCCATGAACCTTCCGGAGCAGCTCCATGATGTGGCGGCCGTTGGCGCTGTCCAGGTTTCCCGTCGGCTCGTCGGCGAGCACGATCGACGGATCATTGGCGAGCGCGCGGGCGAGCGCGACACGCTGCTGCTCGCCTCCGGACAACTGAGAAGGATAGTGATGGGCGCGCCCCGTCAGGCTCACTTCCTCGAGCAACATCTCGGCGCGCGTCCGCGCGTCGGCGGCGCCCGCGATCTCCATCGGCACGGCGACGTTCTCGTAGGCGGTCAGCGACGGGATGAGGTGAAAGAACTGAAAGACGAATCCGATCTTCTCGCCGCGAAGCCGCGCGAGCGCGTCTTCGTCGAGCCGCGTGATGTCGACGCCGTCGATCAGCACCTCTCCGGACGAGGGCGCGTCGAGCCCCGCGATCAGGCCGAGCAGCGTGGACTTTCCGCTGCCTGACGGTCCCACGATCGCCACGAACCGGCCGTGCGGAATCTCGAGCGACATCGGATGCAGGATGGTGAGCGGCTCGCTGCCGCTCATGACCGTCTTCGAGACCTCGCGCAGCTCGATCATGATCCGTGGCGTCCCCTGGCCTCAGCCTCGGCAATCGGCTTCAACACGGTCCACACATTGTCCGCCACGATGCGTGCGCCCTCCGCCGTCGGATGGATGCCGTCGCGCTGATTGAGACGCTCGGCGCCCGCGACGCCCTGCAGCAGAAACGGCACGAACGCGAGGTGGTACTGCTTCGCCAGCGCCGGATACACCTTGTGGAATGCGACGATGTAGTCGCGGCCGTAGTTCGGCGGCGCCTCCATCCCGGCCAGGATGACGGCGATACCCTTCGACTGTGCGCGCTCGATGATCTCCGAGAGGTTCTGCTGGAGCTGGTCGGCGGGCAGCCCCCGGAGCGCGTCGTTGCCGCCGAGCGCGACGATCAGGACGCGCACGTCGCCCTGCAGCGCCCAGTCGAGCCGCGCGAGGCCGCCGGCCGACGTATCGCCGGAGACGCCGGCATTCACCACTTCGAGGTCCAGACCGCCGGCTTTCAGGCGCTGCTGCAGCAGCGAAGGATACGCGGCGGCGATCGGGAGGCCCAGGCCCGCGGTCAAACTGTCGCCGAGCACGACGATGCGTGGGCGAGCATCGGCCGGGGCCGCGGGGACGGGGGCCGCGGCGATGGATGCCTGTGGTGGCACAGCCGCGCTGGAAGGCCGCGCGGCGGTCCGGGCGTCCTCGCGATCGTCGGCGCGGGACCGGCAGGCGAGGGCCGGCAGCGCGAGCGCTGCGGCGATCGACCAGACGAGGAGGCGCGACGGAGCCCGCATGCCTCTATGTTACGATGCCGGCCCATCATGCGCCGATTCATCACCGCCCTCGCCCTCTGCATCCCGTTGTTGCTCTCGTCGGCTTCGTCCTTCTCTCAAGGCGCGCCGACGTTCCGGTCCAACCGCGTGCTCACGCACCGCGAGCAGGCACCGCTGCAGGCCCGCTGGATCGAGCAGCGGTTCAAGACCGTGCTGCCCGCGTTGATGCGCCGCGAGCGCATCGACATGTGGATCATCGTGTCACGGGAATACAATGACGATCCGGTCTTCCGATCGATGTCCCCCGTCACGACGTACTCATCACGGCGCCGGACGATCCTCGTGTTCTTCGATCGCGGCGGCGAGAAAGGCGTCGAGCACCTCTCGATCGGACGCTTCGACTACGACGGCCTTTTCACACTCGAGAAAACCGACAACGACGGGCAGTGGGACGGCCTGCGCAAGGTCGTCGAGGCGCGGGATCCGAGGGTGATTGGCGTCGACACGTCGGAGCTGTACAACCACGCCGACGGTCTCACGGCGACCGAGCGCGACAACCTGCTGAAGGCGCTCGGCGCGAAGTACGCGGCGCGCGTGAAGTCGGCGGAGATGCTCGCGGTCGGCTGGCTCGAGACCAAGCTGCCCGAGGAAACCGACGCCTACCGCGATGTGATGCGCGTCGCGCACCAGGTGATTGCGGAGGCCTTCTCGAATCAGATCATCGTGCCGGGCGTCACGACGAACGACGACGTCGCGTGGTGGATGCGGCAACGGGTCGCCGAGATGGGCCTCGGCCAGTGGTTCCATCCGACGATCACGGTCTGGCGAAAAGGGGGGCTGCCGTCGCCGGCGCCGCCCGGCGGACGCGTGATTCAGCGCGGCGACATGCTCCACTGCGACTTCGGGATCGTCTACTTGGGATTCTCGACCGATACGCAACACAACGCGTACGTGCTGCGCGCCGGCGAGACCGACGCGCCGCAGGGGTTGAAAGACGGCCTCGAGGCGGCGAACCGGCTGCAGCAGTTGACGATGCAATTCGCGAAGCCGGGCGCCACCGGCAATCAGGCGCTGCGCGGCGCGTTGGGCGCCGCGACGCGGGAAGGGTTGGCGCCGTCGATCTACTGTCATCCGATCGGCTACCACGGCCACGCGGCAGGACCGCCCATCGGGATGACCGACTATCAGGAAGGCGTGCCGGGGCGCGGTGACTACGTGTTCCGTCCGAACACGTGGCACTCCATCGAGTTGAACGTGAAGCACAACGTGCCTGAATGGGGAAACCAGCCGGTGCAGTTCGCGCTCGAGGAAGATGCGGCGCTGCTCGAGAGCGGCTGGACGTGGATCGCCGGTCCGCAGACGCAGTTCTATCTGATCAAATAGGGGACTGGGGACTGGGAACTAGGGGTAACAACGTCGAGAGCAGGTGCGGCACACAGAGCGCAGAAGATACTCTGCCTCTGAGACGACATCTGTTCATCTAACGCGTCCGGTCAGACCGCCGATGCTCCATCCGTGCGAATGCGGATCCGGCCTGGCTCGACGATCCAGAGTCGGCGCTCGGCCCATTCGGCGGCGAATAGAGGAATCGCGCGCTCCAACAGGCTCAGCACTGCCGCACGGCTCGGTCTTGAAAGTCGGAATACGACGATGCCCGCGTACTCACCCGGCGGGTATGTTCGAATATCTGCGAAGTCGAGATCGAGGGTGAACAGCACGCGACCATCGGCCCGACACCGTTCGCTGATGCGGGGATCCTCGGCACCGCCCAGCGCTTCCTCGAACACGGTGTCACAATCCCATCCCGCCGCGCGGAGCAGTCCCGCCGCGTCAATCGGCATGTTCTCGTCGATCTTCCCGCGCATCCCCTGACTCTCTAGGCGGGCAGCGGCAGCACGCGCTCCTGCGCGAGATCGGCGGCGTACGCGAGAGCCGCCTGGATCCCCTCCGGCGTAAGGGACGGGTAGCTGCGGATAATCTCGCCGGCAGACAACCCATCAGCCAGGTTGGCCAGGACGACAGCAACTGGGATGCGCGTCCCGCGGATGCACGCTTTCCCGTGAACGACCAAGGGATTCACCGTAATGTGATCTTGCCAGTGCATTGGTCCCTGCCCCTTAAGATTAGTCTGCTCGGTCGAGCTGTTGCTCGAGCGCGGCGATGGCGTCCGACAGCATCTGTTTGTGCGCCGGTGTCCGCGCCGCGAGGAGATCGGCTTTCGCGCGCGCGAGCGAGAGCTCGATCGTCCGGCGCTTCGCCTGTGCGTCCCGTTCCCCGGGCGTCAAAGCGGGACCGGCCTTCTTCCCGCGCTCAGCCTCCGCCTGCTGGAACTCGACGTCCTTGCTCTCGAAGCCTCTCGCCATCACTAGGGTCCTCGGTTCTTGGTCCTTCGTACTTCGTCCGTCCAAGGTCCTTCGGTCCAGTGCACGGACCAAGGACTCCGGACCAAGGCCGGACCACGGACTAGGAGCGGACCGAGCACCAAGAACAAAGGACCAAGGACCAAAGACGTCGCGTTCACCCGTCGCGCCATCTCGCCGTCTACGGTATTCTAGCCAGATGGACAGCGCGCACGAACTCCTTACACGCTGGCCGGCACTCGACGTAGCCGCCAGGCGTGCCCACCTTCAGAATTCTCTACACCTGTCATCCGGTCCGCTCGCTGGAGCGCTGAAGCGCTCGACCGATGCGGCCGAGCGCGTGGCCGCCGGCCTCTGGCGCGGCGACCCGTCGGTGTGGAGCGGCGACCCGGCCGTGCAGAAAGCGATCGCGGATCGGCTCGGCTGGATGAGCTCGCCGGCGCTGATGGCAGGGTCGATCGACCGATTGGAGACGTTCGCCGCGAAGGTCAAGCACGACGGCTTCACCGACGTCGTCCTGCTCGGCATGGGCGGCTCGAGCCTCGCGCCCGAGGTGCTTCGCGCCGTGCTCGGCGTCGCTCCAGGCTGGCCGCGGCTGCGGATGCTGGATTCGACCGATCCGGCCGCGGTGCAAGCCGCGGCGACACCGCCGGAACGGACGCTGTATCTCCTGGCAAGCAAGTCCGGCACGACGATCGAACCGAATTCACTCGCCGCGCACTTTCGCCAGCGGCTGTTGGACGCGGGGGTTGCGCGCTGGGCCGATCACTTCGTGGCGATCACCGACGAAGGCACAGAGCTGGACCACCGTGCGCGCGCCGAGCGATTCCGAGACGACTTCATCAATCCGTCCGACATCGGCGGCCGCTACTCGGCCCTGTCCTTTTTCGGGCTCGTTCCCGCGGCGCTCATGGGACAGGACATCGCGGCGATTGTCGGGTGGGCCGTCGCGATGCTGGCGGCGTCGGAACCCGGTGCCGGCAACATGATGGCGAACCCCGCCGTCGCGCTCGGACTCGCCCTCGGAGCCGGCGCGCGAGACGGCCGCGACAAGCTGACGCTGATCGTGCCGGCGTCGCTCGAGGCGTTCGGCCTGTGGGTCGAACAGCTCATCGCCGAGAGCACGGGCAAGAACGGCACCGGTATCGTGCCGATTGCCGGCGAGCGGCTCGCGGATCAGGCGGCGTACGGCAGCGACCGGCTCTTCGTCCGCGTGCGCGTGCCCGGCGAACCGGACGAAGAAAAGCGCGATGCCGCCGTGCGCGCGCTCGAGGCCGCGCAGGCGCCCGTCGTCGCGATTGATGTGCCGGAGCCAACCGCGCTCGGCGCTGAATTCCTGCGCTGGGAAATCGCCACCGCCGTCGCCGGAGGGCTCCTCCGCATCGACCCGTTCGATCAGCCGAACGTGAAGCAGGCGAAAGACGCAACGCAAACGCTGCTCAATCAGTACAACACGACGGGACGACTGCCGGCCGGCACGCCTGACCGCACGCTCGCGGGCAACATCGCGGTCACGCTGACGGCCTCCGCGCGCAAAACGCTTCAGGGAACGAACGCCGACGCGATCCTGACGCTCCTGCATCCGGGCGACTATTTTGCCCTGCTCGCGTATCTCGGGCCGGACCCTGAGCTGGCGCAGGAGCTGCTGACGCTCCGTCATGCGGTTCGCGACCGCCTACGGGTCGCGACGATGTTCGGCTACGGGCCGCGGTATCTCCATTCGACCGGTCAGCTGCACAAGGGAGGGCCCAACACCGGCGTCTTCCTGCTGATTTCGGCAACACCTCTTGAGGACTTACCCATTCCCGGCGAGAGCTTTTCGTTTGGCACCCTGGAGCTCGCGCAAGCGGTCGGCGACTTCGCATCGCTCGATGCCGCGGCCCGCCGCGCGGCGCACGCGCATTTGCCGGTGCCGGATCGCAAAGCGCTGCGGCAGCTGAGCGAGATGTTGTTGGCGCGGCTGCCGGCGACGAATGCGCCCGCAACGTAGAACCGGTTTCAAAACGTGTAGCGCGGGCGTTTTGGCCCGCGTTCAGGCGGCCGGAAGGCGACCCTGAAAGGGTCGCCCTACATTCGCGGGAAGGTGCCCGAAGGGGACCTGAAAAGAGTCGACCTGCATTCGCGGAAAAGTGTAGGTCGACCCTTTCAGGGTCGGCAATTGTGCTCGGCGGGAAACGCACCTCAAAGCGTTGAGAGGAATCGATGCAGCTCGGCTTCGTCGGTCTGGGCCGGATGGGGCTCAACATGGTGACGCGCCTCGTTCGCGGCGGTCACCAGGTCGTCGCCTACGACCGCAGCGTGGAGGCCGTCGCGCGCGCCGAAGCGGCGGGGGCGCGACGTGCCTCCTCACTCGACGCGCTCGTTGCCGCGCTGACCGCGCCCCGCGCGGTCTGGGTCATGGTGCCGGCCGGCGATCCCACCGAGTCGACCGTCTCGGCGCTGGCCGGCCTTCTGACGCCGGACGATGCGATCATCGACGGCGGCAACACCAACTTCCACGACGACGTGCGGCGCGCGCAGGCGCTCTCGGCAAAGCGCCTCAACTATGTCGACGCCGGCACGAGCGGCGGCATCTGGGGCCTTCAGGAAGGCTACTGCCTGATGGTCGGCGGCAAGGCTGACGTCTGCAAGCGGCTCGAGCCGATCTTCCTGACGCTGGCGCCGGCCGGCGGCTATCTGCACGTGGGCGATCAGGGCGCCGGTCACTACGTCAAGATGATCCACAACGGCATCGAGTACGGGCTGATGCAGGCGTACGCCGAAGGCTTCGAGCTGATGCACGAGAGTCCGTACAAGGTCGACCTCGGCGCCGTCGCCGCGCTCTGGAATCATGGCAGCGTCGTCCGATCGTGGCTGCTCGAGCTCGCCGCCAGCGCCCTTGCGGAGGACCGCGACCTCGCGGATCTCCAGGGCTACGTTGAAGACTCCGGGGAAGGACGATGGACGCTGCAGGAAGGGATCGAGCGAGGCGTCCCCCTGCCGGCCCTGACGGCGGCCGTCTTCACGCGGTTCCGCTCGCGTGAGAACAATCCGTTCGCCGAGCGGCTGCTCGCGGCGCTGCGCAATCAGTTTGGCGGCCACGCCGTCAAGAAAGCGCCGTGACGATCGTCATCTTCGGTGGCAATGGCGATCTGGCGCACCGCAAGCTGCTGCCGGCGCTCTACAACCTGCACGTCGACGGCCTGCTCCCGCCGCGCATCGCGATCGCCGGCGTGGGCCGCAAGGACACGCCGGACGCGGCGTACCGGGAATTCGCGAAGGACGGCATCACGAAGTTTTCCCGCCGGCCGATCGACGAGCAGGCGTGGCAGACGTTTGCCGCGATGCTGTTTTTCGTCAAGGCGTCGCTCGACGGCGAGCAGGTGCTGGCGCCGCTCGGCGCACGGCTCGACATCATCGAGCACGAGCGCGGCCTCCCCGGCGACCGCATCTACTACTTCGCGCTGCCGCCGGCGCTGTTCGTTCCCACGGTGAAGCAGTTGGACCGCGCGCGGTTCGTCAACCGCACGGGCGATCCCGTGGCCCGGCTGATCGTCGAGAAGCCGATCGGCCGCGATCTGGACAGCGCGCGCGCCGTCAACGACGCGATTGCCGGGGTGTTCGACGAACGGCAGATCTACCGCATCGATCATTACCTCGGGAAGGAGACCGTTCAGAACATCCTGGTGATGCGCTTCGCGAACAGCATTTTCGAGCCGCTGTTCAATCAGAAGTACGTCGACCACGTGCAGATTACGGTGGCCGAGGAAGAAGGCGTCGGCACGCGGGCCGGTTATTACGAGCAGGCCGGCGCGCTGCGCGACATGGTGCAGAACCACATGCTCCAGCTCGTGGCGCTGGTGGCCATGGAGCCGCCGCACGCGCTCGACGCCGACGTGATTCGCGACGAAAAGCTCGAAGTTCTCGAGTCGCTGCGGCCGATCGAGGGCGCCGCCATCGACGCGAACGTGGTCCGCGCCCAGTATGCCGCGGGCTTCGATCTCGGCAAGCCGGTGCCGGGCTACCGCGAAGAACAGGGCGTCGATCCGTGCTCGCGGACCGAGACCTTCGTCGCGCTGCAGATCTTCATCGACAACTGGCGCTGGGCCGGTGTACCGTTTTTTCTGCGGACGGGGAAGCGGCTGCCGAAGCGCGCCAGCGAAATCTCCGTCCACCTGAAGGAGGTTCCGCCGATCCTCTTCAACGCGAACCCGGCGGCTCGGCTGGATCCCAACGTCTTGTCCGTCCGCATTCAGCCGGACGAGGGGTTCTCGCTCGGAATCAGCTCGAAGCTCCCCGGACCGCACGTCCGCGTCTATCCGGTGAAGATGGACTTCCATTACGGCAGCACCTTCGGCGGCTCGTCGCCGGAAGCCTACGAACGGCTGCTGCTCGACGTGATCGCCGGCGACCCGACGCTCTTCATGCGCCGCGATGCGGTCGAGGCCGCCTGGCGATGGGTGATGCCGATTCTCGAGCGATGGGCGGAAACGACGACTGATTCGCTGCCGGCTTACCCCGCCGGCGATTGGGGACCGGTCGAGGCGGGGCAGCTCGTCGAATCCACGGGACGACGATGGCGAGCGCTGTAGCCGACCGCGCGTGGCGGCAGTCGACACCGGAGCGCATCGAGCCGGATCTCGCGGCACTCTGGCGGGATCTCGCCCGGCCGGACCAGCCGATCGCCCGCGCGGTCATGTCCAATCTCGTCGTCTTTTGCAGCCCGACGGACGCCGATCACGCCGACGCCGGAGCCATTACCGTGCCTCTGGGGCTGAACGACGTCGCCGCTCTGCATCCGTCGCGGCTCATCGTGCTCGAACACGAGCCCGGCCGGCGCACGCCGGACGCGCCATTCGCCGCCGGCGTGGGCATCATCACCTTCGGCCCACCCCACGCACGGTACGGCGTCGAGCTGATCGTGGTGAAGTCGGCGTGCGCCGAGGCGTCGCTGCCGTCGATCGTGCGCCGGTTCGTGCGCGGCGATCTGCCGACCACGGTTTGGTGGACGGAAGATCTATCGACGACGTCGCCGCTCGACGCGCTCGTCACGATGGGACGGCAGCTGCTGTACGACAGCCGCCGGTGGGACGACCTCCGCCGCGGGGTCAGCGCGCTGGCGCCGCTGGTCGCCGGCCGGCGGGTCGATCTGGCGGATTTGAACTGGCGCCGGTTGAGCCCGCTGCGACAAGCGCTCGAGCACGCCGCAGGCCCCGCGGGATCCACGTCGCGGCACGAGGTCACCGTACGCATCGTCCATCGCCGCGGTGAGGCAGCGCTGGCCTGGCTGCTGGCGGCGTCCCTGCTGGCGACGCGCGACCACGCGGCCGGCGCGGCGCCCGAGATCGAAGAATCGCAGGACGATGATGCGGTTCTGTCGGTGGTGATCCGTCACGGAACCGGCGAGACGACGGCGACGCTCACGAGCCACAGCGTGGTGGTCGCGCAGGGCTCGGCCCCGCCGTTCGTCGTCGGTGTGCCGATCGCGAGCGAGGGTGATGCGGTGGCGGCTGAGCTGCGGACGCTCTCCCACGACTCCCGCCTCGACGATGCGATCGACGCGCTCGCTCGATGGTTCGCCGTGGCCTGAGCACCACGTGGGGTCGTCCGTCGGACGGTTTATTACACGCGCTCGTCCTGAGCCTGTCGAAGGACGAGCGGTTGGCTCGTGGTTCCACAAGCTCACCACGAGCGGATTTCCGTGCATCTCGCACGCACCAGCGTCGTGCACGCCTTCAAGGCTGCCGTCGCGGTACAATCAGCCGATGCGTTATCTCGTCACCGCCAGGATGAAGCCGGGACAAGCCGAGGCGCTCGCACAGGCCATCGACGACCGCACGCTGGGGAACGGTTCGATCGCCGGCGACGAGTACCTGCGGAACATGGCGGCCGCGCGCCAGCTGGACGACGGCCGCGTACAATGGGTCGAGGTGTGCTTCTGCCCCACGCCGCTCGCCGAAGAGCGCGAGTATTGGGAGGAGTACTTCGATCTCGAAAAGGTCCAGGACGCGCACGCGCGAACGCGCTGCCGCGATCTGAACGGTACGGAGCCGTGGGCATGTGTCGACTGCGACTGCTCCGCCCGTCTCGAAGGACGCCTCGCCACGAAAGGTTCGAGGTTCACACGCGGTTTTCTTCACTCGCGCTGAAGGCCTGCTCTGCCAAAGGCCGCCGTCGATTCTGCGACGTGTTCTGCGTTTTCGGTTCCAACTTTTAGGTTTTATACTCCGGCCGTGGCGTCGTCCTCCCTGCCTGCGCTCATGATACGCGCCGGCGCGTCGCTCGAGCGCGGGCGCGGCCCGGAAGTCGCGCAGATGCTGGCATCGTCGCTGCGTTCGACCTCGCTGACGCGCGACGAGGAGCTGGCAGTGCGCTCGATGCTCGCCGAGGCGGCGCTGCTGCAGGATGATCTCGACCAGGCCGCCGGCGCGCTGGGGCGCCCGCCTGACACCTTCCGCGACACGGTCCCCTCTCGACGGCTGACGACGCTGTGGCGGCTGCACGGGCGATTGGCATCGGCGCGTGGCGAGCAGTCGCGCGCGATCGCGCTGCACGGCCGGGCGCTGAAGCACGCGGAAGCGGCTCACGATTCGCTCAGCATCGGCCTCGCGCATTACGAGCTCGGTCAGTGCTACCGCCAGGTCGGCGACGTTGCGATCGTCCGCGAGCACATCACGAAGGCGGCGTCGGCGCTGCACGCCGCGGGCGACCGGCGGCACCTCGCGCTGGTGCACTCGCTGTCCAGCATTTCGCTCGCGCAGCTGGGGCACTACGACGAGGCCATGGCCGCGCTTCGACACGCGGAGCGGCTCGCGGCGATGGTGCACGCCGACGATGTGCTGGCGACGGTCTGCGGCAACCAGGCCAACGTCATGATGATGCAGCACCGCTACGAGCAGGCGCTCGCGCTGGCCGAGCGGAGCGTGTCGCTGCACGAAGCCCACGGCTCCGGGCACGGCCTCGCCGTGGCGCTCGCGACGCTCGGGCAGATTTGCGTGCGCCTCGGCGACCTGGGGCGCGCGGAGGAGGTGCTGCATCGCGCGCTCGAGGTGCGCAGCCCGATCCAGTTCCACGAGACGACCGGCGCCGTGTTCGACACCCTCGCGCAGATTCACCTGATGCGCGGCCGGTACGACACGGCGAGCGATTTTCTCGGCCGCGCGAGCGAAGCGTACGGCGCCTACGGGCGCCAGACCAGCCAGTGGTACGAGTGGTCCGTCCGCGTGCTCGGCGCACGTCTCGCGTTGCGGCGCGGCGCGCTCGATGACGCCGTCGCGCAGATTGACGAGATCCTGCAGGCCGGAGCGCCGCCCCTCGACGCGCTGCAGGCGACGCTCATCGCCGCCGAGGCGCTGACCGCGGCGAACAGGCTGCCCGAGGCCGAGCTGCGGCTTGCGTCGGCCGCCGAGACACTCGACCCGAAAACGGCGCCCGCCGCATGGGGCGAATACCTGCGCCTGCGCGGGGCCGTTCACGCGAAGAGCAACAGCGCCGTCGACGCGTACCACGACTTCTCGCAGAGCGCCGCGCTGCTCGATCTGCTCGGAGAACGCTATCAGTCGGGGCTCAGCCATCTGGCGCTCGGCCGGCTGGTCGCCGAGACCGGCGCGCGCTCCGTCGCCGAGCGTCACCTGAGCAAAGCGCTCGGGATCTTTCAGCTGCTTGGCGCCGAACGCGACCTCGACGACACGCGCGCCGCACAGGCGCTGCTGACCACAATCGGCACCGGCCAGTATGTCATCTCCCCGGCCGATGCAGACGACGCGATCGTGCGACGGATCGTGGATGCGGCTGCGCTGCCCGACCTGCTCGGACGGGAAACGGCAGCGGCGCTCCTCGAGGCCGCCGCCGGCGACTGCGGCATGGTCTACGTCGAGCTCGCGGGCGGCGACGTCCGCGTCGTCGCGTCGGCCGGCTGCGAGGCGGATGCGGCGCGTACGATGGCGCGGTCGGCGGCGAGCGGCAGCGCCTACGGGCGCGGCGTGATCGTGGTCGAGCCGCTCGGCCGCGATCCCGAGGGCCCGCGCTTCGGCCTCGTCGCGTCGCCGCGGGCCATCGGTCATCCGGTGATGCGCCGGCTGCGGATGATTGCCGCCGTGGCGCGGCAGGGGTTCGCCTTGTGCGCCGCCCGCGATCGCCCCGTGCCGGTTGTCGGCCTCGAGATCGATCGCTCGCTCGAGCCGCTCCTGCCGGGATTCCTGTCCGCCAGCGCCGCGATGGGGCGCGTCGTCGAGCAGATTCAGCG
Source organism: Acidobacteriota bacterium (assembly GCA_003222535.1). Classification (GTDB taxonomy): domain Bacteria; phylum Acidobacteriota; class Vicinamibacteria; order Vicinamibacterales; family CAVVIG01; genus QHWJ01. The sequence continues at coordinate 16,600 of QHWJ01000241.1, read as the reverse complement.
CCTTCAGGGCAACGACCTCACGGTGCTGATCACCGGTGAGAGCGGCACGGGCAAGGAGCTCGTTGCGCGCGCGATCCAGGTCGGATCGCATCGAAGCGCCGGCACCTACCTCCCCTACAACTGCACGACGACGGGCCGCGACCTCGCCGATAGTCAATTGTTCGGCCACCGGCGCGGCAGCTTCACCGGCGCCGTGTCCGATCAGCCCGGCCTGATCCGCTCCGCCGTCGGCGGGACGTTGTTTCTCGATGAGGTCGGCGATCTCCCCATCGACGTGCAGCCGAAGCTGCTGCGGTTTCTCGAGCAGCATGAGATCATGCCGATCGGCGAGACCAAGCCGCAGCGCGTGGACGTCCGCGTGCTCGCGGCGACCAACGCGGACCTCGAGCAACGGGTGGCCGAAGGCAAGTTCCGAGAGGATCTGTACTATCGATTGAGCGTCATCCGGATCCACGTCCCGCCGCTGCGCGATCGGCGCGAGGAGATTCCGCATCTCAGCACGTACTTCCTGCGCGAGGCGATCGAACGGCTCGGCAAGCCCGACATCCATCTCAGCTCCGAAACGCTCGACGTGTTCTCGCAGTACTGGTGGCCGGGCAACGTCCGGCAACTGAAGAACGAAATCCAGCGCGCCGTGGCACTGAGCGCGCCCGGCGGGACGGTCCAGCCAGCCCACCTGTCACCCGAAATCGGGACCGTGCGGCTGCCAACCAGCTCCGGCTCGCAACGCTCCTCGCGGGCGTCGTCGCCCAACCTCGCGGCCGCCGTCGAGCAGGTCGAACGTGACCTGATTCAGGCCGCGCTCGACCGCGCGGGGGGAAACATCTCCGAGTCGGCACGGTCGCTCGGCCTCACGAGACGCGGCCTGTACCTGAAGATCCGCCGCCTCGGCCTCGACGCGCCCGCCGAGGCGGATGTCCAGTAGCAGGATACAGGATATCCAGTTCGCCTCGTGATTGGATACCAAGTAGCCAACCCTGCACAGAATTTATAGCGTTGCACAAAATACTAAATTACTGAATATAAGCACGTTAGGTCTTCGGGCCAAGCGAAGTGCGTCGGCTGGCAGCCATTGGCGCAGCGCTTGATATAGATTCCGGTACGGATTTCAGCCTGGGAGACCACGTGAAGCACATCTGGACCGACAGCCCGACACCGAAGCGCCTTAACATCGAGCGCAGCGCCGAACGCCGCGTCGTCACGCTGCCCGCGCGTCTCACCTGGAAGGACCAGCGCGGTACCACGCGCTTCGCCACCGTCCTGACTCGCAACGTGAGCGACTTCGGGGTGTACGTGGAGTGTCAGTCGCCGGTGTCGATCCCCCTGTTCAGGCTCGTGCAGTTCCAGCTCGAGCGCACCGCCGGCGGCGCCGACCCGCTGCCGCCCTCGCTGCAGCAGGGCCGCGTGCTCAGCGCCGTCTATCGTGTCTCGCCGCCTGCGGGGGCCCGACCGCAAGGGTTGGCGCTCCGGTTGATGATCGACCCGCGTCACGCTGTTCCGGCGCATGTGGAGGCGACGCGCGCCACTGCGTGAATTCGGAATTTGGAAGTAGGAATTTGGAATTCGAGCAGCACGCATTCCAAATTCCAAATTCCAAATTCCGAATTCATAATTCCTTCTTTCTCCAGTACCTCGCCAGTCCGCGCCAGCTCAGGTCGAGGCGGCCGGCGACTTCGTACGCCTGCGCGTCGGACTCGCTCATCCGCCGCCGGAGATCGAGGCGGATTCGGTCGGCGAACCATGCCTCGCGCATCTCGTCGCTGCCGGGCCTCGCCAGCGAGGCCTTGACCAGCCCACTGGTCAGCTCCAGGTGATCCGCCATTTCGGTGAGGTGTGCGGCGACCGGCGCGTGCGGGCCGAAATGCGTGGCGAAGATCGTCCCGGCGCGCCAGCGATCGATGCGCGCGAAGCTCTCGCGCCACGCCTCGAGATCGACGTCGGGCGGCGGCGTCGGCGGCATGACGCAGCCTCCGGCCAGGAGCCGAATTCCCGCGGTGTCGCCGACGAACGCGATCCCGCTGTCGGCGTCGAAGAAGCTGACATGATGCGAAGCGTGGCCTGGTGTGTACGCGACTTCGAGATCGCGTCCGCCAGCCGGGATGCGTTCGCCGCCCGCCACGACGACGAGATTCCCGGCCGGCACGGGACGAAACTCGCCCCAGAGCCGATCCATGTCGTCGCCCCAGAGCCGCGTCGCGCTCGCAATCAGCTTCCCGGGGTCGACGAGATGCGGTGCGCCTTTCTCGTGCACATAGACGCGCAGCGCCGGATTCGCGCGAACGAGCGTGCCGGTCGCGCCCGCGTGATCGAGATGAATGTGCGTCAGGAGAATGGCCCGCACGTCCGCGACCGCGATGCCCGCGCGATCGAGCTCGGTCCCGAGCGTCGGCAGCGTGCTCGACGGCCCCGGATCGATGAGCGCGGCGCCGCCGGGACCGTGAAGGACGACGGTCGCGATGATGCGCGGCACGGCGAGAAAGTTGAGATCGACATACGACAGCCCCGACGCGAGTGTGATCATGACGGGTGTTTCCGCCGCGCGCGCACGACTCCGATGGCAACGAACACCACGACGAGCGCGAGCCCGATGAGGCCGGACCGCCCGATCCACCGTTCGAGCGTGTCCCAACTATAAGCGAGAGCGTAGCCGGCCATTGCCACCGCGATCGACCAGACGATCGCGCCGGCGGCGTTGTAGAAGAGGAACGTCGGCCACGCGAGGCCGCTGGCGCCCGCGAGCACCGCGCAGAACACCCGCAGCCCCGTGATGAACCGCGCGATGAACACCGTGCGCGCGCCGTGCCGCTCGAAGAATCGGTCGAACTGCGCGAGCCGCGCGCGCGTCAGCCCGACGCGCCACCCGTGCCGTTCCGCGAGGCCGCGGCCGAAGCGGCGGCCGATCGCAAACCCCAGGTTGTCGCCGAGCACCGCGGCCACCATCGCCGCGACGATCACCCAGCCGAGCGAGAGACGGCCGAAATGCGCCAGCGCCGCGCCGCCGAGCAGCGCCGTCTCGCCCGGCACCGGCAGCCCGGTGTTCTCCAGGAACACGCCGACAAAGACGACGGCGTAGCCGTAACGCGCGAAGAGATCGAGCAGCCACCCGGGCATCGAAACTCAAAACTAGCTGCTGGTTGCTAGCCGCGCGTGAACAAAGGCTCAGCCTCTTCTTTCTTTTCGTGTTCTTCGCGATCCTTCGTGATCTTCGTGGTCCTCGAGGGCCAGGCGTTAGGGGCCAGCGCGAGTCCCTGGCCCTCGCAGGGGCCGTCCGGGCCGTTCGGATGTGATCCTGCCGTCGGAGACGACCCGCCGGCCGTTCACGAAGACGTGTTTCACGCCCAGCGAGTAGTGGGTCGGATCGTCGAAGGTCGACACATCGCGAATCGTCGCGGGATCGAAGACCGTGATGTCGGCCATCAGGCCCGGACGCAGCACGCCTCTGTCCTTCAACTGGACGCGCGCGGCCGCCTTCGACGTCATCTTGCGAATCGCCTCCTCGAGCGTCAAGAGATGCTCGTCGCGGACGTAGCGGCCGAGGATCCGCGGGAACGAGCCCCACGCGCGCGGGTGCGACTTCGATTCCGACAGCTTCCCGTCCTCCGCCTTCGCGCCCGAATCGGTGCCGATGCCGACCAGCGGATGCGCCAGCGCCGTCCGCACATCGCGTTCATCCATGATCGCGGTCACGACGGAGGTTTCGCCCCGGTCCGCGATGACGAGCTCGATCACCGCATCCCTGGGATCCTTGCCCATCGCCTTGCCGATCGCGGTCAGGGTCATCCCCTCGTATTTCCGGAGTGCCGGATCGAGGACCGTCGACACCATCACGCCGTCGCCGCCATTGGCTCCGTACCACTGGTTCTCCCACGTCGTCGCGTTGGGGTCGTCCATGTCCTTCTTGATCCGTTCGCGAGTCGCCGGATCCGTCAGGCGCGCCACTGTCTTTTCGAGCCCGCCTTCACGCGCCCACAGCGGCAGGCAGGAATCCAGACCGTTCGAGGCGCGCGTGTAGGGATACTGGTTGGCCGTCACATCGAGGCCGCGCGCGCGAGCCGCTTCGATGCGCCGCAACACTTCCGGCATCCGGCCGAAGTTGGCTTTGTATGCCGTCTTCAGATGCCAGATCTCGGCGGGGATGTTCGCGCGCTCGGCGATCGCGAACACTTCGTCGAGCGATTCGAAGATGCGTGCGCTCTCCGAACGCTGGTGCGTGAAGTACACCCCGCCTGATCGCGCGGCCACCTTCGCGAGCTCGACGATCTCGTCGGTCGACGCAAAACGATCGGGGACGTACTGAAGCGACGTGCTCAGCCCGAGCGCGCCCTGCTCCATGGCTTCAGCCACGAGCTGCTTCATGCGGTCGAGCTCCGCTCGGGTGGCCGGCCGATCGTCCTTCCCGATCACGTAGTTGCGAATCCCGCCGGCGCCGACCAGCGTCGCGACGTTGATGGTGGTCCGCGACCGCTCCTCGAGCCGCTTGAAATAGTCGCCAAGGGTGCGCCAGTCCTGCGCCACGCCGAAATAGGTCGCGTTCGCCGAGGCTTCCTGGATCAGACGGTCGTTGACCGGCGCGATCGACGAGCCCTCACCCGTCACCTCCGTGGTCACACCCTGCAGGATCTTGCTGGCCGCGCGGCCGTCTACCAGCACGTTGAACTCCGACTGGCCCAGCAGATCGATGAAGCCCGGTGCGACGACGAGGTTGGTGGCATCGACGGTCGCGGCGGCCGGCGCGCCACCGAGCGCGCCGACGGCGGCGATGCGGTCGCCGACGAGGCCGATGTCGCCGCGGAACCAGGGCGATCCCGTGCCGTCGACGATCCGCCCGTTGGTGATGAGCACGTCGAATCGCGTGGTGCGGGTCTGCGGAGCCTGGCCGCCCGGTCCGCATGCGAACAGCGCGGGTGCGGTCGCGGCGGCGAGAGCGGAAACGAGCGATGACCGGCGCATGGATTCAACCTTGAATCTGGTAATTGGGTAATCTGGTAATCGGGTAATTGGAGTGTTCAAATTGGTCAATCCAATTACTCGATTACCCGATTACTCGATTACCAGATTCTTTAGGGGCCGGCGCCTTCAGGCCCGGCCCGTGCAGCGCTTTGCCGGGCTTCGCGCCGGTGTGTTGGCCTTTGTCGATCACGAGCACGCCGTTCACGAGCACGTACTCGACGCCTTTCGCGTACGATTTCGGCTTCTCGAAGGAATTGGTCTCGCCGACTGTCGCCGGATCGAAGACCACCGCGTCGGCGGCGAAACCCTCGCGGAGCAGGCCGCGATTCTTGAGACCGAGGATCTGCGCCGGCAACGAGGACATCTTGCGGATGGCGTCTTCCAGCGACAGCACGTGCTGATCGCGTACGTAATGGCCCAGCACGCGCACGTTCGTGCTGTAGTTGCGCGGATGCGGCACGCCAGGCGCATCCAGGTTGATCGCCGATCCGTCGCTGGCGATCGAGACCCACGGCTGCCGCATCACCAGCCGGACATCGTCTTCCGACATCGTGTGGAACATGCCGGAGATCCTGCCTCCGTCCTCGGCCATGAGCGTGAGGCACGTGTCGGCCGGATCGGCGTCACCGCGCGCCTTCGCGATCTCGGACAGCCGCATCCCCTCATATTTGCGGTTCTGATCACTGCCCGCCCGGCCCATCACGATGCCTTCCCACCAGCCGTGCTCCCTGGCCCATGTGATGAAATCCTTGTCCTTCTTGATCCGCTCGCGGACGGCCGGATCCTTGAGCCGCTCGGCGAATTTCTGCGGTCCACCCTCGCGCGCCCACACGGGGAAGAACGCGCTCCACCCGTGATTCATGGCCGTGTAGGGATACTGATTCGCGGTAATGTCCAGGCCCCGCGCCCGCGCGTCGTCGATCGTCTTCAGATACCTTCCGACCGTGCCCCAGTTCTCGCGCGCGCGAATCTTCAGGTGAAAAATGTGAACGGGCAGCTTCGCTTCTTCGGCGACCCGGATGGCAAAGCGGATCTCCTTTTCCTGCTCGAAGCCCTCGCTGCCGATGTGCGACGTGTAGTTACCGCCGTAGCCGGCGACGACCTTCGCCAGCGCGAGGATCTCGTCGGGATGTTCGGGTCCGCCGCTCTCGAACCGCGTCACGAGTCCCCACGCGCCTTCCTCCATCGATCGGGCCACGAGCGCTTTCATCCGATCGAGCTCGGCCGGCGTCGCCGCGCGCGGCTCGTAGCCCATGACGACGCGCCGCACCTGTTCCGACGATACGTGCGAGATCACGTTCATCGAGATACCCTGACGCTCGACCCGCTGAAAGTACCCGGTGAACGTCGTCCAGTCCTGCGCGACGCCTTCGCTCGGCCCGTCCTTCAACCCCTCGCGCGGCGCCACTGAGGTGCTCTCGCCAAGGACGTCCAGCGTCACCCCCTGCCGCACTTTGCTCTGCGCGGTGCCGTCGGCGAGCAGCGACATGTCCGAATGAGTGTGAAGATCGATGAAGCCCGGCGCCACGACGCGGCCGGTCGCGTCGACGCGGCGCGAGGCCGTGGCGTTCCCGAGCCGCCCCACGGCAGCGATACGTCCATTCCTGATTCCGACGTCGCCGGCAAACCATGGATTGCCCGTGCCGTCGACGATGTGCCCGCCTCGGATGAGGATGTCGTATGCGGCGCCTTGCGCACGAAGCAAATGTGCGCCACCCGCGGCAAGTGCAACAACCACCGTGCCGACGAAGAATCGTGTTCGCATCATGACCATCCTCCAAGGGTGAGCGGGGCGATTGTAGTGCAGCCCTTCATGCCTGCGATCGGCCGTCATGCCGTATCAGGCTTTCAGCTGCCCGGGCGAAGCCCGTCAGCTGCAAACCGGAGTTGGGCGGCGCTCGCGGGAGCGGGCAAGATCAGGAAGCCGCCGAAGGTGACTCCGAGCGAACGAAACCCGTGCGGCGGCGGGTGAGCACTTCGCGGATGCCCGCCGGGCGCGATTCATTTGAACGACTTGGCGAATTCGAGACGGCGCGATAGGCCGATCTGCCTGGCGCAGCGGCGCGAGTCAAACCAGAATGAGCCTCACCCGCCGTACACCGTCTTCCCTCCGACGACCGTCCGGTTCACCTTGATGTTCATGATCTGGTCGGGGTCGACGTCGTGCGGATCCTTTTCGAGAATCACGAAGTCCGCCAGCTTCCCGGCCGCGATCGATCCCTTCAGGTGCTCTTCAGACGAGGCGTACGCGCCGTTGATCGTGGCGATCGTGAGCGCCTGATCGACGGTGACCTTCTGGTTCGGGCCCCACACGCGGCCCTTGTAGTCCTTGCGCGTGACCATGCTCTGGATCGCCATCAGCGGCTCGAACGGGCCGGGCGTGTAGTCCGACGCGCCGGGCACGCGGATGCCGGCGTCGAGGAACGACTTGTGCGCGAACATCCAGGCGACCTTCTCGTCGCCGTACTCCTTCCACTTCTCGCCGTGATAGTAGACGTAGGTCCAGAAGGGCGTCGGGATCACGCCGTTCGCCTTGATGCGGCGAATCAGATCCGGGTTGACGAGCGTACAGTGCTCGATGCGATGGCGGCGGTTCGGATCGGGCCACTTCTGGAGCGCCCGCTCGTACGCTTTCAGCACCATGTCGATCGTCACGTCGCCGTTCGCGTGGACGCCCACCTGGAAGCCGTGGTTGTGTGCGTCGTCTATCGCTTCGTGGAGCTGCTCCTGCGTCATCGTCAGGATGCCGTAGTCGTTGGTGCCGACATACGGGGTGCTCATCCGCATCGTGCGTTCGGAGGCGGAGCCGTCCGCCACGAACTTCACGCCGCCGACGCGGATCCACTCGTCGCCGAAGCCGGTGGAGATGTTGGCCGCCTTCAGGCCGGTGAACGCCTGCGGCGAGCGGATCATCATGTAGGCGCGATGCGTCAGCTCGCCGTTCTTCCGGCAATCCTCGTACGCGAGGATGTGATCCTGCGACGTGCCCGCGTTGTGGACCGACGTCAAGCCGCACGCGTTGAAGAGCTGCGACATGTGTTTCATGCCGTTGCGCGCGCGGTCGCGGCGCTGCTCCGGGGTGAACGTCTCGCGCTTGCCCACGCGGCTGAACACGTTGCGCGCGTTTTCGGCCACGCGGCCGTTCAGCTCGCCGTTCTCCTTGAAGTAGCGGCCGTCGGGGGGATCGGGCGTCCGGGCCGTGATGCCGGCGAGCTCGAACGCCTTGCTGTTGTAGAAACTGGTGTGGCCGCCCCGGTGCGCGACCGAAACCGGATGTTCGGTGGTCGCCTCGTCCAGATCCTTGCGCGTCAGCGGACGGTCCAGCTTCGTGTCGTCGAACATGAACCCCGTGATCCAGATTTCGGGCGAAGACGATTCGGCCTTCCGCCGAATCGCCGACTGAATCTCCCGCACCGTGCGGAGGTTGGTGTTGACGCCGTACAGCTCCTCGACGCCGCTCGGATGGCAATGCGCGTCGATGAAACCCGGCACCACGGTCATCGTCTGCGCGTCGATGATCGGCGCCCGGGCCGTCGCGAGGTTGCGGACATCCGCGCTCGAGCCGACCGCGACGAAGCGGCCGCTCCTCACGGCGAACGCTTCCGCGCGCGGCAGCGCCGCGTCGCTCGTCAGCACGCGCGCGTTGACGACGATGAGATCGGGTTCACCGCCGGAGGTGGAGGGCTGAGCCGAGACGGATGGCTCGAGGTGTCCGGCGCCAAGCCGGCCGAGGCTGAACGCGCCGGCGAGCGCGGCGCCGAATCCGAGGAATTCTCCGCGTGTATACTTGCCCATGGTCAGCGGATTCTAACCCATGATCCTGCATCAGTTTTATCTGAATTGCCTGGCGCACGCGTCATACCTCGTCGGCGACGAGCAGACCAGGACGGCGGCCGTTGTCGATCCGCAGCGCGACATCGATCAGTACCTGTCTTTCGCCGGAGAGCACGGCCTTCGAATCGCGCACGTGTTCCTCACGCATCTGCACGCCGACTTCATCGCGGGACATCTCGAGCTGCGCGACCGCGCCGGCGCGACGATCTACCTGGGGGCCGCCGCCAGAGCGGAGTACGCGTTCACCCCGCTGCACGACGGGGACCGCGTCGAGATCGGGCGGGTGCGGCTGCAGGCCATCGAGACGCCCGGCCACACGCCGGAATCGATCTCGATTGCCGTGTACGATCTCGATCGCAGCGAGACGGAGCCCCATGCCGTGCTCACCGGCGACACGCTGTTCATCGGCGACGTGGGCCGTCCCGATCTGCGAGCGGCGCTCGGCTGGTCGGCGGCGGATCTGGGAGGGCGGCTCTACGACTCGCTGCACACGAAGCTCCTGACGCTTTCCGACGCGAGCCTCGTCTACCCGGCGCACGGCGCGGGGTCGTTGTGCGGGAAGGCCCTCAGCAAGGAAACGGTATCCACGATCGGCGAGCAGCGCCGGTTGAATTACGCGCTGCAGCCGATGACGAAGGCGGCGTTCGTCGATCTGGTGACGGCCGATCAGCCCGACGCGCCGCCCTACTTCACCTACGACGCCGTGCTGAACAGCAAGGAGCGCCCGACGCTGGACGAAGCGCTCGCGCGCGAGGTGAATCCGATCACCCTGGAGCATGTGCTGGCGCTGCAGCAGGTCGGCGGTCAGATTCTGGACACGCGCGACGCGGGCGATTTCGCCGCGGCACACCTCGCCGGCAGCATCAACATCGGACTCGGCGGGCAGTACGCCACGTGGGCCGGGACCATTCTCAGCCGCGAGCGTCCGATCGTCATCATCGCCGACCCTGGACGGGAACACGAAGCCACCACCCGTCTCGGACGGATCGGCTTCGATCACATCGTCGGGTATTTGCAGGATGGCCTGCGCAGCCTGGAGTCGCGCCCCGACCTCACCGCCACCACCGAGCGCCTGAGCCCGGCGCTGGCGGCCGAGCGGCTGGCCACGAGCGAGCCGCTGGCCGTGGACGTTCGCACGCCACGCGAACGCGACCAGCAGTTCGTCCCCGGCAGCGTCAGCATCCCGCTGAATCATCTGATCGAGCGGCTGCCGGAATTGCCGGGCGAGCGCCCGCTGCTCGTGTACTGCGCGGGGGGCTACAGGTCCTCGATCGCGGCCAGCCTGCTTCAGCAGCACGGCTTTGCGAGGGTGAGCGAAATCGCCGGCGGCATCACAGCCTGGGAAACGGCGAAGCTGCCGGTTGAGCCGACAATCCGGCTTGCGTAGCGCGGGGCTGAAAGGCCCGCGCTATCTCGTTCTCGACGAACTGGGTCACAGTTTTCACGGGCGAGAAGCAGGCATCATGAATCACGACCCGAAATCATCTGTGTATGTCACGAAACGTTCACGCACTAACGTCTCGCTGAATCACGGTGTCTGACGTCTTGGATTACCTCGCCTCGGGCATGTCGGACGATGAAGTGCTTCGAGACTTCCCCGATCTCACGCGTGAAGACATCCGGGCCTGCCTGGCGTTCGCGGCCGATCGTGAGCGTCGGCTCACGGCAACCGGCACGATGTGAAGCTTCGCATCAGGTGGAACTGTTCAATCCCACGTCGAACGCGTCGTAGTTGTGCAGCGGCCCATCGCCACGCGCGATTGGACGGTTGGCGAGCATCGGCACTTCCTGCTCCGCCCGTCCTCCATGCGATCGCAATGGCGCGTCGAGCGCCGACAGGTCGTGGTCGGCGGGACGGGTGCCGACGACCGTCTCCCCGTCGGCGAAGACGACAATGTCGCCCGTGCGGTCGGGCGGAAGATCGAAGCGACGCCAGGCGTCGGCGTGAGGCACGGCCACGTCGATGCCGGCGAGCCCGTTGATCCGTTCGACGAGCGCGGCGCCGTCTACCGCGGCGCCGAAGTACACCATCGCGCACGACCCGAGCGCGCCGTGATGGAGCACGTACGGATCCGTGATCGGCAAAACGACGCGCGCGGCGCCGGGTCCCAGCCAGGCATCGAGGACATCCTGGAGATACACGGCGCGGACGCGGCCGGCCGCGTCGGCCTTTGCGCGCATGCCGTGGTCGGCCGTCACGACGAGCGTCGCGCCCATCCGATCCATCGCCGCGAGTGAGCGGTCGACGGCGCCGTAGAAGCGATTCGCCTCGTCTTCTCCAGGCGCATGCTTGTGCTGCACGTAGTCGCTCGTCGACACGTACATGAGGTCCGGCGCAGTCGCCTCGACGAGACGGGCGCCCTCGGCGAGCGCCTGCTCGCTGAGCGCGGCCGAATACACCTCCACGCCGGTCGCTTCGATGGACACGCAGGTGCCGCTCACGCCGTGGCACAGCAGCCGGCGCAGCTTGTCTTTCGCCGTGACGATCGCCACGCGCGCGCCGGCACGGGAGAACGCCGCGGGAATCGTCTCCGCGCGAAGGAATGACGCGTCGTTCATCATCACGTCCGAGCCGGTGTCCCGATCGAGAAAGAAGTTGCCGCTGATGCCGTGCATCGCCGGGGGCACACCGGTCACGATCGACACGTTGTTCGGATTGGTGAAGCTCGGGAGAGCCGACTGGACGAGCCGGAAGAACGTCAAGCTGACGAGCGAGCGCAGGTACGGCGCCGCCCCGGCGGCGATGGCGCGATCGATGTACTCGAACGACGATCCGTCGAGGCACACGACCACGAGTGGACGGGATGGCCAGCGATACGTACGGCCGTTGACGGAGAGGCCGCGCACCGCGTCAGCGCCGCGGCAACAGGGCTTTGCGAATCTTCGCGACGACCGTGAAATTCGGATCGACGACGTTGGCGATCTCGTATTCGGTGGCCTGCCCCATCAACGCCTGCGCGCCGCGCTCGGTCAGCCCGTAGTCGGCCATCAGCCATCGCTGGAGCTCGGTCGTCGCGTGCTGAAAGGCTTCCAGCAGCGGGCGCGCGCTGCCCAGTACCATGACGTGCGTCCCGGTCTCGAGCCGCGGCCAGCCGATCGCTTTCTTCTTCACGAGCTCGACGCTGAACTCGACGTCCAGCGACGTCTCGAGCCCGGTGCCCGCCACCTCGCCTTCGCCCTGTCGAGCGTGACCGTCGCCGAGGAACAGCAGCGCGCCCGGCTCGTTGACCGGCAGCATCAATTTCACGCCGGCGCCCATCGACGCATAGTCCATGTTGCCGCCGAACGCGCCCGGCGCGGCCGTCGAGATGGCTTCCTTGCGCGCCGGGGCCACGCCGACGCAGCCGAGCATCGGACGCAGCGGCAGCTCCAGGCCGCCCGGCTGGACGTCGGCCTGATCGAGTCGCGCGACGCCGCGCGCCCGGTCGATCGTCCACGTGAGCCGCTTCGCCTCGCGATCGACGCGCGCCGCGATGGCGCCCGGGTCGACGGCGTACGGCGCCAGCAGGCTGCTCGAGTACGCCATGGCGCGGTTGGTCTCCAGCCGTTCGAGGGTCACGACCAGCACGTCGCCCGGCTCAGCGCCTTCGACGTAAAACGGCCCGATCTGCGGATTCGGACCGCTCGCGACCGATTTGCCGTTCCAGTCGGTTCCCGCCGCATCGATCGTTTTCGTCACCACGCGATCGCCCGGTTTGATCCTCAGCGCCGGCGGATGCGCGAACGAATACGTGTTGTAGAACTTCTCTGGCATGAACCGGTGCGTCTCGGCGTCGATGCACGATGACGCGGCGAGCCACATAGCCATGAGGGCGAGGGTAAACAGTCGCATATTCGCTTCCAGTGTGCAGTGCGGACCCTTCAGGTCCGCCCGACACGCAGGCCTGAAGAGCGTGTGAAAAAATCGAGTCTCCTCTGATGCCCCGCACTACGAGAGGCCGCCGTTGCACCGGCGGCGCGGGATCGAGTCCCGCGCCGCCGCGCGGTGTTCAACGTTCAGGGTTCAGGCTCGTGCGGCGAACGGATTCTCGTCGGCGCTCGGCCCGTAGATCGATGGCACGGGCACGTCGAGCAGCCGCAGATACACCGACAGTTGCCCGCGGTGGTGATACCAGTGATTCAGCACGATCGCGCGCACGAGCGCGGCCTTCGGCATCTGCATGAGCGTCGCGCCGCCGGCCTTCGCTGTCCACATCTGTTTGAGACCCTCGTCTCCCAGCCCACCAAGGCTGTCCTTGACCGTCTTCACGCCGGCATCGTGCGCCGCCAGGATCTCGGCCGTCGATACGGGCTCTGGAACGGGGTCGCCCTTGAAATGCGTTTCGTCCTGGCATGCCCAGCCCGAGATGACGGCGGGACTGGCTGCCACGTGCAGGGCGAGCACGCCGAGCGACATCGATTTCGGGTGGGGCTTCCACGCGAGCTTATCGGTCGGGACCCGCTCGAGCACGCGTCGAGTCGTACCCGCTTCGTTCTCGAATTCCTGCAGGATGGCGTCGGTCATGGACATGTTCGTTTCCTCCTCAGTGCGAATGTGACCCGCTCAGTGAGAATGTGACCCGGCATCTTACATCAGGAACCTTTCGGCGTTTTCGGTGTCAACCAGGTACTCGACATCGGCCAGACGCGGGAAGCGTTCGGCCGTATGAGAGTCCACGCGACGGGCACCCCTAAAAGGGGCGCCCTACGTACGGACGGTTGAGGTCGTAGGGCGCCGCTTCGGCGGTGCCGATCACTCGTAGGGCGCCGCTTCAGCGGTGCCGATCACTCGTAGGGCGCCGCTTCAGCGGTGCCGATCACAGGAATGATCATGAAACACGCCCTGCTGTTCCTTTCGATCGCGTTCACCAGCGGCTGTGGTCCGTCCGTCGACCTGACGAAGGGGGTCCAGGTCGAGGTGCTCTCGACCGGCTGGCTCGACGCCGGCGTGGTCGATGGCAAGAACAAGGTCGTGCCCGCGCTGTCCTTCAAGCTGAAGAACGTCTCGGACCAGCCGCTGAAGACGCTGCAGGTGAACGCGGTCTTCCGCCGCGTCAGCCGGGATGAAGAATGGGGCAGCGGATTCCGCACGGTGGCCGGATCCGCCGGGCTGGCGCCGGGCGCGACCAGCACGGTCACCATCAAAGCGGATCTCGGCTACACCGGTACCGATTCGCGCGAGGAGATGCTCGGGCACTCGCAGTTCGTGGACGCGAAGGTCGACCTGTTCGCCAAGTACGGCTCGACGCAATGGGCGCGGATCGCCGAGTTTCCGATCAGTCGTCAGCTCGTTGCAGACGCCAGGTAATCCGGCAATGCAGACTTCGGAACCATATCAAATGTCCCTGCGCGCGAAGAGGACGTAGCTGGCGGCGATGCCGCCGCAGCCGACGGCCAGCAGCACGGCGACATCGGCGGGGCGAAGTGCCGTCCCCATCACCAGCTCGAGCGGGCTGAAATAATGGAACGGCGACAACCGCGCCCACATCTGAGCCGCGGGCCACGCGCGTCCGACGTAGTCGACCAGGAACGCCGCCAGCGCGATCACGCCGGTGGCGGCGCCGGCCACGCTGCGGCGCGAAGCGCGAGCCGCGATCGCCATCGCCACGCCGGCCCAGCACCATGCAAGCGCGCCCAGGTTCGCGACGAGCGACAGCAGGAGGTGCGCGGAGGGCCAGGCGCCGCCGTACGCCGGCGCGAGCAGGTGCAACCCGAGCCTCGTCCCCGCGAGCATCGCCGCGAGCACGAAGGCCGTCGAGAGCGCAATCGCCAGCACCGAGCGCGAGACGACGCTCTGCCGCGGTGTGGGCCGCGAGAGGACGAGGTCCGCGAAGCCGGCGTCGATCTCGGCCGCCGGCTCGGTCGCGAGCGTGACGACCAGCGCGAGGAGGGCGGCGATCACGATCGGATGAAAGTAGCCGGCGCTCACGATGCCGGCAAACGAGAGCATGGCGAGCGTGGAGGGCCCGACGAACTGACGGAAGAACTCCGGAATCATCGACGCGAGGGGGCCGAACGCGTTCGTCCGCTGCAGCGACGCGGCCACGGCCGTCAGCACGAGCTGAAAGCCCGACAGCACGAGCGCGAGGCCGAGCACGAGCGTGCGCGCGCGGCGGAGCGAATGCCTCAAGAGGATGAAAGTGCCCACGGCTTAGGTCGTGTCTTCGCGGTAATACGGCCTGAGGACTTCCTCGAACGGCACCTCGTGGACTTCGAGGTCCCGGACCGCCAGACCCGCCAGCCGCGCCAGCAGCGGGCCGAGGGGCCCGCGCACACGCACGCGCCATTCAGTCGGCATGCTGTCCACCAGCTCGCACCCTTCGGGCAGCGCCGGCGGCGGCGGCGCGGACACGTCGAAGATCACGCGAACGCGGCGCGCCGCGATCCGGTGGAGATCGTCGACCGTCGAGAGCAGGACCAGCGTCCCCTTGCGGATCACCGCGATCCGATCGCAGACCCGCTCGACCTCGGAGAGGACGTGTGACGACATGAAAACGGTGCGGCCGCGGCGGCGGACGTCGGCGAGCAGCGCGTAGAACGCCTCCTGCATCAGCGGATCGAGCCCCTCGGTGGGCTCGTCCAGCACGAGCATCGGCGGGTCTGCTTGAAACGCCTGCACGATCCCGAGCTTCCGTTTCATGCCGGTGCTGTAGTCGCGGATGCGGCGGCCGAGATCCGACGCGGACAGCTCGAGCCGATCCGCCAGCTCGCGTCGATGGACCCCGCGGACCGCGTCCGCGCCGCTCAGCCGCGCCGTCACGTCGAGCACGGCATCCCCGGTCATGTCTTCATAGAATCCCAGCTCCCCGGGCAGATACCCGACCGCGGCGCGCGCGGCGAGACCCGCCCGCTGACAGTCGTGCCCGAGGATCGACGCACGTCCGGCCGTGGGCCGCACGAAGTCGAGAAGGATGCGAATCGTGGTGCTTTTGCCCGCGCCATTGACACCGAGGAACCCGAAGACTTCCCCCACCTCGACGTCGAGATCGAGATCGCGGACCGCGGTGAGGCGTCCGTACCGCTTGGTCAGCCCGCGGATCGCGATGGCGGCGCCAGTCGACATGATCGTGTAGTTCCCTGCCTCGCGTCCTCGACGGCCACGGAAATTGACGACGGGATCGTGTTTGCCGGGTATATTACGCCGTGAGATTCTACCGGCACCTGTACTTCCAGGTCTGGTGCGCGATTCTCGCCGGCATCCTGCTCGGCTACCTCGATCCGCGGCTTGCCGTGCGCATGAAGCCGCTGGGCGACGCCTTCATCAAAGTCATCCGGATGCTGATCGCGCCGATCATCTTCTGCACGGTCGTGCACGGGATCGTGGGGATGAAAGACCTGAAAAGGGTCGGCAGGGTCGCGATCAAAGCACTCATCTACTTCGAAGTCGTTACAACGCTGGCACTGGTCGTCGGGCTCCTCCTCGTCAACGTTTGGGGGCCCGGCGCCGGCATGAACGTCGATCCCGGCACGATCGACACGACCTCGATTCAGAGCTATACGTCGCAAGCCGGGCAGCAGAGCGTGTCCGAGTTCGTGATGCACATCATTCCCGCGACGATCGTCGGGGCCTTCGCTGAAGGCGAGATCCTGCAGGTGCTGTTCTTCTCGGTGCTGTTCGCCTTCGCGCTCTCTCTTCTCGGCGAGCGCGGCAGGCCGCTCGTCACGATGATCGACCTTGCCTCGCAGGTCCTGTTCCGCATCGTCGGCATCGTGATGAAAGCAGCGCCGGCCGGCGCTTTCGGCGCGATGGCCTTCACCATCGGCGCGTACGGCGTGGCCAGCCTGCTCCCGCTTGGCAAGCTGATCGCCGGCTTCTACGCGGCCTGCCTCCTCTTCG
>QHWJ01000097.1 GCA_003222535.1 Acidobacteriota bacterium | reverse complement strand
AGTCCATGGGGCTGACACTGCACATTTTTTCGGCGAAGAAACCCGTCGGCGAGAAGAGCCACTCTGTCGTGAAACACATTCAGGCCATTGTGACATACCTCCCGGAAGTGACTTCTATTTCAGCCAGCGGCCTTTTCTCCTGGCTCCGCACAAATCTCCCGCAGTTCATCAGCAGCCATTTGTACGTGTGCCGGTTACATCCCGGAGCTTACATAACCACATTGCTTGACGCCGTACGCATGTGCTTCAAATACCGCTCCACTTTTTTTTCTACACCGAAAAAAGTCTTCTTTCAGGAGTTTCTCCAGGCGGGCTACATTGCCCAGCGGGTTCTGGAGTCCGGGCGTATTCGCCATCTACATGGCCACTTCTGTCACGGGTCGACCACCATCACCATGTTTGTCAGTCAGCTTTCAGGAATTCCCTTCAGCTTCACTGCTCATGCCAAGGATATTTATCTGCAAAAGCTGAATCCGTCAGATCTCCTTTCCACAAAGATGCGACGGGCGCGGTTCGTTGTGACATGCACGGCAGCCAACAGCCGGTATCTCAAGAGCCTCTGTCCGGACCTTTCCTCATCAATCCACACCATTTATCATGGATTGGATACGGCCCTTTTCGCACCCGCCGTGCCCCGCCGTGATGACAACGCCGTCCCACTCCTTCTGTCGGTCGGCCGCTTTGTGGAGAAAAAGGGCTTTACGTACCTGGTGCAAGCGTGCCGACTACTGAAAGATAAAGGCTACGCCTTTCAGTGCCGCCTGGTCGGCGAGGCCGACGAACACTCGGATCTCATCAAGCAAATGATTAAAGAGTTGAGCCTCCAAGATACAGTTTTCGTGGATGGCCCCGTCACCCAGGAAGAGCTGAGACAAATCTACAAAGAATGTACCATCTTCGCCCTCCCTTGCTATATTCTCGACAATGGAGACCGGGACGGCATACCCAACGTTCTGGTGGAAGCCATGGCGATGGAAATTCCAGTGGTCTCCACCGATATTTCCGGGATCCCGGAGCTCATTGACCACGGGATGGACGGCTTGCTGGTGCCTCAAAAGGACGCCGCCGCGCTGGCTGGCGCTCTCGAGGAGTTGCTCACAAACTCCAGCTTTCGCCGGCGGCTGGGACAAAATGGCCGTGACAAGGTCCGCCGGCTTTTTGACAACAAGAAAACGACTCTGTTCCTCAGGAAGCTCTTTGCATCGTGCCTTGAAAACCACACGGGGCATGGAGCTGATGAACATCACACTGACATCAACCATGCCGCGTGAGCGTAGGGCCGTGATTTCCGAGAGTGAGCGCTGTGATTCCAAGCGCAAGTTGAATATCTTCCGGCGCCCGTATTGTGATTGGACGCCGGATGCCATCCTGACGCATTACAAGAGCCGGACCGGGATTCGTTACTTCCCGGTGCTCGACAGGGAACAGACCACCAGGTCGGTGATAGACAACATCCTGTTCAACCGGTTTGAGCTTACGGGCGAATCTCATCAGCTGCCTCACGACTTTGATTGGACGGTGAACCCGAGTCAGGATCTTGAATGGCTGATCATGCTCCACAAGTTCTATTACGCGGTCGGCCTGGGTGCCGCGTATCATGAGACCGGGGATCAGCGCTATGTCGAGAAGTGGATCGAGCTTACCTCATCGTGGATCGATACTGTTCCGATCGGGTTCCCTTCCGGCGATGCGGTCGGCAGACGGATTCAGAACTGGATCTTCGCGCATTACTATTTCGTGACGCTCGATGAGACGTCACGTCTCCCCGCGGACTTCTACCTCTCGTTTCTCGACTCGATCTATCACCAGGTCAACCATCTCCGTGGTCATCTGACGCCGGCACGAAATCATCGGACGATCGAGCTCTATGCGATCTTCCTGGCGGCGGTGGTCTTCCCGGAGCTGCAGGGCGCAGATGCCTGGCTCGCTTTCGCCAGAGAGGAGCTGGTGAAGAACATCCACACGGATCTGCTGGCCGACGGCGTGCATTGCGAACTGTCCACGGACTATCACCATGTCGTCTTGAAGAACATTCTGGGGGTTCGACGGCTCGCGCTGCTCAATGACATCGCCATACCTGAGGAGACGGATGTCTTGATCCGCAAGGGACTCGAGTTCGCCGCGTATGTGCACAAGCCCGATGGTCTGATTCCCTCGCTCAGTGATGGGGATACCGGCAGCGCTCTCGACCTGCTGGCGGACGGGTACGACCTCTACCAGGACGAAGCGTTGCTGTACGTGGCTTCTCGAGGACAGCGCGGAACACCGCCAGCATGCAGGTCAAAGGGGTTTCCGGACGGTGGCTACTATATTCTGCGCAGCGGCTGGGGGAACGGACCGGAGCCTTTCGAGGACGAGCGCTACCTCGTGTTCGATTGTGGGCCGCTGGGCCGGGGGAACCACGGCCATCTGGATCTGTTGAGTTTCGAGATGGCGGCGTATGGCCAGTCGCTGGTCGTCGATCCCGGTCGCTATGTCTACGACGAATCGGGCGGCACGAATTGGCGGGTGCTCTTCCGCGGCACGGGCTATCACAACACCGTGCAGGTCGACAAGAAGAATCAAACGCGGTACGCGTTGGGCAAAAACAGCTTCAAGATACAGGGCCCGGAGCCGGACCGGGAACTCAAAGAGCAGATCACGGGCGCCAACTACGACTATCTCCGGGGCGTGGCGCGCAGCGACGAGTATGACGCGGTCCACGAGCGCAGGATCTTCTTCTTCGCGCCGGAGTATTGGATTGTCTCGGATATCATGCGGGCAGAGGAGACTCACGACTACGATCTGCTTTTTCATCTCTCGGGCCTGGCCAGCGGCAACGTATCGGTGACCCGGTCGGAGAAGGCACTCGTGGTCGATTCGCCCCATCTCGTCATGGCCCAGCCAACCGACCCCGAAGTCCAGGTCTTCGTCGAGGATGGTTTTGTGTCGCACACCTACGGTGTAAAGCATCCTGCCCCGGTGCTGAGGTTTGCCCGTCGCGCGGCCGATGCAAGCTTCCATACGGTGCTTTATCCTTTCAAGGCGACGAGGCCGCAAATCACCGTCGAAGCCATGCCGGTCTGGCATGGCGCACGGCAGTGTCTTCCTTCCGAAGCGCTGGCGCTCAGTGTCGCGGTGACGAGAGACGGACAACGCTTCCAGGACTACTATTTCAGCGCCGACCCGAAGCAGCGCCGTGATTATCGCTTCGGACCGTTTACCTACAATGGATCGCTGCTGTTCATCCGGGACACTCCAGCGGGCCGTACCGTTGATATTCGAACAGAGCCGACCGCAGAGCTCACAATCCGTGGCGCCGGCGCTCTCGTGGGGTCTAAGACATGACACCGTCACTCGAAATCCCTCACGATAATAAGCTGCCGCAAATGGCGGTTATCCTCGACGAGGTCAATATGCGCGGCGTCCTCGAGGACGCCTTGAACGCCGAAGCTCCCGGGGATACTCCAGCGGACGTCGAGTGCTCTCGGTTGCGGGTGCGACACTGCAAGATCGAGTGGATCAAATACAAACCCGATAGCAAGTGCACCGTGTGTTATCGATTGGCAATTGATCCGTTGCCGCCGGACTCACAGGGCGAGCTGATTCTTTACGGGAGAATCTATGCGGCGGGAGGGGCCTTGTCGCGATTTCGCCGAGCGCAGTCAGCGTGTCTGGTGCGCCCACGATTCGGCAGGCCGTTGCTGCACCTGCCGGAACTCGACATGGTCGTGTGGGTGTTTCCGAACGACCGCAAACTGACTGGTCTTTCTCTCATCGCCGATGAGCGGCGCCTTAAAGACGAGCTGTTGGGCGAGGTGCTTGGAAAAGCGCTTGGCCGCGAGTGGCAGCTTGTCGATATGACCCACGACATCGTCCATTATGTGCCGGAACACACGTGTACCGTTCGCCTGCAGTTGCAGGTGCAGCAGGTACCGATCGGTGACCGCCGGTCACTGACCCTCTACGGCAAGACATACTATGACGACGAGGGTGCGGAGACGTATCGGATCATGCGCGAGTTGTGGGCTCTGGAATCCGGCAGCCATACTCAGTCACGCATGGCGCAACCGGTGATGTACGACTCCGGGCACAGGCTTCTGTGGCAGGCCGGTTTGGCGGGTGCGACGCTGCGCGATCAGGATCTGAGCGGTTCGCATTTTTGCACCCTCATGCGCGAGGCCGCAGTGACCGTCGCCTGGTTGCACCGGTCGCGGGTCTCATGTTCCAGGCTGTTCAGCTTCGATGATTGGCTCGTGAAGCTGGAGGAGATGAGGCCCGTGCTTGCCCAGGCCCGGCCTTCGTGCCGCGAGCGCCTGGAGCCCTTGATTGATCGGTTGCGCAGCCAGGCGGAGTCCCTGGGGGAACAACCGGTCGCCACGCTCCATGGCGATCTGCATCTGAATAATTTCGTGGAGCATGGGACGAAGATCGCGCTGATAGACATGGACAATGTCTCTTCAGGTCCTCCTGCACGCGATATCGGCAGTTTTATCGCTGGTGTGTTTTATCAGGGCCTCCTTCGAGGGATCGCTGAACGGGTGATACAGAGGGCAGTCACAGCGTTTTGTGATCAATACGAGCGGAGTGTTCCCTGGCAGACCCCCAGGTCTGTTCTCAATTGGTACATTGCGACGTCTTTGCTCACAGAACGTGCGCGCCGCTCGGTGATGAGGCTGAAAAGCGGCAGGTTGAATATCCTGGACGACCTCATAGATCTTGCCGGGCGGGTCGAGTCTGGTGCCACGCGGCCGCGCAAACCACGCGCGGCGGGGGCCCCGGTTCTCCGCCGGGGCGCCTCGCCCGTTTCAGTGCGACGAACCGGGAGTATTTGAGGTCCTCACTTTGCGCGCACGAGGTCGATGTGCGCCTGGACAGGCTGATCCGCCGGCGTCATATAAGTCCAATCCTCGGTGTGATGATCAGCATCGATGGCTTCGCCGAGCCCGGAGTTCGGCTCGACCCGATGCCCCTCGAGCTGCGCCAGTGAGCCAGCCATGCAGCTGGTCCATGAGCAGCCGGCTGATGCAGCGGGGCATGGGGCACGTCGATGCGCGCCCGCCCGCATGGGCCTCCGCCCCGTGACGGCCATGGCCAGGCGCCCGGCCGATCGCGCGGGCGCTGTGCGTCCCTGCTCGGCTCGGTGTCGCGTACGCGGTGGCCGTCGTTAGGTTGCCCAGCCCGGCCTGGGCGAGGACCTGAGGCGTTTTCTCGGTCGTCGCGCCGAAGAAGCAGCTGGCGCAGATTCGCGACCTCCTTGATCGACCGCGTCGGCTGCTAGCAGCCCGTGGTGAAAGTCTGGCGTCGCACCGAGACGGGCGAGGCGCCCCGCGGGCAAGGCGCGACGACTGAGAATACCGCCAGTATTTGAAGGAGGAGCAACGCAGCCCCCGCCGGGGTCCCCAACGCGGCAGCCGCGTTGGGGTGGGCAGGGGATGCATCGCCCGTCGAACGGGGTCCCCAGCGCGGCAGCCGCGCTGGGGGCCCCGAATGCAGCCAGACTTTCACCACGGGCTGCCAGGTCGGGGCCCGGTGACCGCGGCCCCTCGTCCGGCCGAGGCGACCCAGTTCGCGGCGCGGTAACAGGTGCCGCGAAACCGCGCCGGGTCGATGAAGGTCTCGAGCCAGTCGATCGGATGGCCGTACATCTGCCGCCAGTCACGGGAGAGCGAGGAGGCCCTCGAGCAGGGCCTCCGCTGACGCGTCCGCCGGCGGGAGACCCTCACAAAGAATTCTGTTCCGCGACGAATTGCCCCTTGGTCTTACCCGCTAGAACTGCATGTACAACCCTCAGTCGGCGGGGTCGGCTCCCGAGCTCGCGGTTTTTTGTCAAACTGCACGCCGGCCATCGCTTCGCCCGCCAGCCCTGCCAGATCGACTCATCGACGACGCGCAGCAGCCGGCTCAGAAGGGAGCGGCGCGCTGACCATGCTGCCATCCCTCGTGTTCTATTGCCAGCATTCGGTCGGGACGGGTCACCTGACGCGAACAGTGGCGTTGCTACGGCACCTGAGAGCGCGGTTCGACGTGACGTTCATCACTGGCGGCGCGCTCCCGCCCGACATGCCCGGTCTCGGCGGGAGCGACCTTCAGAAAACGGTGCAGCTGCCCCCGGTCGGTGTGGACGAGACGGGCCGCATGGTCAGCCGCGACCGGCGGCGGCCGCTGTTGCGCGCGCTCGCTGAACGGCGCCGAGTCCTGATCGATACCTATCACGCGGTGAAGCCGCACGTCCTGATGATTGAGCTGTTCCCTTCCGGCCGGCGCAAGTTTCTCTCGGAGCTCGAGCCGGTGCTCGAGGAAACGCTGTGCGGCGGCGCCATCAGGCCGATCGTGTGCTGTAGCGTGCGCGACATCGGGTTGAGCCATGACGACCAGCACCACGAGTACGATTCGGAGGCAGCCAGGGTGCTGGGCGCTTACTTCGATGCCGTGCTGGTCCACTGCGATCCATCGTTCGCCCGGCTGGAAGAGTCCATCGCGCAGGACGTTCAGATTCGAGTCCCGGTTTACTACACCGGGTTTGTGCACGATCCGAACCAGGCGGTGCCACGTCGCCTGCGTACCCGCCCCGGGTCGATCATCGTGTCTGCGGGAGGTGGCCTGTTCGGCGAAACCCTGCTCCGCAAGGCCATCGAGGCGCACGCATGGCTCCCGGCGGGGTCGCGTCCTCCGTTGACGGTCATCGGCGGACCGCTCCTGCCGGAGGACGGGTGGCGCCGGCTGCGCGCTCTGGCCAGGGGCCGCCCGGATGTCGACGTGCGCCGCTCAGTTCCGAATCTCGTGTGGGAGCTGAGTCAGGCCGGCGGCTCGATCAGCCAGTGCGGCTGCAACATCGCGATGGACCTGCTGCACAGCCGCGTGCCGGCACTCGTCGTGCCGCTCGGCGACGACCCCCGGGACGAACAGGTGAAGCGGGCGCGTCGTCTGGAATCGCTCGGCGCGCTGCGCGTGCTGTCGAATTCGGATCTCACGGTACCGCGTCTCGCCGCAGAGATGATCTCGCTGCTGGCCTTCAGACCGTCGGCGATGGCGTTGAATCTGAAGGGCGCGGAACAGACCGCCGAGATTGTCCAGCAATTGTTCGAACAAGGCGTTGTCGTGGGTACGCAGGGCTCCGAAAGGCGGGGCATGAGCGCATAACTCGACGACCTTCCCTTCACTGGCCCGCCTGTTCACGCCGGCCTCAACCGCACCACTCCTTCAGAACATTCTTTCGTCCGACAACCGGTAATCGCCACGTATTTGCGCGCAGACCTCGCGGCGAAGTCGTGAAGCACTTTGCGGCGAAGCCGTGAGCACTTTGCGGCGAAGCCGTGAGCACCTTGCGGCGAAGTCGTGAAGCACCTTGCGGCGGAGCCGTGGAGCACTTTGCGGCGAAGTCGTGAAGCACCTTGCGGCGAAGCCGTGGAGCACCTTGCGGCGAAGTCGTGAAGCACCTTGCAGCGAAGCCGTGAAGCACCTTGCTGCGAAGCCGTCAAGCACCTTGCGGCGAAGTCGTGAAGCACCTTGCGGCGAAGCCGTCAAGCACCTTGCGGCGAAGTCGTGAAGCCACCCTGCGGCGGAGACATAAGGACGCCCTTAATGAAGGTTCGCGAACCGACGCTGGTCGTCATCCGGTGGCTTGAGGCGAAGCTTCGTTACTCCACCTGCGAGTAAGTCAACCGGATCGCGGACTTTACTCTTCTCCATCGCGGCAATTCAGGCGCCCACCAGGAAAAAAATGCGCATGACGAACTTTAGTCGCCTGGCTTATGACACTAAAGTTACCAAATAAAAACTTTGTTTTGAAAATCGTAAATGTCGATAAAAATTCGTCTCACGCAGCCCTATACTCACGCCTCCACACAGCAATCCGCTGGCGCCGAAATGACCGCGGGACGACGCGCACCGCGGTCGGCACCGGACAAGTGTTGATGCACCTGGCGGATTGTCGATAACAACGCTCGGAGTGTTCGGAGGAGGACTGCATTGACTGATTCATCCGCTGTCTCGAAACGAGGCCTCTCGGCCTCAGCAAAGAAACACGTGCGCCGGGCCGGTGCTGTCCTGGCAGCGCTCGTGGCGCTGGTCGCCACCTCGTCGTCGCACCTGAAGGCGCAGGCGAACCTGAGAGTCCTCGGGCCCGTCGACACGTCGATCGGCGGTGTTCACAAATGGCCGATGGGAGTCATCGACGAGACCGGCGTGTCGCTCATGCCGTGCATCGATGCCTTCGGGGCCGTCCCGGTGTGCCTCGTCGGTTCGGATCTGCCGAACCCGGGGCCGGCGTCGGTTCCGGACAATATTCCCGGGGAGTTCTTCTACTCCATCGCGGACTCCGACATCGGGAACGTCACGGATCCGGACGGTGGCACGCCGTCGAAGGATGCCACATTCCGGTTCGGGGTCGAGGCGTCGATTGACTCCACCGGCCAGTTTCTCTTCAGCCGCGTCCGCACCCGCATTCGCGGCGGACTGGTCGCGGGCCGCTTCTATCGCATCACCCACCCGTACGGCGTCATCGAAGGTCCGGCCACGGCTGTTGCCGGTCGCGCGGACTTCAACGTGACGGAAGACCTCGGGTGTCCCCCATTGGCGCCGCAGCCCTGCGACTACGCCGCCATCCTGACCACGAGGACGTTCCCGTACCTGGTGTGGGACGGCACGGGCATCCCGACCCCTGCAGGACGCATCGGCGACATCAACATTCCGCACACGGTCACCGGCAGTCCCTTCGGCACCAATTTCATCAAGGTCGAACGGATCTCGGGCCCCGGTGGCTCACCGGTCGGACCGCCAATCGCCAGCTCAGCTCGATTCTTCGTCACCGGCAAGCTGATCGACTTCACGCCGCCGACGGCGGCCATCACCTCCCCGGCTGCCGGCGACGTCCTCGGCAGCGTGACCGTGAACGCCACGGCCGCTGACGAGCCGAAGGGTTCCGGTCTCGCGAGCCTGAAGATCATGCTCGACACCACAACGACGCTCGCCACCAGCGCCACCTCGCCGGCATCGGTCGTTTGGAACACCACGACGGTCCCGAACGGTCCGCACACGTTGACGGCGATTGCCACCGACGTGGCGGGCAATGTGGGCACCTCCGCGGTCGTGACCGTCAACGTCAACAACCCGGTCCTCGTCACCGTGCCGAACGTGGTGGGTCAGTTGCAGGCGACCGCTGAAGCCGCGATCACCGCCGCACATCTCGTCCCCGCCATCAACACGGCGAATGACGCAGTGGTCCCGGCGGGACGCGTCATCAGTCAGGCGCCCACGGGCGGCGCCTCGGCAGTCACGGGCAGCACCGTGACGCTGCTCGTCTCGTTGGGGTCAGGGGCGGCCCCGCCCCCGGCACCGGTCGGCGCGAGCGCGGCGTTCATCACCACCGACACGGCCACGCAAGGCACCTGGCAGGGGGTCTATGGCGCCGACGGCTTCTCGCTGGCCAACGGCCCCGCGAGTCTTCCCGCCTACGCTGGCGTCACCCTCTCGGGCCAGGCGCCCTTCACCTGGGTCGCCGCCACC
>QHWJ01000096.1 GCA_003222535.1 Acidobacteriota bacterium | reverse complement strand
CATCGGTTATCAGGTTCCGGGCATGCGCGTCGACATCACGCGGAGCAACCCCGACGGCGCGGTGCAAGGCGGCGGAGGCCTCCCGCTCGCGGCGGCTCAGCGCCAGATTCAGGTGGTCAGTGGTCAATTCGCGTGGAACGAGTCGGAGCCCGGCGCTGGTCTCGTGCCCGGCGCGGGGACGGCAACGCCGGCGCCAGCGGCCGTCAACGAACGGCTTCTTCAGCTCTGGACGACTCCGTACGGCGTCATCAAGGCGGCGATGAAGGCCGGCGCGAATGCGAAAGTGAGCGTCGAGCGAGGCGCCACCATCATCACCTTCCCGGCCGTCGGCACGCTCGTGAAGACGACGTTGAACGCGAAGAATCTTGTGGAGCGCGTGGAAGTCGGGTCCGACAACCCGGTGCTTGGCGACATCGTGACCGAAACCACCTACGCCGGCTATCAGGATCTGACCGAGGCCAAGAGCGACGTGTTGTTCCCGGCCCACATCGTCCAGAAGCAGGGCGGCTTCCCGGTGCTGGATGTCACGATCACGAAGACGGACACCAATAACCCGTACGTCATCTTCCCGATCCCTGACAACGTCGAGAAGGCTGCCGTCACGCCGCCGCGGGCGGCCACCGTGGACGTGCGGAAGATGGCCGAGGGCGTCTGGTATCTGACCGGCGGCACGCATCACAGCGTGGCGGTCGAGTTCACGGATCACGTCGTGCTGGTCGAGTGCCCGCAGAACGACGCGCGTGCGCTGGCGGTCATCGACACCGCCAAGAGGACGATTCCGCGCAAGCCGATCAAGTACGTGGTGAACACGCATCACCACTTCGATCACTCCGGTGGCCTCCGTGCATGCGCGGCGGAAGGAGCGACGATCATCACGCAGGGACTGAGCAAGCCGTACTACGAAAGGGTGTGGGCGTTGCCGCACACGTTGAGTCCGGATCGTCTGGCCATGGCGCCGCGTGAGGCGGCCATCGAGGCGGTCGCCGACAAGCGGGTGCTGTCGGACTCAACGCGGACGCTGGAGGTCTACCGCCTCGAAGGCAGCCGCCACGCGGACACCATGCTCGTGGTGTACCTGCCGAAGGAAAAGGTCCTCGTGGAAGCTGACGCGTACCCCCCGGCGGCGCCAAATCCCCTCGGGGCCCCGGTGGTGGAGGCCGTGAACTTGTACGACAACATCCGGCGCTTGAAGCTCGACGTGCAGCAGATTGCACCGATCCACGGCCGGTGGGTGACAATCAACGATTTGCGCGCAGCGATCGGGAGGCCTTCGACCAACTAGTGCGGGTCTTCAGACTCCTCGTCCTCGATTGGAGGCAGTATGTCGAGAAGGTTCTCTTTGCCATTGCCATTGATCTTCGCCGGTCTCCTGGCAGTGACGGGCGGTTCGGTAGCCACGCAACAACAGTTCCCCCCGGGCTACGTTGATCCGAAACCGATTCTCGACGCCGCCATCCAGGCGATCGGGAACGACAAGCTGAATTGCGTCACGATTTCCGGCACCGCGTACGACGGCGCCGTCGGCCAGCAGAAAGAAGCGCAGAAGAACATCGACTGGCCGCGCATCGACTCGCTCGCCAACTACACGCGCACGACGAACTGGCAGGCGAGGACGATGAAGGAAGAGTTCGATCGGAAGCCGGGACTCGCTCCCTCCGCGTGGAAGTACGGTGTGGGCTGGGTGGACGGCCCGATCCAACAGAACCCGCATCAGATCTTCATGCTCAATGCGTCCGGCCCGAAGCCGTACGCGTGGCACATGGACGGCCCCGGCGGCCAGCCCGTTCCCAACGAGCCGGACGTTGCCGAAGTCTTCCCGGTGGAGCTGTGGATGAATCCGCACGGCTTCCTGAAGGCCGCCCGGATGCCGGGCGCGAACCCGAAGGCGACGTGGCGCTGGGAGCTCGGCGAGATGGGGCGCGACGGCCCGACGACGATTCCCGAAAAGATGTACGTCGTGCAGATCACCGCGCCCGGCGGGTTCAAGATCGACGCGACGATCAACAAGGAGCACATGCTCCAGCGCATGCACACCCTCGTGGCGGACCCGGTGTTCGGCGATCTCAACTACGAGCACGAGTTCACCAACGGGAGCTACATCGACGTCGGCGACGGCATCAAGTTCCCCACCGGCTGGCACTCGCACCAGGGGTACGACGACAACTTCAACAATCAGACCATCAGCGCCGGCCACAACGCGTTCGGCGGCACGATGAAGGACGTCAAGGCGAACGTGTGCCCGGATGCGGTCGCGGTTCCCGATGCGATTCGCAACTTCCAGTTCCCGGCGCAGCCTGCGATGACGCGGCTGGCCGACGGCGTCTACTCGTTCGAGTTGGGCAGCTACAAGAGCGTGGCGGTGGAGTTCCCGCAGTGGATTGCCGTGTTCGAGGCGCCACGCACCGAGGACTTCAGCCTCCGCGTGATCGAGGCGATCGTCAAGCAGATTCCGAATAAGCCGATCCGCTTCGTCATCAACTCGCACCAGCACTCCGATGCGGCCGGCGGACTACGGACCTACGTCCACATCGGCGCCACCGTGATCACGTCGTGGCACAACTACGAGTTCTACAGGCACGACTTCATCAACTACCAGGCGCGCACGGTGAAGCCGGACATGGTGTCGCAGTGGCCGCCGACCGAGCTGGCCGAGGGCTACTACTACGAGACGATCCGCGAGAACTACACGCTCGAGGATGCCGGACGCGTGATGCACATCTATTACGTCAACCCGCTGCAGCACGCCGAGGGCATGTTGATGGCCTACCTGCCCAAGGAGAAGATCCTCATCGAGTCGGACATCGTCAACACGAACAATCCGCTGCCGGCGATGCCGACGCGCGACATGAACACGCTGTATACCGAGGTGAGGAATCTGAAGCTGGATGTCGCGCAGATCGTGCCGATCCACGGCAAGCCGATCCCGTGGGGCGATTTCGCGAAGTTGTTCCCGGCACAGCCCCGTCAACCGGCGAGTGCAAACTAGAGCAGACGAACGCGGAAAACTTCTTCAATCGTCGATTTCATCGATCACATGGCCGATGCGATTGCCGATCGAGGATTGAAGATCGAGCATGCAAGGAGCCCTTCATGATTCGTCACATTCTTCGCCTGATCGTGCTCGTGGCGGGCACGGTGCTCGCCACTGCGACGCTCGCCTCGCCTCCGGCGGCGGCCCAGGCGCCGGCCGGCGGCGGATCGGTGGCCTTTACCAACGCGCGCATCATCGACGGCACCGGCCGCGCGCCGATCGATCGCGGCACGCTCGTCATCGCCAACGGCCGCGTCGCGGCAGTCGGCCCTGCGGCATCGGTGATGATTCCGGCAGGCGCCCAACGCATTGACGCCGCCGGCAAGACGATCGTGCCCGGCTTCATCAACGCGCACGCGCATCTGAACGTGTCCCCGAACGCGCCAGTGCCGGTGCGCGAAGACCTCATCCGCCGGCTGCGGATGTACGCCAACTACGGCGTCACGAGCACGGTGAGCCTCGGCTCGACGCGGGCCGACGAGGCCGAAGGCTTCAAGCTGATGCAGGAACAGGATCATCCCGGTCTCGACCGGGCGAGGTTGTACACCGCGGGGCTGAACGCAGTCGGCAAGACGCCCGAGGAAGCGCGCGCCAGCGTCGACCGGCTGGCCGACCTGCACGCGCACCTGATCAAGTTCCACATCAACGGCACGCCGAACGACATGAACGAGGCGACGTGGAGCGCGATCATCGACGAATCGCACAAGAAGGGGCTCAGGGTCGCGGTGCACATCTTCTATCAGAAGGACGCGAAGGCCGCCATCGACCACGGCGTCGACATCATCGCGCACGGCATCCGCGATGAGGACGTATCGCCAGAGGTCATCGCGGAGATGAAGCGGAAGAACGTCGGCTACATTCCGACGCTGACCCGCGACGTGGCGGTCTATGTCTACGAGTCGACACCCGATTTCCTGAAGGATCCATTCTTCCAGCGCGGCAGCTCGCTCTACAACGAGCAGGTGCCGATGCTGACGACGCCTGAGTGGCAGGACAAGGTCCGCAAGGACGCCACCGCGCAGATGACCAAGAAGGCGCTCGTGCAGGGCGAGAAGAACCTGAAGACGATCAGCGACGCGGGCATCACGATCGCGATGGGGACCGACAGCGGCGTGGCGTCGAACCCCGGGCGCTGGCAGGGGTACTTCGAGCAGGTCGAGCTCGAGATGATGAACAAGACGGGAATGTCGGCGATGAAGGTGATTGTGGCCGCCACCGGCGACGGGGCGAAGCTGGCAGGCCTGAAGCAGGTCGGCACGCTCGCGCCGGGCAACTGGGCCGACCTCGTAGTGCTGAGCGCTAATCCGCTCGACAACATCCGCAACACGCGGATGATCGAGTCGGTCTGGATCGGGGGCGCGAAGCAAACGAACGTCACCCCGGTCACGCAGACACGGTAAAGACGGAAGGACGAACGCGCGGGAAGAGTGCCATGCCCCTTCGATGCCGGGCAGGCCGCTGCAGTTTCCGCTATCGTCGCGGACGCGCGGCGAGGATCGCTTTGACGAGCTCTTCGGGTACCTCTGACGGCACGTTCGCGTCATCGTCTTCGAAGGCGCGCTTTCCGAGCTTGACCGTTTCCCGATAGCTGGCGAGATAGTGCCGGCAGTTGGTGCACAGACTCAGGTGGTACTCGAACGCTGCTCGCGATTCCGCCGACAGCTCGTCCGACAAGTAGTCCAGCATGAAGTCGGCGAATTCGCGGCAGGTCACTGGGACGCTCCTCGAGCTGACGCGGATCGCGTCAACTCACCCTCGCAGAAGATTCTGATCCCGCCATCATGATTTTGCAAGCCAATCGACCACGTCTCGTCGACGACCGACGTCGGCACGCTGTGCCTCGACCGCCGGAGACGGCCCGGGAACGGCAATAAGTGTCGGGGTCCTGATTACATTTTCGAATTCCACGAGATCGCTCTGATACGGTCAACTGTTGCCCACGAGTGGGCGACACGACTTGGATGCCCGAGGGCGTCCATGGTTTCAGATACTCGATCTGTAACCCTTCGAGGCGCAGGTCATCTAAACCGGCATGAATCACCTGTCCAGAGCACAAACCGTTCTCAGCTGGTTCCTGCAGCTCGCAGTCGCCGGGATCCTGCTGCAAACGCTGTTTTTCAAGTTCACGGGCGCCGAAGAGTCCGTCTACATCTTCAGCGCCGTCGGGCGCTTCCTCAACATCGACAGCGTGGAACCCTGGGGGCGGATCGGATCAGGAGTCCTCGAGCTGATCGCCTCACTCTTGCTGATTGTGCCGGCGACGGCGTCCATCGGGGCCATCCTGACCATGGGGGTTATGGCCGGGGCGATTCTGAGCCACCTCGTCGTCCTCGGTATCGACGTGAAGGGCGATGGTGGCCTGCTGTTTGGCCTGGCTCTCACAGCCTTCGCCGGCAGCGCCATCGTGCTCGCGCTACGACGCGCGCAGATTCCTGTCATTGGCCGGTTCTTCGAACTGGCGTGAGGTGGACGTGGTGACGATTGCGATGCAATTACAGCCTCTTCGTGCGCGCTCGCCGGTTGCCCCAGCCTGGGAGCTCTGGCGTCTTCTCGACGAGCTCGACTCTCTTCTGACCGAGGTCGCGTCCGATGTGTACTGCGCGCGTTTCGCCACCGAGGTATCGGGGTCAATCGGCGAGCACGTCAGACACTGCCTCGATCACGTGTCGGCCTTGCTCGCTGCAGACTCCTCCACAACACTGTCCTACGATCGTCGACAGCGTGGAACTACCGTGGAAACCGACCCCGCCGAGGCCGTGCGACAGATTCTGCGGCTGAAGCGCGGTATCGAGGCGTGGTCGACACGCTCGCTGGACGAGACGATCCGCGTCGCCTCGATGATTTCTCCCTCGGGGGCCGCGGTGACCGGCTGGTCGACACTCGCTCGCGAACTGGCGTTTGTGGTGAGCCACACGATTCATCACCAGGCCATCATCGGTGTTCTCCTGGCCATTCACGGCCACGCGGTGCCCGACCGGTTCGGCCACTCGCCGTCAACGCCGCGGCGAAACTGAGAAGCCTGGCCGCGCGCGGACTTCAATGTGGTCACTGGCAGTCTGACATGCTGACCTTCCTCTCGCTGATGTTCGGCACGTTGGTCTCTGAAGATCTTGCGTGCGTCACGGCTGGCCTCCTGATTCAGCGAGGTCAGGTCGAGGCGTCTTCCGCGGTCCTGGCGTGCACGCTCGGGATCTTCGCGGGCGACGTTGGATTGTGGGCGATTGGCCGGACGTTTGGCCGCACGGTCCTCGTATGGCCGAGGGTCGCCCGACGCCTTCAGCCGAATCGATTTCATGAATTTCGGTCATGGTTGGACCGCCGTGCTGGCTGGGCGATCGTTGCGAGTCGTTTCCTCCCTGGCTCGCGACTGCCCCTTTATGTGATCGCGGGGATCGTCGAGTTGCCCGGCATCGTGTTCGCGGGCTGGGCTCTGCTTGGAACACTGCTCTGGACACCAGCGCTGGTGCTATTGACCGCGATCATTGGAGAGGGGTTCATCGGGCCGATTTCGAGTCTGAATGGATCGGCTTGGAAGGCTGACATAGCGGCAGCAGTTGTGATCGTGGTGCTCCTGCGCAGCATGCGGGCGACTCGCTCGCAAGTACCCGTTCTCGCGGATGCTCCTGGCGGGTCATGCTGCCACGATTCCTGTCACTGATCTCTTCGAACGTCATCTGACGGTGAGTGAAGCACCTGCGCCAATCGTTTACTCACGCGGCGTGTGCTGACTGGACGGCGCGATGACGCGCCAGGAACTGGGCGGTCGCTTGCCGCCCCAGGTACCGGCTCAGAATCGCGGCATGAACCGTCGTCAGATCCACCATCATCAGGGCGTCCAACGCATCTCCGAACTGCGGGTCGACGTTGAATCCAAGCAGCTTCGCGTTCAGTTTCAAGTACTGGCGTAGCAATATGGGAACGCCCTTTCCGTCGCGTTCCGCCTCCGTCACGAGCCGATCCGCTTCCTCAACCGACCGTGGAACAGGTAGTGCCGGAGCTGGATTCACCGCTCGCGGGTTGATGGCTTCCACGAGGTCTGCGAGATCGCTGTCGAGATGATTCTGGTGAAGGAATGCCATCAACAGGCGGTGCGAGCTGTCCGAGTACCGACAGCTGATGCTGACAGGGCCAAACAGCACGCGATACTGCGGGTGAGTCGCGACGAACCGGCCGATACCTTTCCAGAGCAGCAGAAGCGCGAGGTAGTTCTTCTGGTATTCAGCGCGAACGAATGAGCGGCCGAGTTCCAGCGCCGGTGAAAGGCGTGCGATCAACCGCTCGTCATATCGGAACAATGTGCGGGTATAAAGACCATCGACACCTGCGGTCGCCATAATGCGATCGGTTCGTCCGATGCGGTAGGCGCCGACAATCTGTTTCCGCTTGCGGTCCCAGGAGAACACGTGCAAATACCGCTCGTCAAAGGAATCGAGATCAAGCAGGCGGCCTGTCCCTTCGCCGATAGCCCTGTAGGTCAGTTCACGAAGCCGCCCAATTGCGCCGAGCGTGGCTGGTATCCGGCCCGCCTCCGCCAGAAACACCTGGAACGCGCCACTCTCGACGAGACAGGACTCGTCTGGCAGCTGCTCGATTTCTGCCGAGATGGTGCTCGCCCCATTCAAGCCGGACATGGCATACGGCTCTGCCGTGGTGTGCACGGCTGACGGTACCGCTGCGCCGAGCTCCTCGACGGCTCGACGGATCGACGCAGTCGCCCTGGCGGCGTCACCCGCAGTGCCGGCAAGATCGCGGGTGGCGACTGGAACGCCCAGACGAACCGTCACGGCTTTGCCGCGCTTGTTGAGGAGCTCCCGCGCGAGCAGTGCCGTGCGCAGTGCCGCGTGCACACGCCCCGCGACGTAGAACCATCTCGTGTTCGCGCCATCGATGAACGCGGGGATCACCTGCGCGCCCGTCGTCAGCACAAGGCGGCCAATTGTCGATCGCCACGGCGAGTCGATGCGCGAGCCGGAAGGTCCGCGCCTGTGGGCCACCTCGCCGGACGGAAAGACCACAAGCGCTCCGCCATTCCTCAACCAGAGACGTGCCGCACGCAGGCCGACCTGGCTGCGAGCGCAGGAGGTCGGTCCGCCGAACGGATCCACAAAAAAACACAGCTCCGACAGGTCCGGGATGCGTGAGAGAAGATGGTTCGTCAGAACCCGCACATCCGATCG
This sequence comes from Acidobacteriota bacterium, assembly GCA_003222535.1. Lineage (GTDB taxonomy): Bacteria > Acidobacteriota > Vicinamibacteria > Vicinamibacterales > CAVVIG01 > QHWJ01. The sequence continues at coordinate 9,858 of QHWJ01000096.1, read as the reverse complement.
CTTCCGGCCGACGATCGAGGCCAACAGCAGACCGTCCAGTGCGCCGTGCGGATGATTCGACGCGACGAGCAGGGGCCCACGGGCCGGGATCACGTCCAGTTCCGTGTCCGATATACGGGGCTCTACATCGAGTGCCTTCAACGCCCGGCATTCGAAGGGTGCGTCCCGGTCGGCTTGCGTCCGTTCGTACAGCGCCCGACAGGTGCCGAGCCCCAGCAGCCAGGAGAGGAGGGGCCGCGCGGCGACGATCGCCGCGCGATAGGGCGTGGCAGGGGGGGTGTCGATCTGAAATGGATCGCCCGCCATGGTGTTGCCGGTTGGATGTTGTCCGTCGCTATGAGGTTACAGCGGTCGACACGTACTCCTTGCGAAGCAAGGTGGACAACGCCTGGCGCGCGCGGTGCAACCGAACCTTCACAGCCGTAGGCGTCATCGCCAGCATCGCGGCGACTTCCTGCGTCGGGAGCTCTTCGATGTCGCGCAGCTTGAGCACGACGCGGTAGTTCTCGGGCAGCTGCTCGATACACGCCCGCACAGTTGCACGAGTTTCCTTTCGCTCCATCAGTTGATCGGCTGGGGTGCTCCACTCCGAGAATTGTTCGACGTGATGGCCGTCTTCCTGGAATGCCGGCAGGAGCACCTCGATCGATTCTTCCGGCTTCCGGCGGCGTGACCGCAACTTCATCAGCGCAGTGTTCACGACGATTCGATGCAACCACGTCGACAGTTGGCACGCGCCTTCGAAATCATTCAGGGCCAGAAACGCGCTCAGGTAGGCCGATTGAAGCACGTCTTTCGCGTCCTCGTCGTTCCGTGTGAAGCGTCTCGCAACAGCGAGCAGACGAGCGCCGTAGAGCCGAACCATGGTTTCGAATGCCCACTCATGTCCCGCGCGCAACGCGGTCAGTAAGGCTTGATCGTCTACGACTGCCGCACTCGCGGAACTTCCGCCGCCGTGCATCGCGGCTTCGATTGATCCTGCGGTATTGATCGGGGTCCGTACGCTATTTGTCAACATCGGCCACCCCTTTGAGTTGCTCGGCGATGGCCTCGGCGTCGAGAAATGAGACGCCCGCGAGGTCGATAACAAGATGTCCTGGGCTGCGCCCGTTGTTCCCGAGCGTCTCGGTGCAGACACGACGCAGTTCCTCCACCCAGGGGCCGGTGACCCGCCCTTCGAGCCGCAGGCAGGTCGCGCCGCTCTCGTTCTGCGCCGGCCCGTGTGAAATCCTCAGCATGTCGGTGCCCGCGTTAAGAGCAACGGACATGCCTGGTGAAATCAGATTCTCTTTGCTGATGTATGTGACTGTATCTGAAGGTGTTACTGCTATTGATCGCGGATCGAACAGGGCTGGGTCCCCTACGAAATGTCGTGGCTGCAACGGCTCCAACGCTCGTGGCGCCACGAGCTACGATATTTCGTAGTGGGCCGTGTCGACTTTTCGGTGTTTCTACGACGTACCACGCGACGTTGTCGCGATGCCGAGTTTCTTCATTCGGCTCCGCAGGGTATTGGGGTGCATCCCCAGAATCGTCGCGGCACCGCGCGCGCCTTCGACCACTCCTCCCGTGCTTTTCAGCACGCTGAGAATGTGCAGGCGCTGGACATCCTCGAGTGACTCTGCGCTGAGCACCGTCGTTGACCTCTCGGCTCCCGGCGACGCCTCGGAAGCCACCACCAGGTCGTCCAGGATCGTCCCTTCAAGGTCGAGCACTGGCCCCTGCGCCAGAATTGCCGCGTGCTCGACGACGTTCTGGAGTTCCCGTACGTTGCCAGGCCAGGAGTAACGGGTCAGTCGTTCCATGCTCCGGGCGCTGAACCCCTGAATCGGCTTCCCGATTCGTCGCGCCAGGGCACTCGAGAAGAATCCCACGAGCAGTCCAATATCTGACGGCCGGTCGCGCAACGGAGGGACGACGATCGGAAAGACGTTCAGGCGGTACAGCAGATCGGCGCGAAACTTTCCCTCGCGCACAGCCTGATCGAGGTTTCGATTCGTGGCCGCGATGACGCGGACGCTCACGCGGATCGTCCTGCTGCTTCCGACTGGTTCGAACTCCTGCTCCTGAAGGACGCGCAACAGCTTCACCTGGGCGTCGAGCGGAAGCTCCCCGATTTCGTCCAGAAAGATGGTGCCGCCGTTGGCGAGCTCGAATCGGCCGACTCTCTTCTCGATCGCACCCGTGAACGCGCCTTTCACGTGTCCGAACAGCTCGCTCTCCACAAGCCCTGGAGCGATCGCGCCACAGTTGACTTTGACCAGCGGTCGATCGCTTCGCCTGCTGCGGCTGTGCACCGCCCGGGCGAACAATTCCTTGCCCGAGCCCGTTTCCCCGGCGATGAGCACCGTCGAGTCGGTCGGCGCGACGCGTTCGACCTTGCGCAAGACGTCGAGCAGCGCGGGACTGTTCCCGACAATCTCGTTGAAATTGTGCTGGGTCCGAATCTCCTCCTGCAGATACACGTTTTCGGCTTCCAACCGGTTCTTCAGGGCCTCCACTTCGGACAGCGCTTCACGGAGCGCCTGCTCGGCGGCGGTCCGCCGCTCGACCTCGCTCTTCATGTTCTCGTAGAGGCGCGCGTTCTCGAGCGAGATGGCGGTCTGAGCGGCGAGAATCCGCATCACCTCGATGCGGTCGGGCGTGAATGCGTCGGTCGTGAGGTTGTTTTCGAGATACAGAATCCCGCGCAGTCTTCCCTGGTGTGCAACGGGCACGCACAAAATGGATTTCGAGCGAGAGGCCAGGATGTAGCCGTCGCCAGCGAAGCGTTCATCCCTCGTCGCGTCACCAATCACGACATCCTGACCTGTCCGATGCACGTACCGAACGACACTTATCGCGAGGTCATTGGCCTGCTCCAGCGGGACGGCGCCCCCGACCGTGATGTGATCGCGATCGGCACCGGCGTCCGCCTCCACGAGCAAGGCGCCCTGACGTTCTTGAACGAAGATGCCGCGCTCGGCGCCGGCATTTTCAAGGGCGAGCGCCATCAACTTCCGCAGGAGACCACCGACCTCGATTTCCACCGCGATCGCATGTGCCACCTTGAGAACCGTGGACATGTCGACGGAAACACGGTCTGCTGGTTCGCCCGTATCGGGGGCTGCCACGGGAATCGCCGTCGCCGGTGCCTTTCCCGTGAGCAGCTCGCCATAGTGCTCCTCCAGGTGCGCCAGCTTCGACCTCGCGCCCCACACGGCGTAACAACGATAGGCCTCGTTCATGAATCGTCGCGCACGGAATGCGTCGTTCCGTCGCAGCCAGATTCTTGCGCAGAGCTCGTTCGCCAGGGCCTCCAGCTGCACGTTCGATGTCTGGTGCGCATAGCTGATCGCGTCGTCCAGCAGCCTCGCCGCCTGGTCGGAGTGCGATTCGACGCGCTTGATCTCGGCCGAGAGCACCAGCGACATGCAGCGGAAGTTCTCGGGACACGTTGCGGTCAATTCGGCAAGCGTTCTCTCCGCCGAGACCAGTGCCCGGCCAAGCAATGAGCGCTCTTCTTCAGCGGCGTCGTCGAACGCCGCGGCCGCCGCAAGGCCACCCCAGAAATCGATCAACACCGGCCAGATCGTGCCGGTCACGGCGACTGTTCTCGCCAGCCGAGCGGCCGCCAGGGCGCTGGGGAGCTCCTCGAAGAGGACGCTCAGGTGCAGCCTGGCCACATAGAGGAAGGTCAGAAAAAACCTGGCGTCGCGCTGGTGCGTCTCGATGAACTGCTGCTCGTCGAATGTGGCGTCCGACAGCGACAGCCTCCCCGCCGTGCGCCCCTGAAGTGCCTGCGCCCAGTTCAAGAGGATCCGATGTGCACCGAGAAAGTCGGTCATCTTGATCTTCTCGAGGAGCGCAAGCGTCGGGGTGTAGTCCCGGACGAACCGATCGAGGTCCCGATTGATGAGGAACGCCGACCACGCCTCGGTCGCGGCACCGTATCCGGCGTACGGGAAATCACCCGCTTCCAGGCCGCTTCGAGACGCCTCGCGTGCATGCTGGATGCAACTCTCAAACGGCCGGCACCAGAGGTTGACGTGAGCTTGAAACTGCTGGTGGATTTTCGCCCGGCGCTTGAGGTCGTTGAACCGCCGGTTGACCTGCAGGGCCAGCGTGCCCCATTCGTACGCCGATCGGTAGTCTCGTCTGATCGGTCCGACCATGATGGCATGGGTGACGTAGCCGTAGGCGCTGTCTTCGGTGTGGCCGTGCACGATCGACAGGCGGACCATCGTGGCGGAAATCAGGCGGGCGAGCACTTCGTCGCCGGCAATATACGCCGGCGCCCAGAGAATCGTGAGAATTCTCATGACCATCCGCATGTTTGCATCGGTCATGTCCGGGAGGTCGATCAGCGAGGCGATGCCGCGCGCACCGACGAGTGTCTCCACCATGTCGACCTCGCGGTCGAGCGCCGCGAGCTTGTCCTCCGTTCGTTCCGGAAACGAAATGTCAAACAGAGTGAGACCGTCGCGTCCCGCTGATACGGCGTCGAGCCACCGCGACTGGTTCTCGTACAGCGTGATCCGCAGACTCTGAATCTGCGCCAGGTCGAGTGTCCTGGCCGCACGAAGGAGCAGCAGACGGAACGATTCCTCGGCCGCGGCGAACGCCCCATCGAGATACTGACCCTCGGCTGCCTCCAGGTGGAGAGCGAACATCAACTCGTATTCGGAACTCCACGCGGACTCGTCGAGGAGCGCGACGCCTTTCGCGAAGTAATCCAGCGCCGCGCGATAGGCGGCGGACGTCTTCGCCTTTCGGCCGGCGGCGAGATTCAGTCGTGCAACGGCGAGCCGTTCGACGGCGGTGTCGATCAGGTCCGCGCCGATGTTCAGATGATTGACGATTGTGAAGATCCGATCGTCTGGAGCGTCGGCGTCGAGCTCGGGAAGCAGCAGACGGCCCACATCCAGATGGATCGGCTTTTTCTGCGCCTCCGGAATCAAGTCGTACGCGGCCTGCTGGACGCGATCATGCAGGAACGAATACGAGACGCATCCCGGGACGCGTTCGTCCGACGGCGTCGACGCGTCACCGGCTTCCTGAAGCAGGCCCGCCTGCAGCGCTTCGGCCAATCCGGCCTCCGCGTCCTCCCGCGACCGCCGGCTGATCGTGGCAAACGTGGTCCAGTCGAATTGGTTGCCCACGCACGCGGCCATGGTCAACACGTGCTGGCCCGTGGGCGACAGGCGGCGAATCTTGCGCGTCATCAGGTCAACGACGTTGTCGGTCATACCGGCGGCGGCAATCGCGTCGATGCCGAATGACCATCCCCCATGTTCCGATTCGAAGATCAACAGCCCTTCCTGTTCCAGCATCTTCAGGAACTGGATGACGAAGAAGGGATTGCCGTCGGTCTTCTTCTGAATCAGTCCGGCGATCGGTTCGATGTAACCCGGCTCGCGGTGAAGCGTATCGCACAGAAACGAGGTGAGGTCTGGTAAAAGGAGAGGGCCCAGCGACAAACGGGACAATCGCCCCCCTGACGCTTCGAGTCGATTCACCGCCCACGTGAGCAGATGGCTGTCGTCCACTTCGTTGTCGCGGTACGCGCCGATGAGCAGCAGGTGTTGGATGCCGGGACCGGTCAGGAGCCCGTGTAACAGGTCGAGCGTCGCGGCGTCGACCCATTGCAGGTCGTCCAGGAATATGACCAGCGGATGTTCTCTCTGTGCGAGCGCGCTGACGAAACTCTGAAAGACATAACCGAATCGATTCCGCGCTTCGGTTGGGTCCAGAGGGGGTGGCGGCGCCTGTTCGCCGATAATCAGCTCGATCTCCGGTATCACCTCCGCCAGCACCCCTCCGTTCGTGCCCAGCGCACCCGATAGGCGGGTGCGCCACAGCGACAGTCGGTTTTCGCTCTCGGTGAGAAGTTGCCAGACCAGGCTGCGGAGTGCTTGCGTGAGTGCGCCGTATGGGATGTTCCGGACGACCTGATCGAACTTTCCGGCGATGAAGTACCCCCGCTGCCGGACGATCGGCTTGTACAGCTCGTGAATGAGCGATGTCTTGCCGATTCCGGAGTAGCCCGACACGAGCATCAACCCGGTGCGTCCCTCGCACGTTTCGTCGAAGGCGCGGAGCAGATCCGCGACTTCACGGTCCCGGCCGTAGAGTTTTTGCGAAATGAAGAATCGGTCGGGCACGTCCTGTTGCGCCAGATCGAAGGTGGAGATCGTCCGCTTCGCGGCCCACTCGGAAAGGCACCTGTCAACGTCCTGTTTGAGGCCAAACGCACTTTGATAGCGATCCTCCGCGGCTTTGGCCAGCAGCTTTCCGACGATCCGGGACAGCTGCTCAGGGATCGCTTCGTCAACCTGCGAAACCGGCGTCGGGAGCCGGGCAATGTGAGCGTGGATCAGCTCGAGGGAATCGCTCGAGATAAAGGGCGGCGCTCCGGTCAAGAGCTCGTATAGCGTGATCCCCAGCGAGTAGAAGTCCGTCCGATAATCGATGGCTCGGTTCATGCGGCCGGTCTGCTCCGGCGACATGTAGGCTGTCGTTCGGCCGGGCACCAGCCCACCCGCTTCTACGGATAGCCCAGCCACCAATCCAATATTCAGCAACTGCACTTCGGCACGTCCGGGATGCACGAGCACGCTTGATGGATTGAGGGCTCCGTGTGTGATTCTCCGTCGATGGAGCTCGCCCAGCACACCGCAGAGATGGCTCGCGATGTTCAACACCGACAGCACGTCGAGGCGGCCGCCACCGAGCACGCCAGGCAGCGGAGTCAGCCCGTTGTCTTCGAGAACGAGAAACGTTCTGTCGGGGTCACGAATCAGATCGCATGGGCGCGGGACTCCGGCCACGAACAAGCCACGCAGGAGGGCGAATTGCCGCTCCAGGGCGTCGCTGTCAAGCCGGTGCGGTGGCAGCCGTTCTGGCGACTTGATGAGAACCGGCTGCTGATCGCCTTGCCGGCGGGCCCGGTACACAACGTAGGGTCCGTGACGGACGAACTCCTCGAGGACGTCATAACCTGGGATGTCCATGGTCTTCGACCCGATCGACTCGGACGGGCGAGGGCAATTCTAGCGGACATGCCTGGCCGGGCCGCGTTCAGGATCGGGGAAGACCGGGAGCGATGATGTTGCGCACAAACGGCGCGACAACCCGGTCGCGCCGCTGCCGTTTGGAAGGGCTTGCCGTGCGCGCAAAGCGCTCGGTCACTTGTTCATCGTCATGAGCGGCGCGCTGAATGGCGCCTCGCCGAGGATCGCTTCTGCCCACGCGCAGTAGATCTGCACCCTGGCAACATCCTTGATGTAGCCCGGCAGGGTAATCGACATGTTGATCCGGTCCTTGGCGAGGCCGCCGAGGCTCTTCGCGCCGAGACGCTGCAAGAGATACGTGTTCCCCTTGGAGTCCACGACCTGCCAGTGCGGATCGGGTGTGTCGGGCACCTTGAAGTCGTCCGACAACGTGAGCACGGCCTTGCCGTCCTTCATCGAATGTGTGACCGTTCCGGCGTTCACTTTCGCGCCGGCAAACGGTTTGCTGGTATGGCTCTGTGCGAGTGCGAACGTAGCCATCATGGCGAACGCCGCGATGCCGAAGAGCCCCGTCCGGATGGTGCGACGAATCATTCTGTCCTCCTGAAATGACTGCGGTTCCTGTTTCCGATGGTGCCTTGTACCGCTCGCAGATTGGATTCCGTGGGTTGCTGGAGGTTTCAGATCGATGGGGACGGCTCAGTTGAAGACGAAGCGAAAAGACAGTACGACGGCGTATCTCGTGCGGCTGGATTCGCTTCGTAACGCACTCAGGTCGTCCGGCATCAAACAGCCGTGAAAACCATGTTCGCTCGAACCTCTCTGCTCGTTGGTGCGGCTGCCGTCGTCAGTTGGATCCTCTTCCGTCTCACACCGTTCGAATCCGTGACTTCGTACGTCGGCCTCATCCTTACGGTTGCGATAGTGGCATCCGTCGTGAGTGTGGGTCCTGCCATGGCGACTGACAGAGGACGTCGCCTGATGCTCTCGACATGGCGACGGGGTACGCGATGGGAATTCTGGCCACCGTGGATTTTCTATCCGCCGGTACTCGCGTACGTTGCCTACCTGATGGCGAAGCACAGAAGCATGACGGTCTTTACCGCGACAAATCCGGCGATCCTCGCCGGCGGGTTCATCGGGGAATCGAAGTTCGACATTCTTCAGGGTCTCTCTGGATCGGGCGAGTACGTCGCTCGCTCCTCTCTTCTCGACGGCAAACTCAGCACCGCAGACAAGATGCTTGCCGTCAGACGCTTCATGGTCGATGAGGGGCTCACCTTCCCGATCGTCCTGAAGCCAAACTACGGACAGCGAGGTTCTGGTGTCGTTGTCGTTCGCTCAGCTGAAGCCCTGGAGGCCTGCATCCGTCAATCGTCCGTCGATACGATCGTGCAGGAGTACGTCGACGGTGCGGAGTTCGGCGTGTTTTACTATCGCTACCCCTCCGAGCCGCACGGGCGGGTATTCTCTGTCACCGAAAAGAAGTTTCCTGCCGTAGTCGGCGATGGCCGACGCACGTTGGAGCAGCTGATTCTGCACGATGAGCGGGCCGTCTGCGCCGCACGACTGTACTGCGACAGGCACCGCGACGAGCTGTCGGTCGTGCCGGCTGATGGCGAAGCGTTTCCGTTGGTGGAACTCGGCACGCATTGCCGGGGGGCCATGTTCCTCGATGGAGGATGGGTTCTCACCCAAGCGCTGGAAGATCGCTTCGACGCGATCGCGCGAGGGTTCGATGGCTTCTATTTCGGCCGCTTCGACGTTCGATTGGACGGTGACGCGGAGGCGTTTCGCGCCGGGCACGGCTTCAAGATCATCGAGCTGAACGGCGTGACATCAGAAGCGACGCACATTTACCATCCAGGCACGCCGTTGATACGCGCGTACGGTGTGCTGATGACGCAGTGGCGGATCGCGTTCGAGATTGGTGCGGAAAGCCGGCGTTGCGGCGTGGTTCCAACGACGGTGCGCAAGCTGGTCGAGCTCGTGAGAGAGTACAGACGCATCGCCCGTGGGCATCTGAGTCTTACCTCACGACGAAACGCACGCCGTGGCCGTCCGGGTCGCGCGTCAGTGCTCCCGTGCGAAAGCCGAGGGCCGGCAGTGCGGCGTCGACCGATCCGGGCGACACCAGTGCGATGCGATGATCGCGGGCGAGGCCCAGCAACGGATCGAGTCGCTCCGTGACGAGCGTCGTCTGCCAGTGCGCGACGTCGTTCGCGTGGAGATCCGTCGGCGCCGGCCGGCCATCGCGCGGCGCAAGATATTTAGTAACGTCGCAGTAAGCGCCCGGGCACGTGCAAACGATGAAGAGCGCAGTGGTGAGTTGTTGTGCGTCACTGCGCTGCCTCCACCGGCACCGCGGCGCGCGCGCCGAGGCGCTCGAGAATGTGGTCGCCGACTCGGATCGCGTTGGCCATGATGGTCAGCGCAGGGTTAACCGCACCGCTCGACGGGAAGAAGCTGCCGTCGACCACATAGAGGTTGTCCACGTCGTGCGCTCTGCAGCTCGCGTCGAGCGCTGAGGTCTTCGGATTGTGGCCGAACCGCACGGTCCCGTTCTGATGGGCCACTCCGGCCAGTGGAATCCGATTGCCGACGAACAGGTTCCTGGGCACCAGATGAGGATGCATGTCCAGGTGTTGGAGCAGATGTTCCAGCTTCCTGATCAGGCGCTTGTGGCCCTCGTCATTGTTCGGCGCGTACGAGAGGACGATGTTGCCGTTGCGGTCGAGCGTGACGCGGTTGTTCGGGTCGGGAAGATCTTCTGAAGTCAGCCAGAAGTCGAGGGAATGCTTCGCGATGATGTCGAGCGTCATGCCGGGCACGATGGCTGGCGCGCCGGCGGACAGCGCAACGGCAT
>QHWJ01000095.1 GCA_003222535.1 Acidobacteriota bacterium | reverse complement strand
GTCCACTGAATGAGTCGCACTCTGTTTCTCACCGGCGTCTGTTGCGTCTGGACGTGGGCGGCGCTGCCGCCGTTGCACGCGCAGCAGCGCGACGTCCGTCTGCTGGAGGCCGTGAAGCGGCGTGATGAGAAGGCGTTCGCGGCACTGCTGCGAGCCAGGGCGGACGTGAATGCCGCGCAACCCGATGGCTCGACCGCCCTGGCATGGGCAGTACACCTCGGTGAACGCCGCATGGCGGAGGCGCTGCTCGACTCCGGCGCCAAAGTCAACACCGCTGACGAATACGGCGAGACGCCTGTGACGCTGGCGGCGGCAAACGGAGACGCGGGACTCGTCGAGCGATTAGTGGCGGCCGGCGGAAACGCGCGTGACGCGCGATGGAACGGCGAGACGGCCGTGATGATTGCGGCCGGGGCGGGCAGTCTCGATGCCGTGCGGCAGCTGGTGCAGCACGGCGCCGACGTCAACCTGGCGGAACCGCGCGGCGGTCAAACCGCGCTGATGTGGGCCGCCGCCGAAGGCCACAGCGATGTCGTCGCCGGGTTGGTCGGGATGGGCGCGAACGTCGACGCCGCGTCCGGGACGGGTTTCACGCCGCTCGTCTTCGCCGCGATCAGGAACGACGTGGCGTCGATCAAGACGCTTCTCGATGCTGGCGCCAATCCGAACGTCGTCCTGCTCTCACGCGCCAACCCCATCATCGTCGCCATGCAATACCGGCATACGGCGTCCGCGCTGATGCTGCTCGAGGGCGGCGCCGACATCAACGTGCGCGATCGTGCGGGGAACACGCCACTCCACCTGGCGGCGCAGGAAGGCGACATGAATCTCGTGGGCGCGCTCCTCGCCAGACGTGCCGATCCGAACGCGCGCACGCCGAAATCGATGGCGCCGGCGGGCGCTCGAGGCGGCGGGCCTGGCCGCGGGGCGATCGCAGGCGAGCAGACACCGCTGATGATGGCGGCGCGCGGCGATCATGAAGACGTCATGCGTGCGCTGGTCGCCGCCGGCGCCGATCCAGGCCTCAGGGCACAGGATGGCACGAGCGTGCTGATGGCTGCGGCCGCGGGAGCCCGGCTCGAGACGTTTAAGTACGCATACGAGATCGATCCAGCCGTCGACGTCGTGACGACGACCGGCAATACTGTCATGCACGTCGCCGTCGGCATGAACGGCCGGACCCAGCCGGAAGTGTGCGAGGTGATCCAGTTCCTGGCGGACCACGGCGCCAGGCTGGACGAAATGAACGGCGCAGGACGGACGCCGATTGCGATCGCCGACAACCTGCCCGTTGATCTGGCCGTGGATCTTCTGACCAGGCTGATTACCGAGCGCGGGGAAAGGCCGAAGATTCCTTCCAAGCGTTGAACGTCCGCGGCGGCTACGCTGCGTCACACGTACGAAAAACCAAACCGTGACCACGAAGTCACGAAGTTCTCGAAGGATCACGAAGAAGAATTGGTTCTTCCTGTTCTTCGTGATTTCGTGGTTGCATTTTCAAAACGTCAGTTTCACGCCGAGCTGGCCCTGAAACGCGTCGAATGCCTGACGCGGCTGACCGAAGCCGGTCGGTATGCGCTTCGATGTGAAACCGGGTGTCGCGCTCTGGTTGTTCTGATAGTTGTTGAAGTTGACCGTGTTGAACAGGTTGAACATCTCCCACAACATCTCGGCGCTGGCGGCTTTTCCGAAGCGGACCTTCTTCGAGACGCGCACGTCCGTCTGGAAGTACCGATCGCCGCGCCCCGCGTCGAAGGCCACGCCGGCCGGCCGATCGTTGTTGTCACCGTCACGGTTCAAGTCGGTCCCGGTGATGATGTTGTACGGAGGCGCCGTGTTGGCCGTCACGATCGTGCCGAGTTGGATGCCATACGGCAGCATGGTGATCAGGTTGCCGACGAAGCGGTGCCGAACGTCGTTCGACGTCGGACCCCAATCGGACATGAGATCGTATTTGTCGGACGGCGTGCCGTTGTCGGCAATGCCCCTGGCGCTGCCGAGCGTGTAGCCGGCGAGAAAGCCGAGACTCTTCGAGAATCGCTTCTCGAGCCGGATCTGGGCCTGGTGGATCCTGATCGGCGACACATCGTCGTACAGCAGCAGACGCGCGCCCGACGCGAGGAGCGGGAACGTGTTGTCCGCCCGCCGGGCGTTCACGTTCACCGTCAGCGGGAAATGCTCGCCGCGCATGTACACGTAGTCGACCGACAACGCATAGCTGGTCGAGATCTGCCGCGTCACGCCGGCCGTCGTCTGGTGCGTGTACGGGGATCGCGCGTCGGGGCTCGCGACACGGAATGACGACCCCACCGACTCGGGGAGCGTGAACGCCGGAAGGCTCGGAAAGAAGCTGTTCGGCAGCCGGGCGCCGGATCGCGAATCGTTCGCGATCTGCGTGGTGATGAATCCCGGGTACCCCGCCACGATGCTCCGCAGCGTCGTCGTGTTGATCTGGTCGTAGTAGATGCCATAGCCGCCGCGGACGGCCATCCTGGCGTCGCCGGCAGGCTCGAAGGTCAGGCCGACGCGCGGCGCGATGTTGTTCAGGTCGTTCGGCGCCGCCTTGAAGTTCTGTCCTCTGAGCGGCCCGACGATCTGGCTGACCCAGAACTGTTCCGTCGGCATATTGGCGGGAATGTCCTGGCCGTTCAGATCGCCGCGCCAGAATTGGAAATCGTATCGGACGCCGAGGTTCAGTGTGAGGTTATTGCGGGGCCGCCACATGTCGTTGACGAACGTCGAGTAGATGCTGACGTCGCGTTGCATGGCCGCGAGCCTGCCGCGAAGCTCGACGCCCTGCGTGAAGCGGAACGGGAGCGAGCTCGCCACGTCCGGCACGACCGGCGCGTCGGCGAGAAACTCGAACAGGCCGTTGAACGACTGGTTGATCAGGCTCGTCGTGGGGACGATGTTCGCTTCGAGGCCGTATTTCAGATCGTGCGAGCCCTTCCCGACGAAGTGCTGGCTCGCGGCGTCGGTGAAGATGTAGTTGTCCTGCGTGCGGCTCTGCGGCACATTGCTCGCCTCGCCGAACGACACCGTCGGGAACCGGATTTCGGGCCTCGAGGTGGTGCCCGCCTGCATCACGCGGTCCAGCGCCTGATGAGACGAGCTCACGCGCAGTTCGTTGACGAAGCTCCGGCCGATCACCGAAGTCACGTTCGCGACGACGAACCAGGCGCGCCGCCTGTCGTCGTACCCGTGATCGCCCGCGTCGGCGCCGCCGACCTGCTGGTTCAACAGATCGCGGTGGTCATACATGTAGGTGACGTTCAGCGTGTGCCGCCGGGACATCAAAGACGTCCCTTTGGCGAAGTAGTTGTTCTCGTCGGTCGGGACCGGCACGTCGGTGCGCGTGTCGTAGCCGAGCGAGGACACGAAGTCGCGGATCGAAACGGGGATGTTGACCTGTACCGACCGGTTGTTGTTCCGGCGCTCCCAGGAGCCGAAGTAGAACAGCCGATCGTGCCGAATCGGTCCGCCGGCCGTCGCGCCGTACTGCTCGATCTTGAACGCAGGCACCGTTTCCGAGAAGTAGTTCGGCGCTTCGAACGCGTCGGCGCGGCGGAAGTAGAAGCCATTGCCGTGTACCGTGTTTCCGCCCGCCTTCGTCACGATGTTGATCGCGCCCGACGCCGACCGTCCGAACTCGGCCGAGTAGGAGCTCGCCATCACCTGGAATTCCTGAATGGCCTCCGATGCAAGCGCAATGCGCGTCGCGGATGACAGCGAGCTGCCTCCCCCGGTGACTTCATCGTTGAAGTCCACGCCTTCGAGCCACACCGATTTGTAGTTCTCGCTCATGCCGCCGAACGAGATGGAGTCGGTCTGTCCGGCCGACGCGGAGCCCTGGTCCGACACCACGCCGGGAGCGAGCATCGTCAGATCGAGGAAGTCGCGGCTCTTGAGCGGCAGCGACTCGATTTTCTGGGAATCGATGAGCGTCTTGACGACGTGCTCGGTGGTATCGACCAGCGGCGCCTGCTCGGTGACGTTGACCGTTTCGGCGAGGCTGGCGATCTGGAGCACGAATGGCAGCGCCACCTGCGACGCAATCGGCAGTTTGACGTCCTTCCGTTCGGCGGGACCGAAGCCCGCCAGCGCGGCGCTCACGGTGTACGTGCCGGGGGGTAATGCGCTGAAACTGTACGTGCCGAGCGCGTCGGTTACCGTCTCGCGCGACGCGCCGTTTTCCTGGTTGCGGGCGGTGACGGTCACGCCGGGCAGCTTCCCGCCGCTCGAATCGTTCACCTCACCGAGGATGCTCCCCGTCGTCGTCTGGGCATCCATCGCGCGGATGCTGCCAAAGATCGCCAGGATCAGACACATGACGAGGCACTGCGGGCGCGGCATGTTTTCTCCCGAGGCATGAACGGCGGACAGCCGTGGAGCTTGCGACAATGTGCAGGGGCTGTCAAGTTCGTACTCGTCCGGTTTCGACGCGAAATGGATCTCGGGACAAGGCTCACCACGAAGGCGCGAAGGTCACGAAGACGCACGAAGAAGATTCGGGCCAGAGACACCGAGACACAGAGCTGGCAACGCGTCGCACGCCGCCGCATCGCGGCGGCCCGGGCATGCGGACGGGCGGAAACGCAAACACCAAGTGCGATCGGTTTGCGTTTCCGTCCGTCCGTCTGCCCGGACAGCAGGCCGGCTGCGCCGGCCTGCGTGCGACGCGTTGCGCGTCTGGCAGCGTGCGCTCCGGACCTCCGTGTCTCCGTGTCTCCGTGGCAAAATCCGTGGACGCGATCGCAGCGTGACATCGTGGCGAACTTTGCGCGCTTCTCTGCGGGCTTTGCGGTCTCTGCGTTCGACGTTCTTCTCTGTGTCTCCGTGTCTCCGTGGCAAAATCGGGCTTTGCGGTCTCTGCGTTCGACCCTCTTCTCTGTGTCTCGGTGTCTCCGTGGCAAAACCCGTGGACGCGGCCGCAGCGTGACATCGTGGCGCGCTTTGGGCGCTTTGTGTTCGTTCCCCCGCGACCTGCTTTCGTGCCTCGTCTGGCAGCGACAAAACATTACAATAGGAGGCCCAGCGTGCGTGTACGCTGAGCCAGCGCGCTATTGGCGTCCAGGAGCTCTGATGAAGGCGGTACTGGTTTCCGGCAGCTTCGTCTTCTTCGTGGCGAGCGGGGCATACGCGCAACCCGCCGCCACGCCGGGCGAAGTGCCCGCGCGCGCTCTCGTCACTCAGTACTGCGCCGGCTGCCACAATGACGCGGTGCGGTCCGGAGGCGTGTCGCTGGCGCGTCTGGACGTCAGTCATGCGGAGAACGACGCCGAGCTCGCGGAGAAGATGATCCGCAAACTGCGCGCGGGCCTCATGCCTCCCCCCGGCGCGCGGCGGCCCGGCACGCCGGCGCTCAACGCCGTCGCCGCAGCACTCGAATCGTCGCTCGACGCTGCCGCGGCCGTGAACCCCAATCCCGGCAGGCCGGCCCTGCACCGGCTCAATCGATTCGAGTACGCCAACTCCGTGCGCGACCTGCTCGCGCTGGATGTCGATCCGGCGACCCTCCTGCCGCCAGACGACTCCAGCCACGGCTTCGACAACATGGCCGAAGTGCTGAACATGTCCCCGACGCTGATGGAAGCGTATGTGAGGGCCGCCGGCAAGATCAGCCGGATGGCCCTGGGCGATCCCGGCATGAGCCCGATCGTCGAGACGTACCACATTCCGCAGTCGTTTTCGCAATTGGATCACGTCCCGGGCGCGCCGTTCGGCACGCGCGGCGGCATCGTCGCCCGGCACAACTTCCCGATGGACGCCGAGTACATCTTCAAGATGTCCTTCTACTACTCGAGCATCGGGCCGGTCTTCGGTGCGAGTCAGCCGAAGGGCGCGCAGAAGATCGAGGTCGCCATCAACGGCGAGCGCGTCGCGCTGATGGATTTCAACCCCGACATGAAGGTGAGCGACGACCTGCGGACGCCGCCGATCAGGATCAAGGCCGGCCCGCAGACCGTCGCAGTGGCGTTCCTGACGACCTACTCCGGACCGGTCGACGATTTCGTGATGCCGTTCCGGCAGGCGCTGGCGGATCTATCGACCGGACACATCGCCGGTCTCACCGCGCTGCCGCACCTGCGCGACGTGGGCATTCAAGGTCCCTACCACGCGACAGGCGTGGGCGATACGGTCAGCCGCCGCAAGATCCTCATCTGCCGTCCGACAGGATCGGCCGACGAAACCGCCTGCGCCCGGAGAGTGGTGTCGACGCTGGCGCGGCAGGCCTACCGCCGTCCCGTGACGGCCGCCGATGTCGACGGTTTGATGAAGCTGTATCGCGCGGGTGGAGTGAAGGGTGGCTTCGAATCGGGCATCCGCGTGGCAGTGCAGGCGATTGTCGCCGACCCCCAGTTCGTGTTCCGCTTCGAGCGGACGCCGGCCGATGTCGCGCCGGGCGCCGCGTTCCGGATTTCGGACGTGGAGCTCGCCTCGCGTCTTTCGTACTTCCTGTGGAGCAGCGCGCCCGACGCGGAGCTCGTGGCGCTCGCGGCGGAACAGAAGCTGCGGGATCGGGCGGTGCTCGAACGGCAGGTGCAGCGCATGATGGCCGACCCGCGCGCCCAGTCGCTCGCCACGAACTTCGCCGAGCAGTGGCTGGGGCTGCGGAACCTGAACGACATGCAGCCGGATGTGTATCTGTTCCCGGACTGGGATCAGAATCTCATGCGCTCGATGCGCCGCGAGACCGAGCTGTTCTTCGGCAGCATCATGACCGAAGACCGCGACGTGACGGATCTGCTGAAGGCGGATTACACGTTCATCGACGAGCGGCTCGCGAAGCACTACCGCATCCCGAACATCACCGGCTCCCGGTTCCGCCGCGTCACCGTGACCGACGAGACGCGATTCGGCCTCCTTGGTCATGCCAGCGTGCTGACCGCGACGTCGCTGGCGAACCGCACGTCACCGGTGTCGCGCGGCAAGTGGATCCTCGAACAGATCCTCGGCGTGAAGGCGCCGGTTCCACCGCCCGACGTGCCGGCGCTGAAGGAAAACGCCGAGGGCGCCAGACCGCTCACCGTCCGCGATCGGCTGGAGCAGCATCGCAGCGTGGAGCCTTGCGCCTCATGCCACAGAATCATGGACCCGCTCGGCTTCGCGCTGGAAGGCTTCGACGCCGTGGGCGCCCACCGGCTCCGTGACGGCGCCTATCCGGTCGACGCATCCGGGCAGCTGTACGATGGTACCAGGGTCGATGGCCCCGTCAGCCTCCGGCGCGCGCTGGTCGATCGCTCGGATGTGTTCGTCCGGAACTTCACCCAGAACCTGCTGACGTACGGGCTGGGCCGCGGCGTCGAGTACTACGACATGCCCGCGGTGCGCGCGATCGCCCGCGACGCGGCGGCGAACCAGAATCGCTTCTCCTCGCTGGTGCTCGGCATCGTGAACAGCGTCCCATTCCAGATGCGTCGCGCTGAGGACGTCGCGACTGAAACGGCCGCGGACGCCGGACGGCGTCCCCAAGGAGATCAACGGTAATGTTCATCACCAAAAAGCATCTCTCGCGACGGACGGTTCTGAAAGGAATGGGCGCCTCCTTCGCGCTGCCGCTGCTGGACTCGATGGTGCCCGCCGGCACCGCGCTCGCGAAAACCGCTGCCGCTCCCGTGTCGCGCCTTGCCTGCATCGAGATGGTGCACGGCGCGGCCGGCAGCAGCGCCGACGGCATCGTGAAGCATTACTGGTCGCCGGTCAAAGAGGGAGCGGACTTCGAGTTCACCCCGACGCTGAGCCCGCTGGAGCCGTTCCGCGAATACGTCACGATTGTCAGCGACACCGATCTGAACAACGCGCGGTCGCAGACGCTGGCCGAGGAAGGCGCGGACCACACGCGCTCCTCGTCCACCTTCCTGACGGCGGCACACCCGAAGCAGACGGAAGGGTCGGATATTCTCGCCGGTACGTCCATCGACCAGTTGTTCGCGCAGAAATTCGGGCAGCAGACGCCGCTGCCCTCGATCCAGCTGTGCATCGAGAACGTCGGCTCGCTGAACGGCGCATGCGGCTACGGCTACAGCTGCGTCTACGCCAACACGATCTCCTGGGCGTCGCCCACCGAGCCGCTGCCGATGGAAATGGATCCGCGCGTCGCGTTCGAGCGCCTGTTCGGCGACGGCGGCACCGCGGATGAACGGCTCGCGCGGCGCCGCGCCGATCGCAGCATCCTGGACGCCATCTCGGAGAGCCTGTCGCGGCTGCGGCAGGGTCTCGACCGGAGCGACCGCAACCGTCTCGACGACTACTTCGCAGACGTGCGCGAAGTGGAGCGCCGCATCCAGAAGATCGAGCAGTACAACACGAGCGGCTCGGCGCGGGCGCTCCCCCAGGCGCCGACCGGAGTGCCCGATTCGTTCGAAGAGCACGTCAAGCTGATGTTCGACCTGCAGGTGCTTGGATTCATGACGAACACGACGCGCGTATCCGCATTCAAGATGGGGCGCGACGTCAGCTCACGCGTGTATCCGGAGAGCGGCATCAAGACGCCGTTCCACGCGCTGTCCCATCATGGCGAGAAACCGGACAACATCGCGGAATTCGCGAAGCTGAATCGGTATCACGTCGGCATGGTTCCGTATTTCCTCGACAGGCTCAAACGCACGCCCGACGGCGACGGCACGCTGCTCGACCATTCGATCGTGATCTACGGCAGCCCGATGGGAGACTCGAACGTGCACGAACACAAGCGGCTGCCGCTCTTCCTCGCCGGGCACGGCAGCGGCACGCTCAAAGGCAACCTTCACGTCCGGTGCCCGCAGGGCACGCCGATGGCGAACGTCCTGCTGACGCTGGGGAACAAGCTCGGGCTCGAGCTGAAAGCCTTCGGCGACAGCACGGGGGAGGTGGCGATCTGATGGTGGCCAGAACGCTGTTCATCGCCGGCTGCCTGGCGGCCGTGGTTTCCTCGGCCGGTCGAGATGTCCGGCTCGCCGACGCGGCGCAGCAGGGCGACGCGCAGGCGGTCCGGGCCCTGCTGAAGGAGAAGGTCGACGTCAACGCCGCTCAAGGCGATGGCATGACGCCGCTGCACTGGGCGGCGTTCAACGACGATCTCGACGTCGCCACGCTGCTCATTTCGGCGGGCGCGAGCCCGAAAGCGACCACGCGCGTCGGCGCCATCACGCCGCTGCTGATCGCCTGCAAGAACGGCAACCCGGCCATGGTCAAGGCGATGCTCGACGCCGGGGCCGGCCCCAACACCGCGAACGCGGACGGTGCGACCGCCCTGATGACAGCGGCCATCTCCGGAAGCGCGGACACCGTGACCCTGCTCCTGAAACGCGGAGCGGATGTGAACGCGAGGGAGTCCGCGCACCAGCAGACCGCGTTGATGTTTGCCGCCGCGGAAAACCGCGCTGGCGTGATCACTGCGCTGGCGGCGCACGGCGCCGATCTCGAGGCGGCGACAACAGTCGTCTCCCTCGAGGAGGACAAGCTCGACGACAACGGCAATCCGCTGCCGAAGAAGGAAACCGAGGCGGGCAGTACCGTGACCGGCGGCAACACGATGATGGGGGGCATGACGGCGCTGCTGTTCGCCGCACGGGAAGGCCACTTGGACGCCGTGCGCGCACTCGTCGCCACCGGCGCCAACGTGAATCGACTGAGCGCCGGCGACCATAGCAGCCCTCTGGTCATCGCCGTCAGCAACGGCCATTACGAAGTCGGACAGTTCCTCGTCGACCACGGCGCCGACCCGAACCTCGCGAATGTGGATGGGCTCACGCCGCTCTATGCGACGATCGACATGCAGTACGCGCCGGTGTCCTGGGCGCCGAACCCGCTGACGGTCCAGGAGAAGGTCAGCCACCTCGAGCTGATGAAGTCGCTGCTCGCGCACGGGGCGAACCCGAACGCGAAGCTGACGCGCAAGCTGTGGTTCAGGCCGACGTCGCACAATCAGCAGTGGATCAGCACGGTCGGCACGACGCCGTTCTGGCGCGCGGCGCAGGGCACTGACGAGCCTGCGATGCGTGCCTTGGTCGCCGGCGGCGCCGATCCAAGAATCCCCTCCGCCGCCGGAACCACGGCGCTCATGGTGGCGGCGGGGCTCGGATACGCGGGAAATTTCTCGCAGAACCTCCCCGATTCGTGGCTCGCGGCGGTGAAGTACTGCCTCGAGCTTGGCCTCGACATCAATGCCGCGGATAACCAGGGCTACACGGCGCTGCACGGCGCGGCGTACAGAGGCGACAACGGGCTGGTGACGTTTCTCGTGGAGCAGGGCGCCAGGCTCGACGCGCGAACCAGACGCGGATGGTCGGTCACCGACATGGCGAACGCTCCGAGCCTCCGCAGCAGCGTGCCGCTCGCGCACCCCGACACCATCGCGCTTCTGTTGAAGGCCGGCGCGCCTCCGCTGACGCCCATCGAGGGCGAAACGATTCTCGGCAGCGGCCGGAAGGCTGCCCCGCCAAGCCCCGAGATGGTTGCGTACGTCGGCTGGATGAGGACCGTCTCCTTCTCTTCCAACAGTCTCAAGAAGAGCATCGAGGACAGGCAGGCCGACGCCGTACAGATGGACGCCCAGACGCTCGCGGACATCTTCGCCGAGGTGCGCGAGTACTGGACCAGGAGCAACACGGGCGATGCAGCCGGCCTCGCGAAGAGCGCGCTGGACGCGTCGATGAACCTCAAGGCCGCTGCCGCCGCCGGCAACTGGCCGGAGGCCGGCGCCGCGATGAAGACGATCAGTGGAACGTGCGGTTCGTGCCACACGGCGCATCGCGGCGAGAAGACGCCCGATGGCCGATACTCGATCAAAAAGTAGTGTGGCGAGTCGAGGTCGCGCATGCCCATCGCTCGTGGTGAGCTGTCGAGGCTGCATGCCTATCGCTCGTGGTGAGCTTGTCGAACCACGAGCAACACCGCTCATCCTTCGACGGCTCAGGATGAGCGCGAGTCGAAGGGCTCAGGATGAATGTGTGTACAGAGGCGTCAAACTCGCCACGGTAGTCCGGTAGGGGCGAGATGCCGGGTGGCCGTCTGCTTCTTGCGACATCCCTCTTGCTCATCTCCCTCGCCGCTCGATCAACGGGGCAGGTCTACCTGGAGACCCTGCCCATCGCCCATCCTGCCATCCAGTACCTTCAGACCCGTCCAGACGACCCCGTCTCGAGACTGTCGGCCGAGCTCGAGCGCGGCACGATCACGCTCGACTTCCGGGCGGACGGAACGGGATATCTGGCGAGCGTGTTGCGGCACCTCGGAGTGACGACCGACTCCCAGGGACTCGTCTTTTCGAAAACCAGCTCTCAGGCCGCGAAGATCTCACCCCGGAATCCGCGCGCCATCTATTTTGCAGACGATGTGGCGGTCGGGTTCGTGCCGGGAGGCGAGGTGCTCGAGCTCGCTGCGCGCGATGCGCGACAGGGGGTCAGCTTCTACACGCTGGACAATCAATCGCAGGCCCGGCCCGCGCTCACCAGGCGCGAGGCCTGCCTGCGCTGTCACTACGGGCCTGCGACCGGCGGCGTACCCGGCATGTTCGTGAGCTCGGTGTTTCCGAGCGCCACGGGCACACCTTACGCCGGCGGCGCCATCGTGACCGATCATCGGACGCCCTTCGGTGATCGATGGGGCGGTTGGTACGTGAATGGCCGCCATGGGGAGGCGCGGCACCGGGGCAACGCGGTGGCGCCGAACCCGGCTCGGCCCGACGTGCTCGAGACGGTGGGCGCGCAGAACCTGCCCAACCTGGCCGGGCGTATCGATCCGAAACGCTACCTTGGTCCCGTCAGCGACATTGTCGCCCTCCTGACGTTCGAGCATCAGACGCAGATGACGAACCTGATCACGCGGCTCGGGTGGGAAGCGCGGATCGCTCATCACGACTCGAGGAGTGCCGCGATCACTCCGGCGCTTCAGTCCGGCATCGACGCGCTCGTCGCGTACATGCTGTTTGCCGACGAAGCGCCGCTCGGCGATCCCGTGGAAGGCGTCTCGTCCTTCACGAGAACGTTTGCGGAACGCGGACCGCGCGATCACAAAGGGCGATCGCTTCGGGAGTTCGACTTGCGCACGCGCCTGTTTCGATATCCGCTCAGCTACATGGTGTATGACGCCGCGTTCGATGCGCTGCCCGGCCCGATTCTCGACCAGGTGTACCGCCGGCTGTTCGACGTGCTGACCGGAAAGGACGACAATTCGCGCGCATTTGCAAGGCTCACGCGCGCCGATCGAAGCTCGATTCTTGAAATCCTGAAGGAAACGAAATCCACCCTGCCGGCCTACTGGCGTGGGGCACCGTAGAGACAGACTCCGTACCCTTCACTGAGGGCAATCTGCTATGAGCCGAAGTATCGTAGTGCTGACGGCGTGCGGTCTGGCGCTCACTGCGACGCTCTTCGCGCAGAGCAACCCGATCTACGTCCAGTTCTCGCCAGGTTCCGTGAAGGCCGCGCTCTACAAACCAGACAGCGGCCCGGCGCCACACGTCGCCGTCCTCCTGATTCACCGCACGGCGAACTTCCTCGCCAACCCGGCAACCCGCGAGCTCTCGAAGCGCGGATTCATGGTGCTGGCCATGAACCCGCGGTCCGACAACAACGAGGCGGCCGTCAGCTTCGAGGCCAACGCCCTGGACATCAAGTCGGGCATCGAATTCCTGCGAAAACAGCCGGGGATCACGAGACTCGTGCTCTGGGGCCACAGCGGCGGCGGTCCGGCCACGAGCTTCTACGAGGCGGTCGCCGAAAGGGGCTCGACGTATTGCCGCGGCGCCAGCAAGCTCATCGAGTGCGACAGCACCCTTGACGGGCTGTCGAAAGCCGACGGCCTCATCCTGGTCGACGCACACCCCGGCGTGTCGGTGAACGCTCTGCGCAGCCTCAATCCCGCGGTCGTCGACGAGCACGACCCGAAAAAGATCGACCCGGCGCTCGATCCGTTCAATCCCGCGAACGGATACAAGGACGGGGCGTCTCGCTATTCGGAGCCGTTCAAGAAGAAATACTTCGCGGCGCAGGCTGCCCGGATGAACCGGCTGATCGACGCGGCCGGCGCCGAACTGAAGGCCATGAAAGCCGGCACCGCACCATATCCCGACGACGACGTCATGGTCGTCACGCGGTTCGAGGGCGCGCGCCTGATGGAACTGGACCCGAGCATTCATCACAGCACGCTCAAACCGCAGAAGCTGCTGAAGAACGACGGCACCGTGGTGACCCAGATCGTCGAGAGTGTCCGCCGGCCCGCGCGGGGGTACGACCGGCGGAACGCGAGCTTCGAAGGCGGAGCGCGACTGATGACGGTGCGTTCGTTCCTCAGCGCGAACGCCATCCGCGCCAGGGACGCGCTGGACGAGGTGGACTGGTGCTCGAGCAACAACTCGACGCCGTGCGCCGTCAAGAGCATCTCGATCCCGATCCTCATCACGGCCATGGGAGCGCACTACTTCATTCGCGACAGCGAGATCCACTACGAGGCCGCCGCCAGCGCCGACAAGGAGTTCATCGTCATCGAGGGGGCCACGCACGGTACGCCGCCGTGCACGGCGTGCGAAACGACGCCGGGTCAGTACTCGAACAGCCAGAAGAACTTCTTCGATTACGTGACCCGGTGGATCAACGCGCGGTTTTGAAAAGGGCGAGCCTTTCAGGCGAGCCAAGGAGGACGGGCGGACGTGGACGACAAGGTGACGCTGCCTGCGCTCCACAGGATGAAGGAGGACGGGCGAAAGATCGTTGGGGTGGTGGCCTACGACTACCAGATGGCGCAGATAGTGGATCGCGCCGGGGTCGACATCGTCTCGGTCGGCGACTCGGTGGGTGTCAACCTGTGGGGCCACAGGAGCGAGTTGGAGGTGACGCTGGACCAGATGGTTCTCGTCTGCCAGGCCGTCCGGCGAGGCGTCACTCGAGCGCTGGTGAGCTGTGATGTTCCATTCGGTCCGCTGCAGGAAGGCACTGACGCCGCGGTGCGGGCCGCCGTCCGCCTGATCAAGGAAGGTGGGGCCGACCTGGTGAAACTGGACGGCGCATCCTCCTTCCCCGAGGCGGTCCGCGCCATCACTCGCGCCGGTATTCCGGTGTGGGCGCAGTTCGGGATCACGCCCCACACGGCCTTCCAGTACGGCGGCATGACGGCGGCTGCACCCGCCCTCGCCACGACGATGAAGGATCAGCGGATCCTCGAGGCGAAGCTTCTGGAGGAGGCGGGTGCGTCCCTCCTCGATTTCACGAACTCCGGCCCGGTCGCGGGTCCTGAGGTGGTCCGCGCCGTGAGAATCCCGGTGATCGGTGGACTGGGAGGCGGTCCGTGGCTGGATGGTCGCGTCCGAGCCGTGGTCGCCGCGATCGGCTATCTCTGACGGCCATCAAGGCGTTCAGCGAAGACGTGCGCGCCGCTCGGCAGATTCGATCCGGAACGAAAGCACGGTAGAGCGCTTTTCACGCCAAGCACTGTGGAGTGCTTGTCACGCAAAGCACGGTAGAGTGCTGTTCACGCCGAGCACGGTGGCGTGCTTTTGACGCGAAGCACGATAGAGCGCTTTTCACGTCAAGCACGGTGGAGTGCTTTTCACGCGCATCAATTTCCGGAAGCGAGGTCGGGTTGGCGGACGCGGTCATCGACGGCATCACGACACGGTACGACGTGATCGGGAGCGGCGCGCCGCTGCTCATGTTCTCGCCCGGCGGCTTCGACGCGACGTTGGAGAAGTGGACGACGCTCGGTGTATATGCCCGAATCAAGGCCCTGGATCATCTGTCGCGGAAGGGCATGTGCATCGTTTTCGACCGCCGCGAGACGGGCCGGTCGGGCGGCCGGGTTGAGCGCGTCACCTGGATGCACTACGTGCGGCAGGGGCACGGGCTGCTCCAACACTTGAACATCGACCGCGCTCACGTCATGGGCGGCTGCATGGGCTGCTGCGCGGCCGTCGCGTTCGGCGTGGCTCACCCCGAGGCGACGCTGAGCCTGCTGCTGTATTGGCCGGTCGGCGGAGCGAAGTACCGGATGAACTCGCATTTGCGCTTCGCGCAGCACCTGGCGTACGTGAAGCAGCACGGACTCGACCAGGTGGTGTCGCTGGCGACAAGCGGCGGCAAGTCTTTCGGAGAGGACCGGCATGGCACGCGGCTTGTTCGACCGGGACACGGCTCCCGGCGCGGAGCCGGAGGACATGCTTCGCTTGGATATCCCCGCTCTCGTCGTTCCCGGCCGCGATGCAACCCACGCCACTTCCGCGGCCCGGTATCTGGAGGAGTGTTTGCCGAAGGCGCAATACTGGGACGTTCCCGTGGGCGGGCAGACCGAGGAGACTGCGCCCGCCCGGATGCTGGAGTTCCTGGAAGCGGTCGAGCGCCGGTAACGGAGAATACGGAGAATACGGAGAATACCGAGAGAACGGAGAATACCGAGAGAACGGAGAATACGGAGAGAACGGTATAACCACAGAGAAACGGAGGAACGGAGGCGCGCAGAGAAAACCGGACTCTTTCGCGGTCTTCACGGAAGTGAATGCGCATCTCATCGAGCGCGGCCGAGGCGTGTTGCAGGACATGGAACTCATCGAACACGGCCTCTGGGCGGATGTTGATCCGACGTCGCGATGGTGTTGGGTGCGACGAGCCGTTGTATCTCTCGATGACGGTCCGCCCGCGAAGCAGGGCCTTGCCCGTGTAGAGACCGAGGCCAATCGTCGCCGCAAGCCGGCAAACAACCGCACGATGGCGATGCCACGGACCATCGTGACTCTTTCTCCGTCATGTCTCCGTTGCTCTGCTTCTCCGTGTTTTGCCGTTTCCTCCGTCAACTCCGTTCTCTGTATACTCGGTTTGTCGTCGAAACATCAGCCGTTCAGCGCGCGGGTATTTTCTGGAAACAGATCTTCAATCGCCACGGACCGCGACAGAATCCCCTGCTCGACGCTGTGACGCACGATCGCCTCGAGCGCCTGCCGGTTGGCCTCGATGCCGTAGGGGAGCGGATCGCCGGTGATTTCCATGACCCGCAGGAAGACCTGATCGATCGGGGACGCCGCGTCGACCTGGCCTTCTCTGAGACGTTGGACGTAGATCCGCTTGGCCCGGGCGAAGGCGTCGAAAATGTCCGGGGCGAGGTCCGGGTGCGCGTCGATGACGTCGTTCCTGACCACGACTGTATGGTTGATCGGGTAGTGACCGTGCCGGCGCAAGGCCTCGAATCCCGCTTCGCGCGCATTCGGGATGAGGGGCTTCACGTCCGGCGATTCCACCTGGACGCCGATCGCCGCGGCGATCTCGCCCGCTGTCAGCAGCTCCTCCATCGTCTTGCCCGGCTCGATGGGGACCACGTTTGCCGGCGGTCGATACTCGGCGACGTGCTCGTCGCCGGAGAGCACCCACGTCACCCGGCTCAGATCGACGCCGTACTCGTGCTGCAGGATGCTGCGCGCCCACAACCCGGTCGTGACCGTGTAGCCGCGGTTGACGCCCACTCTCCTGCCTTCCAGATCCTTTGGTGTGTGGATGCCCACGCTGGTGTTGTACACGATGGCGCCATGGTGAAAGGCCCGCATCGGAAAGACCGGGATCGCGGTGAACGGCTTTCCATGGGCACGGGCGCAGAGGTAGGTCGTCATCGCCATCTCGCAGATGTCGAACTCCAGATCACGCACCATGCGGCGGAAGGCCTTGATGATGACCGGCACGTCTTCGAAGTCGAACTCGAATCCGCGCGGCTTCACCGTGCCGTCCATGAGAGGCTGCGTGTGCCCGCGCTTCACGACTGCGGTTTTCAGCCTCGGTCCGGCCACGGCGGCATCCCCATTGCGCGTTGATTCGGTCATCTCGTATAACTCTGACTTCGAGGGGCCTTTGGTCATACCAATCGCTGGCACGCACAGCATCGAATGTCACCAGGCCGTTGTCAAGCGAGCAACGAAGCTTCGCCTCAAGCCGCCGAGCAATGCCGAGCGGTCGGCACGCGAATCTTCGTTACTGGTCGGCCGCTGTGCGGACGCTAAGACAGCTTCTAAAGCCTCACCGGGCAAGAAACCTGCTTCATGTCGTCAGAGCGCGGCTTTGGAAGATGTCTAGAGGGTTGAGCGATGAGATTGACGCAGGCTCTCGACGAGCTGGTGACGGCGAACCGCATCCTCGCGCGCGAGGGCGTGGTCGATTCTTTCGGGCATGTCAGCATTCGCCACCCCGATCGGCCTGACCGCTATCTGCTGTCGCGCGCGAGGGCTCCCGAATGCATCGAGGCCGAAGATTTGATGGAGTTCGCCCGCGACGGTACCCCGATCGATCCGGCCGGGCGCAAGCCGTACGCCGAACGGTTCATTCATGGCGCGGTGTATGATGCCCGCCCCGAGGTGCTGGCCGTCGTCCATCATCACAGCACCAGTGTGATCCCGTTCAGCGTCACCGGGGCACGGCTCTCTCCCGTGATGCACATGTGCGCCGGGATCGGGACGCGCATTCCCACCTGGGACTCCCGCGCCAGCTTCGGCGACACGAACCTGCTCGTGACGAACATGGAAATGGCGAGGGAACTGGCGGCAGCCCTGGGCCACCGTCCGGTCATCCTGATGCGTGGCCACGGGTGCGTGGTCGCCGGCACGTCGCTCCGCGAGGTCGTCTTCAATTCGATTTACCTGCAACTCAATGCCGACCTGCAGATGAAGGCGAGCGGGCTTGGCGACATCACGTTTCTGAGCGAAGGTGAGGTCGTCGCCGTGCTCCGCACGCGCAACTCGTTCACGTTCGAGCGCGCGTGGGAGTTCTGGTGCCGCCGGGCCGGACGTCCTTACGACGCCCGGCCAATGGAAGGCCCCCTGGCCGGCACATGAGCCTGCTTTCGATGGACACCGACGTTCTGATTGTCGGCGCCGGCCCGGTGGGGCTGACGCTTGCTTTCGATCTCGGACGTCGCCAGGTCCACAGCACCTTGATCGAGAAGAAGGCGGCGCCTGAGTTTCTGCCGAAGATGGAGCGGTGCAATGCGCGGACGATGGAGATCTTCCGCCGGATGGGTCTGGCCGGGGAGATCCGGGCCGCTGGTCTCGATCGGAACGTTCCCATGGATGTGTACATCGCGCTGGCGATGAACGAGCCGCCGCTCCTCCGGCTGCCGTATCCCTGCGTGGCCGAGGCGCAGGCACAGATCGCTGCGTGCAATGACGGCTCGATGCCACGCGAGCCGTATCAGCTCATCTCGCAGTACACCCTCGAGCCGCTGCTGAAGTCGGCGGTGGAGCGGCTTCCGAGCGTCACCGTCCGGTACGGCCACGAATTCCTTCGCCTGTCGCAGGATATCGACACGGTCATGGCGACGGTACGTGATCCCGATGGGCGCATCGTCGAGATGCGAGCACAGTACGTGGTGGGGTGTGACGGCGGCGCGAGCGCCGTCCGCAAGCAACTCGGGATTCAGCTGCGCGGGGAAGGGAATCTGCTGCGCCTCCAGCAGGCGCTCTATCATGCGCCCGACCTCTACGACAGGATTCCGATTGGCGGCGGGCCCGGCAGGGGCCGGCATTATCACATCGCCGACGCGCAGTCGACGTTTCTGATCATGCAGGACTCCACGAAACACTGGACGCTGCATGCGGTGGTCGATGAGGCCGGGGACATGACGGCACAATTCGAGCGGACCATCGGCATCCCGGTACCGTTCACAATGCTTCACGTCGGAGAGTGGAAGCAGAACCTGCTCCTGGCCGACCATTACGGCGCCGGCCGCGTGTTTCTTGCCGGCGACGCCGTTCACCTGGTGGTTCCGACCGGCGGGTTGGGCATGAATACCGGCGTCGGCGATGCGATCGACCTCTCCTGGAAGCTCGATGCGACGCTGCGGGGCTGGGGCGGTCCCAATCTTCTCCCGTCATATGAAATAGAGCGCCGCCAGGTCGGCGATCGAAACGTCGGCGCGTCCCGCTATGCGTCGCTGGGCAGGCGCAAATGGCGTTCGCAGTATCGCCCCGGTATCCGCGACGCCACGCCCGAGGGGCAGGCCACGCGAAACAACCTCGCCTGCGTCGCCAATGTCGAGCAGCGCAAGACGAATGAGATGATCGGTGCCGAGCTGGGATATCGCTATGTCGGATCGCCCGTCATCTGTGAGGAGCCCGGTGGTCCCGAGCATCTGTTCCGGGAATATGTGCCGACCACCTGGCCGGGCGCGCGGCTGCCTCACGTCTGGCTGCAAGAGGGACGCTCGGTGCACGACGCGATCGGCGACGGCTATACGCTGCTGCGGCTGGGCGGGTCGAACGCCGACACGAGCGGCGTGGAGCGGGCGATGCGCTCGCTGCACGCCCCGTTCGACGTTCTGACGATCGACGGCGAAGCCTCACGCGACGTGTACGGATACGACTTGATTCTCGTGCGGCCGGATCTGCATGTGGTCTGGCGCGGCAACACGCCGCCGGGCGATCCCGCTCAGGTGGCGGCCGTCGCGACCGGCCATGCGCTGGCCCGGTAGGTCGCGTAGGTCGGGTCGGTCGGGCTTGCCCGCCGTAGCTCGCATCGCCCAAGACGCGCGAGCGAAGGCGGGTCGGTCGCGTGGGTCGCGTGGGTCGCGTAGGTCGCGTGGGTCGGGTTACGTAGATCCGTGCGGAGCGCGAAGGCTTCAGCCGAGCGTGGCAGGGCGGGGGGTCAGGTGGGTTTATGGCTCTGAAAATCGACGTGTTCAATCACATTTTCCCGAAGCCCTTTTTCGACCGGCTCCAGGAGGTCGTTGTCAACAGGGGCACGATCAAACGCTGGCTCAATATTCCGTTCCTCCACGATCTGGACGTGCGCTTCCGCATGCTCGAAGAATTCGGGCCCGACTATCGTCAGATCCTCTCGCTGTCAGCGCCTCCAATCGAGTCGATCAATCCGGATGGCGAAATCACGCTCGACCTCGCCACACTGGCCAATGATTCGATGGCCGATCTCGTTCGCGAGCACCCCGACCGCTTCCCGGGGTTCATCGCGTCACTGCCGCTCAACGATCCCGACGAGAGCGTCGTTGAGATCGAGCGAGCCGTCACCGAGCTCGGCGCCCTCGGGGTCCAGGTGTTCTCGAACGTGAACGGAGTGCCGCTCGACGATCCGCGATTCTTCCCCCTGTTCGAAGCGGCCGACCGGATGCGATGTCCGATCCTGCTGCATCCGGCGCGCGGCGCCGGTTTCGCGGACTACGTCGGCGAGAAGAAGTCGAAGTACGAGATCTGGTGGACGTTCGGCTGGCCGTTCGAAACGAGCGCGGCGATGCAGCGGCTGGTCTTTTCGCGGCTGTTCGATCGTCTCCCCGGCATCAGGATCGTCGCTCATCACCTCGGAGCGATGATCCCGTATTTCGAAGGACGGATCGGATACGGGCTCGACCAGCTCGGCGCGCGTACGGCGGACGAGGACTATGCCGAGCTGCTCGCGTTACTGCACAAGCGGCCGTACGATTACTTCAAGATGTTCTGGGCCGACACGGCCGTCTTCGGCAGCCGGCCGGCGACCGTGTGCGGGCTGGAGTTCTTTGGAACCGATCAGGTCGTGTTCGCGTCCGACGCGCCATTCGATCCGGAAGGCGGCGCGCTGTACATCCGTGAGACGTTGAAGGTCATCGACAGCCTGGACATTCCCGAGGCGGACCGGCAGCGGATTTACCAGCGTAATGCCGAACGGCTCTTCAATCGGAGTTTCTGAGGCCCTACGTGATCGTAGGGCCAGGGCGTTTTGAAACCGGTCCCCGGGGAACGTCGGAAAGGAGGCAGCATGGCGGCGATGCCGCGCCTGAACACGGTCATTCGTGCGCTCGAGAACGGCGGGATTCCCGTCACCGTCTTCGCGCCACCAACCGTCGAGAGCGCCGTCGCGTTGTCTGTCGCACCGTATGACGGAATCATTTTCGAAGCCGAGCACAATGCCTACGACATCAAGGATCTGCGCGACTGCCTGCAGTACATGCTGAACAGACGACAGATCGTGGAGCAGGGCACGTTGTCGCCCGCCGTCACGCCGATCATCCGCATTCCTCCCAACGGCGCGGAAATGAACCAATGGTGCGCGAAGCAGGTGCTGGACATCGGCGCGTACGGCGTCGTCTGGCCTCACATCAGTACGGCCGAAGAGGCGTATAACGCCGTCGCGGCATGCCGCTATCCGCGGCGGAAAACCGGGGACGCGTACGAGCCTCAGGGGCAGCGCGGCGA
The DNA here is from genome assembly GCA_003222535.1 of Acidobacteriota bacterium. GTDB lineage: Bacteria > Acidobacteriota > Vicinamibacteria > Vicinamibacterales > CAVVIG01 > QHWJ01. The sequence goes on along the minus strand of QHWJ01000095.1, from coordinate 5,672 downwards.
CTCTCCGGCGGCCGCTGCGCGGTATTGGGGTGTCACTCCCCAGGAGTACTACCCGAGAGCCGACGTCTGGCCCCTGAATCCGCTCGGAGAAATCCTGGTCGTCATCATGTGCGAGGACATCCGCGCAATCGACAATCTCCCGCAGATCCTGCGCGAGGTGCCGGGGATCGGCGTCGTGCTGATCGGCGAGGGCGACCTGTCGCAGAACCTTGGCTGCCCGCGGCAGTACGACCATCCAGCAGTAGTGGAAGCCATGACCGCCATCCGGCGGATCTGTGACGAGCACAACGTGGCGTGCGGGCACCCGCACGTCGACGCTGTCAACGCCCAGAAGGTGGTCGACGAAGGATACCGGTTCCTGGTCGCCGCCCCGGTGCGCTCGTACCCGGGGCTCGACGCGTGCCGGAAGCTCACGCGAAAGACGCCGTCTGAAACGCCGCGGTGACCTTGACGCAAAGCTCGCATGGAACCTGATCCCAGCGTGAAGGCGGATTTTTCTTTGCGGACTCTGCGTGCTCTGCGTTCAATGTCGTGGGTTCAATCTCAGCGTGGCAGAAAGCATATCTGGACGTTCGTTTCCTCCGTCGCCTCCGCTATCGCTTCAGCATCGCCGCGAGCGGCTGCGCGGGATCGGCGAGCGCCGCGGGCTCAATCGGAACGCGACGCTCGATCAGCCGGCGCACGGACGCGAGATCGCGCCGCGCGTTGATGCCCATCGCGTGGGTGAGGCGTCCGTCGCTGATCTCGAATACGAGCAGACCGTCGCCCCCGAGCGGCCGGTGCACACGGGTGATCCCCTGCACCGGCCAGCCAACGCCCTGGATGTACAGATCGTACTGCTCGGACCAGAACGAAGGCACCGTCGCGTAGGTGTCGCTGGCGCCGGCGGCGTTGCGGCCCGCGACGGCGCCCTGATCCTGGGCGTGGCGCCAGTTCTCCATCCGCACAAGCCCGTGCGGGCCTGGAAAGCGCACCGCGTCGCCGGCGGCAAAAATGGCCGGGTCGGATGTGCGGCACTGCGCATCGACCACGATCCCGTCGTCGGTCGCCAGGCCCGCAGCAGCGGCAAGCGCGGCGTCGGGCTTCGACCCGATGCCGACGACGACGAGGTCGGCGATCACCTGATCGCCGGCGCCTGTTTGCGCGGCGATCCGTCCATCCGCTTGCGGCGCAGCCGCGGCCAACGTCGTGCCCACACGAATGTCCACGCCGTACCGTGAATGTGCCGCGTGCACCACGGCCCCGGTCTGCTCGTCGCAGACCCGCGCGAGAATGCGCGGCGCGAGTTCCAGCACCGTCACCTTGACTCCCAACTGCGCCGCCGAGGCGGCCACCTCGAGGCCAATCAGTCCCCCGCCGACGACGAGGAGATTCCGGCTGCGTCGCAGAGCCGACTGCAGCGCTCGGGCATCCGTATCGGTACGCAGATAGTGCACGCGCGGCATACCGATCGGGAGTTGTGGAATCTGGCGCGGAGTCGACCCTGTGGCAATCACCAGGGCGTCGTAATGCAGCCGGCGCCCATCGTCCAGCACGACCGCGCGATCGAAACGATCGATCGCCGTGCACCGCGAGAGCGTCTGCAGCACGACATCATGACCGGCGACGCCGCCCGGACCGGCAATCAGCGCGTCGCCGGGCATCACGTCGCCGAGCAGCACCGCTTTCGAAAGAGGCGGCTTTTCGTACGGCTCGCAGGGCTCCAGCGTGAGGAGCGTAACGGCGGCGGCAGGGTCCTGTTTCTTGGCCGCGATGGCCGCGAGCGTGCCGGCCGGGCCACCGCCGATTACCAGGATGGTGCGCATTTCAGGCTCGTCGGTGGGCTCGACCCACCCGACCCACGTGACTTGACGCTCGGCTGAAGCCTTCGCGCTCCGGTGTCGGACCCACCAGCCCGACCCGACCCACCCGACCCAGCTATGCTCGCAGCGCAGTCATCATGTCCTCGACGTAATCGTCGCTGTGCGCGATCACGACCATCAGAGACCACGGCCGCACCTGGGCCAGTGTTTTCGACAGCGCGTTCTGTGACGCGGAGGCGGCGCCGACGACGAACCCCGTCGTCGTCACGCGCCGCAGGCTGCACGCCCGGCCGATGAGCGACGCGGCCTGCGCATGCCCGCCGGGCCCGGCGACGAGGACGACGAGATCCGCGGTGTCGACCTCGTCGGTAACGCTCCTGCTGCGGCCGGCGAGGTCGGTGAGCGCCTCGTCCGCCGGGGCGGGCGGCAGGTTGCCGCCGCCAGGCTCGACCCTGGACGCCGCGGTAAAGAACGTGGCGTGGTTCCAGACAGCCCCGGCGAGTCGTCTGACCACGGCTTCGCCGGCGGCATCGAGCGCGATCACTTTGATTGCGCGCGGAATCGAGTTCGGCGCCTGCACGCGGAACCGCGCTTCGGCCGCCGAGCTCATGCGGGCTGATTCACTCTGCATAAGACCATCAGATTTCAGATTTCAGAATGCAGATTTCAGCTTGTCCGCACGAGAATCTGCAATCAGCAACCAATCTGCAGTCTGCAATCTGAAATCTGAAATCCCGCATCACACAGACGCGGGGGCGACCGCGGGGTGGGCGATCAATGCCTCCCGAGCGCCCTCCGTGAACGGCACATCCGGCGGCAGGACGATCGCGGCCGATCGCACTTTCTGATGTGCCGGATCGACACCGGGTGGGACGATGCCCTTGTCGACGAGCGATTTCACCGCGCGCAGCAACCGGTGGCGCGCCATGATGATGCCGTTGTCGGTCGACACCAGGTTCTCTTTGGTTCGATCGACGATCGGTCCCATGCTCTCCTGCAGCGACGCGTCCTGCATGGCGATGCCTTCGACGCCGCTGAAGGTCCTCCCCGCCTTCTGGGCCGCGCGGTCGATCAGGTAGTCGTTGTCGCTGTTGGCGAGCGGACGGTACGTGCCGGGGAGGTACCGCACGTGGATGCCCTTGCCGTCGCGCATCGCCGCCAGCTCGGCATCGGTCAATTCGCGGATCGGGTGGTAGTCGAAGCTCCACGTCCAGCAGTTCTCATCGTCGATCGGGATCCAGAAGTGCCCGTGGACCGAGTGATTGCCGCGCGGCGCGATCATCGTGAACGACGGCATCACCCACTGTGTGATCCGCCAATAGTAGTGGCCGTCTTCCGCGTTGCGGCGCGCGCCGATGCACAAGCCCCCGGCGCTTTCGGCGACTTCGAAGACGGGCCGGGCGTCGCTCAGGTTGTACTGGTTGCCTTTGGCCCCCTTGAACAACGGGTCGGAGTTGAGGTCGCCGCGATGCAGGAACGACACGTGGCTGGAATCGATACCGCCCTCCATCGCCTGGAGCCAGTTGCTTTCCTGGAGACGCTTGCTCGTGAACGTCTGAGCGCGCGGCACGGTGATGAATTCCCATTCGGGCAGCGGCGGCTGCGCCCCGGGCGGTCCCATGTAGGTCCACAGGACGCCGCCGCGTGCGACCAGGGGGTACGACCGCAGCTTGATTTTGTTCGCGAATCCGGACGCCTCCGGCTCGGACGGGACTTCCATGCACTGCCCGGTGACGTCGTATTTCCAGCCGTGATAGGAGCAGCGGAGCCCGCATTCCTCGTTGCGACCGAACCACAGCGAGACGCCCCGATGCGCGCAGAACTCGTCCATCAGCCCGTAGCGGCCTTCGGTGTCGCGGAAGGCCACCAGGCGCTCCGACAGCAGCTTGACGCGCACCGGCGGGCAATCGTTCCCGGGCAGATCTTCAGCCAGCAGCGCCGGAATCCAGTAGCTGCGGAACATTCGGCCCATCGGCGTGTCCGGGCCGGTTCGAGTCAGCAGATCGCTTTGTTCTTTTCTGAGCATGTCCCGATCTCCGGTGCCAATGGTCTGACCTTTTCCTGTCTCGTATACTGAATCGGGTTGCATCGTGACGCTACCATTGGCCTCGGCCGAGCGTCAATCAGGAGCCCGTCGTATGAGCGCCGCGCCGTCGCGAATCGAACTGTGCAGGGTTGAGGACGTCGGAGCGGGAGAAGCACGCCGGATCGAAGCAGCCGGTCTGACGCTCGCGGTCTTCAACCTCGACGGCGAGTTTTGCGTGACCGACGACCACTGCACGCACGGTACCGGCTCGCTGTCCGAGGGCTTCATCGACGGCGACCTGGTCGAGTGCAACTTCCACCAGGGCGTGTTCAACATCCGCACCGGCGAAGTCGTGCAGCCGCCGTGCATGGTGCCCGTGAAAACGTACAGGACTGTCGTCGAGGACGGCCGCGTGTATATCGAAGTCACCTAGGTCGCGTAGGTCGAGTGGGTCGGATTGGTCGGGCTTGCCCGCCGTAGCTCGCGTCGGGATAAGACGCGCGCGAGCGAAGGCGGGTGGGTCGGGTCGGTCGCGTCGATCGGATTGATCGGGCTTGCCCGCCGTAGCTCGCGTCGGATAAGACGCGCGAGCGAAGGCGGGTGGGTCAGATCCTGAACGACTCGAGCGTCTCGGGCGCGAACAGCTGCTCCGGCTGCAGCAACTGCTTCGCGAGCCCCTGCTCATGCGAATAGCGCAGAAAGGTCGTCAGCGCATGGCGATTTCGCTCCAGCCCGTACGGCCAGAAATCATTTCCCATCTCGCGGCGCGTCTCCTCCACGTGCGCCGTCAACCAGGGCAGCATGGTTTTGAGCGCGGCCGTCTCGGAGAGCTCCTCATATGCTTCCTGCTGCGCGGCACAGAACGCTTTATAGAGAGACTGCGCGACCCACGGATCGCGATCGTACACGTCCCGCCGGACCACGACCGTGTGCATGATGGGGAAGACGCCGGTACGACTGAAGTAACTGCGCTCGACCGTCGGGAAATCGTCGAACAGGCGCTTCACGCTGCCACTGCCGGACCGAAAGCTGGACGGCATGCGAGCGGTGTACAACGCGTCGATGTCGCCACGGCCGAGCATCGAGGAGAGCGTCTGGCCGGGGCCGATGCGCTCGACGTGGATGTCCCGCGGCAGGTCGAGCGGCAGCTTCTCGGGACGGCCCGGCTCCTCTTCACCCCCGGTGAAGTAGACGACGCTGTTGACCGGAACGCCGTACTCATCGGAAAGGATGCCGCGAATCCACACGGCGGCGGTCATCTGGTACTCGGGAGTACCGACCCTCTTCCCGATCAGATCCTCCGGCCCCTTTATCCCGCTCGCGGCGTGGACGTAAATGCAGGAATGCCGGAAGAATCGCGACGGAAACACCGGAATCGCGATGAACGGCCGGTCGGGCTGGAACAACGTCATCACATAGGAAGAGAGGGACATCTCGGCAGCGTCGAATTCCTTGTGCCGCAGCATGCGGAAGAAGGTTTCCTCGACCGGGATGTTCAGGTAATTGAGGTCGATGCCATCCGGCCGGACGCGTTCTTCGAGCAGCGCGCGGGTGCGGTCGTAGGTCCAGCAGGCCAGGGTCAGTCTCAGCTTCGACACGGCGCCTCGAGCGGGTTCGCGCAGGCCGGCGCGGCGCCCGCCTGTCGAAAGAGGAGGATAACAAATCAGCTGGAAAGCCGGAATGCGTACTTTTGGAGCTCTTCGCCGTGACGGCGGTCCTGTTCGACGTGTCCGCTATACTGAGCGAAGTCCTCCGAAGCAACGCAGGGGAAGCGTGTAACATGATCACCATTCCAGATCGCACCGAAGCGGCGGAGTACTATTTCACCTACATCGATCAAGTAC
>QHWJ01000094.1 GCA_003222535.1 Acidobacteriota bacterium | reverse complement strand
GCCTTCTCAGTGCTGCTCCTGCTCGGCGGCATCTGGACGGCGCGCGACATGCCGGTCGACGTCTTCCCGGATCTGACGGCGCCGACGGTCACCATCCTGACGGAAGGGCACGGCATGGCGCCGGAGGAGATGGAATCGCTCGTCACGTTCCCGCTGGAAAGCGCCATCAACGGCGCGTCCAGCGTCCGGCGGGTCCGTTCCGCCACTGCGCTCGGGATCGCGGTCGTGTGGGTGGAATTCGACTGGGGCACGGACATCTTCCTGGCGCGCCAGATCGTCGCGGAAAAGCTGGCGCTTGTCGGCGGCACCCTGCCGCCGC
>QHWJ01000093.1 GCA_003222535.1 Acidobacteriota bacterium | reverse complement strand
GCCAGAACACGTCCGCCGGTGTGTACACCGAAGGACCGCAGGAGTACGTGTTGCAGGCGGTCGGACGCGTGCGGAGTCCTGATGAGCTCGGGGAGAGCGTCGTCGCGCTGCGCGGCGGCCGATCGGTGCTCGTCCGCGATCTGGCGGACGTCCGCGAGGGCGCCGCCTTCAAGCGCGGCGAAGGCTCCCGCAGCGGGAAGCCGGCCGTCATCGTCGGCGTGCAGAAGCAGCCCGGCGCCAACACGATCGAGCTGACGGCACGTCTCGATCGAGAGCTCGACCGGCTCCAGCAGGAGCTGCCGAAGGGGATGACGATCGACCGAAAGATCTTCCGGCAGGCCGATTTCATCGAGGTCGCCGTCGACAACGTCGTCAAGGCCTTGCGCGACGGCGGCATCCTGGTGATCGTCGTCGTGCTGCTGTTTCTCGCAAACCTTCGAGCCGCGGCGATCACCTTGACGGCGATGCCGCTGTCGCTCGCCGCCGCCATCCTTGCGCTTCGCGCCTTCGGCGCGACCATCAACACCATGACGCTCGGCGGAATGGCGATTGCCATCGGCGCACTGGTCGACGATGCGATCATCGACGTGGAAAACGTGGTGCGGCGATTGCGCGAGAATCGCGCGAAGCCCATTGACGAGCAGCGGGCGGCCGCGGAGATCGTGCGCGAGGCGACGCTGGAGATTCGCACGTCGATCGTGTTCGCCACGATCATCATCGTGCTCGTGTTCCTGCCGATCTTCGGGCTTGCAGGCGTCGAAGGCCGCCTGCTGACACCACTCGCATTCGCGTACATCGTGTCGCTCCTCGCGTCCCTTCTCGTGGCCATCATCGTCACGCCGGCGCTGTCCTATGCGTTTCTGCCGCTTGCGCGGTCGATCGAACAAGGTCACGACGGCTGGTTGGCGCGGACGCTCAAGCAGCGGTTCGCGAAGGACCTCCCGCGCATGCTCGACCATCCCCTTCTCGTGATGGTCACCTCCGCGGCGCTGCTCGCCGCCGCCGCGGTCGCGTTGACCCGCGCAGGCACGGCCTTTCTGCCGGAGTTTCATGAAGGCAGCCTGACCATCCAGGCCAATACGCTCCCCGGCACGTCGCTCGCGAAGTCGGACGAGATCGGACGGCGTGTCGAGCAGATCATGTTGGCCGAGCCCGAAGTGGTGGCGACCGCCCGGCGCACGGGGCGCGCCGAGCTCGACGAGCACGTCCAGGGCGTGGAAGCGGCCGAGATCGACGTCGGCCTCCGCGACACCGTCCGCCCGCGTGCCGAGCTGCTGGCGGCGCTGCGCCGCGGATTCTCGACGCTGCCCGGCACCAACGTGACGATCGGACAGCCGATCTCGCACCGTATCGATCACATGCTGTCGGGCACGCGGGCCAACATCGCGGTCAAGGTGTTCGGGGACGATCTCCGGACGCTTCGGCGGCTCGGCGAGCGTGCGCGCGAGGCCGTCAGCCGCGTGCCGGGCGTTGTCGACCTGTCACTCGAACAGCAGATGGACGTCCCCGTGGTGCGGTTCGTCCTCGATCGAACGGCCATCGCGCGCTACGGCCTGCACGCGAGCGACGTCGGCGAGGCGATTGAAACCAGCTTCGCTGGCGCCACTGTCGGCCGCATTTTCGATCGCGGCACCGCGTTCGATCTGGTGGTGAAGTTCGATCCGTCGAACAGCGGCGACTTCGAGCGCGTTGCCGATCTCCCGATCGACACACCCGCGTCGGGCCAGGTGCCAATCCGCCTGCTGGCCGACGTGCGACGCGAGGAAGGACCCAACATGGTCCTGCGCGAGAACGTGCAGCGCCGGATCGTGATTTCCTGCAACGTCGCAGGACGTGATCTCGGCAGCGTCGTGGACGACATCAGATCGAACATCGCACAGGCGGTGCCGATGCCGGCCGGATACCGCGTCGAGTACGGCGGCCAGTTCGAGAGTCAGCAGAGCGCCGCTCGACGCCTGGCGGTCCTGTTTGTCGGCGTGATCGCCGGTCTGTTCATGCTGCTCGTGCTGGCGTTCGGCCGCGCGCGCGATGCGGTGATCGTGATGGTGAATCTCCCGCTCGCTTTGATCGGCGGCGTCGCGGGCGTATTTCTGGCCGGTGGCGTGCTCAGCGTGGCGTCGATGATCGGGTTCATCACGCTGTTCGGCATTGCGACCCGCAACGGCATCATGCTGGTGTCGCACATTCAGCACCTCATACGCGAAGAGGGCGTCGCCGATTTTCGCAAGGCCGTCGAGCGCGGTGCACACGAGCGTCTCGTACCGATTCTGATGACGGCCATGGCGGCGGGTCTGGCACTCATACCGCTCGCGGTCGGCGGTGGCAAGACAGGCAACGAGATCCAGACACCGATGGCCATCGTCATCCTGTGCGGTCTGACCACGTCCACGCTCTTGAACATGGTCGTCGTTCCGACGCTCTATCTGCGGTACGCACAGCCGGCGGAACGGTCATGATTGGGAGACTCTCATGACACGGCGAGTCGTTCTGACCGTGGCACTCGCCTGCGCGTTCGCCGATCCGGTGCGCGCGCAGGCGCCAGGCCCTTCTCCTCAACCGAGCGCCGTCACACACACGGCGTATTCAAAGAACACGGAGCTCTTTGCCGAGTGGCGGCCGCTGATCGTCGGACAAGCGACTCGGCTGACGGCGCATCTCACGCGGACCGGCGATCGATTCAGGCCGTACGCCGAGGGCAAGGTGGTGCTGACGCTGACCGTGGAGGGCGTCGCAGCGAACGCCTCGGCCGACGGCCCTGAGCGGCCCGGCGTCTTCCGGCTGAACGTCACCCCGTCGAAGCCGGGCGCCGGCCGCGTCGTGATCGATGTGACGGCAGCGACCGGTGCCGAGCATTTCGTGATCCAGGACGTGCCGGTGTATGCGGACGTCCAGGCTGCGCTCGCGAAGCAGGCGCCGCCAGAGACGGGGCTCGTCAGCTATGCGAAGGAGCGGTCCTGGGAGGAAGACTTCGCCACGGCGCAGGTCACCGTGAGATTCCAGGGCGCGGCACGCATGATCACGGTGCCGTCAACCGCGATCGTGCGCGACGGCGCCACGACTCAGCTGTACGTTCAACGCACTCCGGAGCGCTTCGAATTGCGGGAGGTGAAGACGCGCCGCACGATCGGTGACGCCATTGAGATCACGAGCGGCTTGCGCGACGGCGACCGCATCGTCGTGCGCGGCGCCGAGAAGATGCCGCGCCAGTAACGCCATGCCGATCTGGCGCGCGCCTCAATAGTGAAATGTTCACCGGCCATCGACGAACGACCGACTGCAATGACTTCGATGTACTCCGCCAACACTCGCGTTATTCCTTCGGTTGCCGTCGGTTGACTTCCGCTCGAATGAAAAAACTGCCTTTCGAAACGACCTGGTCGCCCGGCTGCACTCCCGAGACGACTTCGACCTGCCCGCCTGACGCGTCGCCGAGATGCACCTCCCGCTCGGTGAATGTGCCGGGCTCGGTTGGGTTCGCGACATACACCATCTGATGATCGCCGACGCTCTGCACCGCGCTGCGCGGGAGCATCGCCGCCTGTCTGTTCGCTGTTGCCGCGACCTCGATGTCCGCGTACATCCCGAGCCGGAGCTCCTGACGCGGGTTCGCCACTTCCACCCGGACCCGCGCCGTGCGCGTGTCCGCACTCACCTGCGGATCGATGTAACTGACGCGCCCCCGCCATGCGACGCCGGGATAGGCGGTTGTGGTGACGGAGGCCGGGCTGCCGACACGCACGCGCGAAAAATCACGTTCGTACAGCGCACCGACCACCCAGACTGACGAGAGATCGACGAGCGTGAACAGTTTCGCCGCAGCCTCGACGTTCAGACCGGCGTTGACGGCGCGCTCGGTGATGGCGCCGGCGATTGGCGCCGGGATATCTACCGTCGCCCCAATCTCCACGCCTGGCGACAAAGCGTCGATGGCAGGTGCCGGCATCCCGAGCAGCACGAGGCGCGATCGGAGGCTCTGCACGCCGGCCAGCTTCGCGGCATGCTCGGCATGCAGGCGCTCCATCTCCTGCCGGCTGGCCGCACCAATCGCGACGAGCTTCGTCGTTCGATCGAGCTCCCGCTCGTGGGCCTCGAGCTCGGCTTTCGCGGACAGGTACTTCGTTTGTGCGTCCGCCAGTTCCGGGCTGAAGAGCTGCACCAGCGTCTGACCGCGCCGCACCTGGTCGCCGAGCTCCACGAGCACCCGCGTCACGCGGCCGGCGACGAGCGGCGTGACCGTCACCTGCTTGTAGGCATGGGGTTCGACGGTTCCCGGGATGCGCACTGCCGGCGAGCCGGCGCCCCGCGTGACAGGAACCAGTTCGATGCCCGCTCGCTTCATCGCCTCCAATGACAACGTCACGACGACATCGGGCAGCGGGACGTCCGGCGCCTTCGAGCGGTTGCTGCCCCCGGCGCTCGATTGCTCGGTCGTCCCGGTCGACGATGCGTTTGCCGGACTCGCGATGTCCTGCATGCGTTGATCGGAGACGGACCACTTCTGCATCAACAGATAAGAGGTGCCGGCGCCGGCGGCCAGCAGTGCGATCACCGCAGCGGCAACGGCCGGCAAACGGAGCGTCGCTCGTGAATTTCCGTTCATCGGACATCTCCAAGTGCCCGCCTCAAGGCGGCACGTGCCTCGTACGCTTCACGAAGCGCGTTGCCGTACGCGTGTTCGAGATCCAGATAGCGGCGCTGCTCGGCCAGGACGTCGAAGAGGGTTGCGCGTCCGAGCTCGTAGGTTTGCGTCACTACGTCCAGATTCTGCCGGGCCAGATCGCGAGCACCGCCTCCGTAGACCGCGATCGCGCTGCGCGCGCGTTCATCGCGAGCCGCAGCGGCTGCAATCTCCGCCTCCGCCGTCAACCTTGCCGCGTCCAGTCGCGCCGCCGCCCCCGCTCGCTCCGCCTGCGCCGAGGCGACCTCCCCCTGGTTCCTGTTGCGCAAAGGCACCGCCAGTGCCGCCCCAACGCTGAAGTCATGAAAGAGTCCCCGAACGCGGGTGAGCTCCCCCTGCGCATTCCGCCCGAGTTGCGGAAAGCCGGCGTCCATCCGCATATACGAGCCGAACAGGCTCAGGTCGACGCGCCCTTCCCGTCGAGCGCGATCGATCAGCGCATCGGCAACACGCATTCGAGCTTCGGCTTCCCGCACGTCGGGCCGAATCGCCACCGCGGTGGTGTCCGGCCTCGGCGGCATGGCGCCTTCACGCGCCACGAGTCGTTCGAGCGTGTCGCGGAGTTGGAGCGGAGCGTTTGCACTCAGGCCGAGCAGGCGCTTCAGCTCGATCACGGCTCGATCCACGTGCCCGGCCTCCAGGAGCCGCCCGGCCTCGAGCCGACGCAGCTCCACTTCCAGCATGTTGCGTTCGAGCGGTGGAGTGCCACCCTGGTCGACTCGCGCCCGCAACAGGTCGTACTGGCGTGTCGTCGTGGCGACCAGGTCGTCGCTGACCGAAAGATCCCGAACGGCAGCGACTGCCTCCCCGTATTTCATGCGAACGTCGGCGGCAAGCATCCGCTCGCGATGGGAGACGCTCTGCTCTGTGGCCTGTCGTTCCTGCTCCGCGACCGCCACGCGTCCAGCCTTCCGAAACAGATCCAGCGGCCACTCAATCTCCACCCGGCTTTGGCTGTCGGTCCCACCAGGCTCCTGCAGCTGCATGAACGACACGGTGGGATTGGGACGCAGCCCGGCTTGAAGCTGCACGCCCCTGGCGACATCGACAGCGGTTCGCGTCGCGCGAAGCGTCGGCTCCTGTTCCAGCGCGCGCGTGATGGCGTCGTCGAGCGTGACGCCGGTTTCGGTGTTGACGTACTGCGCCGCAAGTCCCTCGCGCGGATTCGGTGCGCCCGATTGAGCACGCACGTTCACGCTCCATGTCAGCACGCCGCACGCCGTCGCGATCCAGAGTCGCTTCGTCATCGCACTGTTCCTTCGAAGTTCACCGATCCGCGGCCCGCCGCGCCGTCCCATTCGATCGCCATCTTCCACGCGCCGGCCATGCCGAATTCGGCGGTCGCCTGATACCGTCCCGGCACTCTCGTCCTGCTCACCTCCACCCCGCCTGACATGACCATTCCCGGCATCGCCATGTTTGCGCTTGTACGCACCGAGCCGACGTCCAGGTGTGAGCCGTTCGCACTCCGGAATTCGATCGTGAAGGTGTTGCGTCCTTGATGCAGCGTGCCGGTCGGCGACAACAGCACGATGGTCAGATCGCCCGATCGAATCTGCTGGACGGCCGCGCCAGCCTGGCTCTCGACCGCACGGCGGGAGGGCCATATCTCCGCCAGAGCAACGGCCGCAACGATCATCGCGATCGCAGCGATACCCGCGAGGACGCGCCGCTTCGTCAATACCGGACCCGCCTCCAGTTCGAGCGGTTCCTGTTGCAGCAGTCCCGGCCGGCGCTCCTGCAGCCAATAGAACAGGACCGGCGTGACGATCAGCACGTGAAGCAATGACGACACCATGCCGCCGAGCACCGGCGTGGCGAGCGGTCTCATCACCTCGGCGCCTGCCCGCGTGCTCCACATGATCGGGAGCAAGCCGGCGATCACGGTGGAGACGGTCATCACCTTCGGGCGCAACCGGAGCAGAGCGCCGTCGACGACGGCGTCACGGAGTGCCCTCCGCGTCAGCGTGCCGCCCATCGATTCGCGCTTTCGCGCGACGGCGTCCTCCAGGTAGATGACCATGACAACGCCGGTCTGCACCGCGGTCCCGAATAGCGCGATGAACCCGACCCACACGGCAACCGAGAAGTTGTAGCCGAGTAGCCAGAGCAGGTACACACCGCCAGTGAGCGCGAATGGCACGGCGAGGAGGACGTGCGCGGCCTCGAGAACGGAGTGGTACGTGAAATACAGCAGCACGAAGATGATCACGAGCACGATCGGCAGCACGACTTGCAGCCGCTGCCGCGCATGCTCCTGGTTTTCCCAGCGGCCGCTCCAACCCACGTAGTACCCCGAGGGCAGCGACACGTTGCGCGCGACCGCGCGACGGGCCTCGTCCACAAAGCTGCCGACATCCCGACCCTGCACGTTCATGAGCACCGTGGCGATCAGCAGCCCGTTTTCAGACGAAATCATCGCGGCCCCCCGTGCGTGCTCGATATGCGCCACCTGGCTCAACGGGATTTGCGCGCCGTTCGAGGCGGCCACCAGCACTCGGCCAAGCGCCTCCGGGTCGGAGCGGTACTGAGGCGCGTATCGCACGCGAACGGGGAACCTTCGTCGGCCTTCGATCGTGGTCGTCAGCACGGTCTCCCCTACCGCTGTTTCAATGACCTGCTGAATGTCGCCGACACGGATGCCGTACCGCGCCGCCGCTGCACGATCGACCACGATATTGAGGTACTGGCCGCTCGTCACCTGTTCGGGATAGACGTTGCTCGCGCCGGGCACACGTCGAATAACATCGGCGATACGTCGTGCGGACGCTTCCACCACCGCCAGATCGTTTCCGTACACCTTCACGCCGACTTCAGACCGAATGCCCGTCGTCAACATGTCGATCCGATTGATGATGGGCATCGTCCAGATGTTCGAGACGCCTGGCAGCTGAACCGCCTCACTCATGACTGTGCGCAGACGATCGAGCGTCATGCCCTGCCGCCACTGATTTCTGGGCCTCAGGTGGACGACCGTTTCAGTCATGTTCAGCGGGGCGGGATCAGTCGACGTGTCCGCGCGTGCGACCTTCGCAACCGCGTATTCGACCTCCGGAAACGACATGAGAATCTCGTTCTGGCGTTTGGCGATTTGTGTGTTTTCTTCCAGCGAGATGCTCGGATCGGCGATCGGCATGAACATCAGATCGCCTTCGTTGAGCGGCGGCATGAATTCGCTGCCGATACCTCGTGCGACGAACAGGGCGCCGGCAAACAGAAGAGCAGCAGCGAACACGGTCAAGCCGCGATGCGACAAGGCGGTCTCGAGCGCCGGACGGTAGAGCCGGCGCAGCGCTCGCATGACCGGGTTGTCTTCCTCCGCGTGGAATTTGCCCCCAAGCAGCAACGTGCACAGCACCGGGACCAATGTGACAGCGATGACGGTGGCCGCAAGCACGGCAAACGTCTTGGTGAACGCCAGGGGGTGGAAGAGTTTGCCCTCTTGTCCGGTCAGGGCGAAGACCGGGACGAACGCCAGCAGAATGATCGCCATCGAAAAGAACACGGGCCGGCCGACCAGCCGCGTCGACTCGAGGACCGTTTCCCACACGCGCCGGCGATCGCGAGGATCGACCTGCCGCTGCTCGACGAAGCGGAACGCGTTCTCCGTGACCACGATGCCGGCGTCGACGAGGACACCGATGGCGATGGCGATGCCGGCGAGGCTCATGATGTTCGACGAAATGCCGGCGTAGTACATCCCAAGGAACGCACTGAGCACCGCCAGCGGCAGCGGGATGGTGACGATCAAAATC
>QHWJ01000240.1 GCA_003222535.1 Acidobacteriota bacterium | reverse complement strand
CGAGGCAGTTGAGCGGGCCGAAGTTCGAGTAGGCGGCGTCGAACTGCACGGGCGCGAGCTGATCGATCTCCTGGATGCCGGCGTGCAGGACGTCGACGCGATCGGCGAGCCCGGCGGCCAGCACGCGCCGGCGCGCCTCGTCCACCATCGCCGGGGACCAGTCGATCGCCGTCACGCGGTAGCCCCGTCGGGCCAGATGGTCCTCGTCGCAGCCGGGACCGCACCCGAGATCGAGGATGTGCGATCCGCGGGGGACGAAGGCTTCGACCGCCTCCCACGCGCGCGCACGCATGTGGCGCAGCAGGCGGTTGCCTTCATTCGATCGGGCGTAGCCCGCCGCAACGCCGTCGAAGGCGCGCTGGGTATCCCGTTCGGCGCGGCGCAGGGCGGCTCTTTCAAGGTCGCCGAGGCGAGCCTGAAACGCCCGCCCTACATCAGCCATGGGGCGCTCCTCCAGGTGGTTTTCAGCGAGCACACGCAGCGCACGCACACCGGGTCGGCGCCGACGTCCAACGTCTGCCGGAACACACGAAGGTTCTCGGCCACGATCGTGGCGATCGGCGCCTTCCGGATATTGCCGATCGACCCGTGGAAGAAGCACGGCCGCACCGATCCGTTCGCTTCGATCACGACCGAGACCCACGGCGCGTTGCACGAGACCTGCGGAAACGGCTCGTCGCCGACGACCGCCGCGTAGTACCGCGGCAGCCGGCGCAGCTTGTCCGGTGATTCCGCGACGAACCCCGAATCGAAATCGCCGGCGTACAACGCGATTGTCCGCTCGATGATCGCCTCGAAGTCCACGATGTCGGCCCGTTCGAGCGCGAGCCTTGCGAGCGCGGCCGCGCTCGGCGGCGCGTCGCGCCCGAAGCCGAGCGAGGACACGTCAGCCGGCAGAAACGAAATCCCGTCGAGGCCCAGCGACTTCGCGTAGTCGATCAGCCGCGGCAGCTCGCGGAAGTTCGCGCGGTGCAGCGTGGCGCGGGCCGACAGCGGCACCTCAGGCGCCAACCGCCGCAGCCGGGCGATGCCCCGCCGGACGGTCGCCAGCGCGTCCACCCCGCGAATCCGCTCGTACAGCGGCTCGGTGGTCGCATCGAGCGAGACCGAGACGCGCGCGAAGTGTCGCGCGACGCGCTCCGCGAACCGCTCCAGCAGCACCCCGCTCGTCAGCAGGTGCAGCGTCAGGCCGCGCGCGCGAAAGATCTCCGCCGCTTCGAACACCTCGGGACGCAGCAGCGGCTCGCCGCCCGAGAACGCGACCACGCGCGTGCCGAGCGCCGGCAGGGACGCGGCGACGATCCGGATCTCGTCGAGCGTCAGATCGTCGCCGCCGCTCTGTTTCCACCAGTCGCACGACAGGCACCGGCTGTTGCAGCGCCCGGTGGGATAGAAGATGAGCAGCGGCAGCACGAACGTGCGGTTCGTCACCTGTCCGAGCCGCACGAGCGCCGACGTGGCCAGGACGGACAGAGTCATGCGCGCACCTGTCGCACCCACTCGACAATCGTCTTCTCGATGGGGAAGGCGTACACGTCCCGGCGACAGCGCCACCGGGCAATCGCCTGCAGCGGCACGCGCCACGCGTCCGGCCGCGCCCAGCCGATCCGCTGGTAGAAGCTGAACCGATCGATGAGCGCCCGCTTCCCGGCGTCCACCCACGGGCTGTGCGACGTGCTCTCTTCGATGGCGGCCCACTCGTCCAGGCTTCGCGGCAGCGGATGCCCTCGCCGCGCGAGCGCGTCGGTGATCGGAGTCCCGGGATACGGCCGGTAATAAAACAGCGCGACCTGAAAGTCGGGGCCGAGCGCACGAAGCGCCTTCGCCGCATCGAGCGTCGCCGCCACGCTCTCGGGCGGTTCGTCCGGAAACCCGACGATGAGATTGCAGAGTACGGCGATGCCGTGCCGGCGGCACTTCTCCGCCGTGACGAAGACCTGCTCCACTTTCAGGTCCTTCTTCATCCAGTCGAGCATCTGCTGCGAGCCCGATTCGAGCCCGATCATCACGCGACGCAGCCCCGCGTGCCGGCACGCCAGCAGCACGTGCTCGTCCAGGCGCGCTCCCTGATCGCCGCGCATCGTCGCCATCCAGGTGAAGTGGAGATCGCGACCGAGAATCTCCTCGGCGATTGCGCCTACACGGTTCGCGTGGGTGAAAAACGTTTCGTCCTGAAAGCCGACGTCGGTGAAGTGGTGGCGATGCCAGAGGCGATCGAGCTCGGTGGCCACGCGAGCGGGCTCGAGGCCGGACCACGCGCGTCCGTAGACGGTCGGATCGGCGCAGAACGTGCAGCGGAAGCGGCACCCTTGCGACGTGGTGTAATCGAGCTGCCGCTCGCGCTTGAGCGCGAAGTAGCGCTCGACCGCGATCAAGCCGTAGTCGTGCTCGGGAAAGTCGTTGATGTCGCGCGCCGGCCGCCGTGCAATGGCGCCCGTCGCGTCCCGCCCGTTCTCCCCGTCCTCGCCCTCCTGTCCGTCCCGCCCGTCTTGTCCTGTGCGGCCGGCCGCGAACCGCTCGACGAGATCCGCGAAGGCCTCCTCGCCCTGGCCGACGACAACCGCGTCCACACCGGCCTCGTTCAGCGTCTCGCGTGGAAACAGCGACGGATGCCAGCCCCCCCAGACAATCCGGCATCGCGGATGCCGCGCGCGTACGGCTCGCGTCACCCCCAGCGCGTCGCGAATCGGGATGCCGGTCAGCACGCTGACGCCGAGACACAACGCCCCGTCCGTCGCATCGAGGACGCGCGCGACCGGATCCGGTTCGAGCCGTCCGTCGACGAGGGTGACCTCGTACCGCGATCGATCGAGCGCGGACCCCACCGCAATGAGCGCAAGCGGCATCGTGAAGAACGGCGCCCGCGGGTTGTACAGGACGATGTGGTGTTTGCGCATGCTTCTCACTTCAGCGACGACTGATCCGTGGGCACGGCCGCGGCATCCGGCGTGAGCAGCGGGATGAGCCCCGTCGGCGGCGCCGCCGCGGTAAGCCCCGCGAGACGGCTCAGCCGGCGCCGCAGCAGCGACACCTGCACGCGGTGATACGCGACGTGAACGGCCGCGCGCGCATGCCGCCGGGTGAACGTCCACGGCCGCGCGACGACCTGGGCCAAGGCGTCAGCGGCCCTCCGCGCGCGGAACTCCGAGTGCACGAGGGCGTGCAGCGCGCGATAGAAGTCCGGCACGTAAGTCGCGTGGTACATCACCTCGAGGTCGTTCGAATCGACCCAGTTCCGTTTCTGCCCGAGCTGCGCCTGCACGCGCTGGTAGAACGTCGTCCCCGGCAGCGGATACGAGACCGACACGCCGATGTCATCGGGCGCGCAGGTGCGCACCATCGCGAGCGTCCGGTCGATATCCTCGCGTATCTCGCCGGGATAGCCGAACTGCAGGAAGAAGCCGACCTCGACGCCCGCCTCGTGCAGCAGCCGCGTCGCCGTGGCGATCTGATCGACGCGCGTGCCTTTCTCCATCGCGTCGAGAATCCTCTGCGAGCCCGACTCGGCGCCAATCCAGGCCGTGCGGCATTCGGCCGCCCGAAGCGCGCGCGCCACGCTGTCCGTCACTTGATCGGCGCGGAGGAGGCACTTGAACGGAATGGCCGCGCCCCGTGACTGCACCAGCGCCGCGAACCGCTCGATCCAGCCGGGCTTGAGGCCGAAGATGTCGTCGGCGATCCACAGATGGTCCGGCTGATACGTCGCTTTCAGCCACGCCATCTCGTCGACTACTTTTTCTGGTGACCGCGCCGTGTAGCGCTGGCCGTAGATCGGCTTCGCGCACCAGTTGCAGTGATACGGACACCCGCGCGTCGTCACGACGTTCATCGAGAAGTAGCCGTGCCGCGCTCGCCAGATCGACCGGTAGCGCTCGACGTCGACGAGATCCCACGCGGCCAACGGCAGCGCGTCGGCGTCGCCGATGATGGGCCGCGTCCCCGTTCGTACGGCCCGGCCGTCGTCGTCTCGAATCCAGAGGCCGGCAACCGACTTCAACCCGCCGGTCCGATCTCCCGTCCCCTCCGCCGTGGATCTACCTGCCCCACCCGACCCACCCCGCCCACTTGCCCCGGACATCGTGTCGAGCAGTTCCACCAGCGTCACTTCGCCTTCGCCCGCGACGACGACGTCCGCGCCGCGCTCGAGATAGGTGGCGGGATGGTCGGTCGCATCGGCGCCGGCGACGATCGTCGTGATCCCCCGCGCGCGCGCGGCATCGATCATCGTCAGCGCCGCCTGCCGCATGCGCAGCAGGCACATCTTGCTCAAGTAGTTGAAATTGTCCTCGTAGATCACGGCGAAGCGCGGACGATGGCGATCGAGGGCGGCGGCCCATTCGCTTTCGGAGGCCGCGAGCATGGCATCGAACAAGGCCACGGAGTAACCCCGCGCGCGCACGCAGGCTGCGGCGTACAGAGCGCCAAGGGGCGCGTACGGCTGGCGCGCTTCCCACAGCTTGGGATCGAACCGGAGGAAGTACGCCTGTCCGAACAACACATCGGTGGACGTGTGCGCCACACCGACCGACGGTTGCGCCGCACCGGTTCCACCTGACCCACCCGTCCTACCCCACGTACCCCACCTGCCCGACCCACCTGCCCTACCCCACTTACCTGACCCACCTGACCTGACCGACCCGCCTGGCCCACCCGACCTACCTGACCTACCTGCCCCATCCGGCCTGGCCAACCCGCTTGACCTGCCTGGCCCACCCGGCGTCGCCATCTGCACGGGCCTACCAGGCTCGGCTCTTACGCGGCTCCGTGCGGTGGCCACATCCCGATAGATCTCCAGGCTCTCGCTCGCGGCGCGTCGCCACGAAAACGTGCTCGCGCGAGCCAGACCCGCCGCCGACAGCTCGTCGCGCCGGTCGCGGCTCCGCGCGAGCGCCACCATCGCCCGGCCCAGTTCGTCGGACTCGATGCGGTCCACGTGCTGGATGGCACCGCCGCCAATTTCGGCCAGCGCCGGCGTGCGTCCGGTGATCACGGGCGCTCCGCACGCCATCGCTTCGATCACCGGCAGGCCGAAGCCTTCGTACATCGACGGGTACACGAACATCTCGGCGAGGCTGTAGAGCGCAGGCAGGTCTTCGAACGGCACGTAGCCGGTGAAGTTGATCGCGTGCGCGACGTTCAAGCGGGCGATGCGATCCTCGAGGCCGCGCGACAGCCACCCGTACGGGCCGACGCACACGAGTTGGTGGCTCAACTCGCCAGTGCCCCGTC
Organism: Acidobacteriota bacterium; assembly: GCA_003222535.1. Classification (GTDB taxonomy): domain Bacteria; phylum Acidobacteriota; class Vicinamibacteria; order Vicinamibacterales; family CAVVIG01; genus QHWJ01. Next base: position 33,834 of record QHWJ01000240.1, on the reverse strand, counting down.
GAGACGCGAACGCCTCGACCAGCCGGGGCAGGTTCTTCCGCGGCTCGATCGTCCCGACATAGAGAATCACGCGGTCGTCGATCCCGTAGCGGCGCCGAACACGCTCGAGCTCCGCGGGATCCAGGACGCGCTTGAACGACGGCGCCGCCGCTTCATACACGACGTGCACGCGACCCGGATCGAGGCCGTAGACGCCGACGATGTCACGCTTCGCGCTCTGGGAGACGGTGATGATGGCGTTGGCGCGGCGTGCCGCGAGATCGACCAGCGGACGATTCAGCAGGACGCGACGCGTCGGGTGGTGGCGGGGATAGAGCCGCAGGCTCATGTCGTGGATGGTCACCACCGCCGGCACGCGCGACATGAGCGGGATCATGCCGTTGGTGAAGTGCGCGACGTCCGCCTCGACTTCTCGGATCGCGGTGACGGCGAGCGTCTGCATCCAGACCAGCCGCGGCGCCCGCCGCGACGGCGTCGCAATCCGTACGCCGGGCGGCAGCGGCGACGTCGTGTCGATCGCGCGGTTCGAGATCACGATCAGCTCGTCGTTCGACACGACCTGCGCGAGATGGTGGAGCAGATGCTCGGTGTAATAACCGACACCTGTCCGCCCGGGCCGAAGCGCCGTCCCGTCAAACGCGATTCGCATCCGGCCGGGCCTCCGCGTCGCGCACGCACGCGGACGCGCATCCGAGGGTCAGCGAGAACAGCACGTAGGTCGGAGCAAAGCTCAGAAACGAATCGACGGCGGCGTGCAGGCCGATCGCGAGGCCCGCCGCGCCGAGCCCGAGCGCGGCCCCGCCGGCCGCATCCGGCGCGAGGCGCATGACGGCGGCGAAACTGCCGGCCGCGCGCCACAGCAGCCAGACGAATGCGGCGCCCGCGAGCAGCCCCCCACCGGCGAGCACCTCGAGATACATGTTGTTGCTGTGCGTCCGAGGATCGGCGGTCGCGAGACCGGCATACGCGCCGTACGACAAGCGGAAGTTGTCCGGGCCCACGCCGAGGAGTGGGTGCGCCGCAATCATCCGTCCGGCGGCGCGCCACAACACGAAGCGTCCCGGCCGCACCGTCGGATGAGGCGGCGGAATGATCGCCGGCTCGACGCCGCTCCACGGCGCGTTGGCCGTGACCGTCGCGCGTGATATCGAGCGAATCGCGCCCGGTTCCGTGCTGAACCAGAGGCGTCCTTCCTGCACGATGTCCCACTCGAGGCGGTACCGTCCCGGCCGCAGAGGGGCACCGACGACTGCGCGCATCGAGACCGTCGTGTCGGGCGCGACCGGCGACGCAAACGGCGTCCTCACGCCTTCGAACGACACGAAGTGATCGCCCTCGGCCGGCAGCCAGTGGTACGAAAGCAGGACCGGCGGATCGGCGCGGGAATCCCAGAGCAGCCGGCCGGTATTGGTCACCTTCACTGGAACCGCCGTGGTCCGTCCGGTGGGAAGGTCGAGGTCGGGCGGCGCGCCGACCTTCGCGCGGTACCATGATTCCTGACCTTCGCTCGTGAACCGCAGCCACATCGACCGCGGGGATCGCGAGACCAGAAACAATGCCGCGATCACGAGCGCCAGACACGCGATCAGGGCCCCGCCGCTCTCGGTCCCCCGCCGGGTGCGGCGGATCGCGCCAACGAGCGCCAGGCTCAGCGCCATCGTGACCAGCCCGGCGCGCGTGAACGTCAGCGTGATCGCCTCGCCGATGACGACCAGCGCGACGAACACGGCCGCCACGCCTGCACATCTTCTGAAGCCGCGTTCTGACGAAATGAAGCAAGTTCTTGCCGGTGAGGCTTTAGAAGCTGTCTTGAAGGGAGTTGTTCCTTCTGGCTTTTCAGTTCTCACCTCGGGCTGCGCCGACCGATCGAGCTCGCCAAGCAGCACGCCCAGGCCCAACGCGAAGACGACCTCGAGATACATCGACGCGATCGTCGGGTATTGGAGCGGGCCGCCCGCGCGAACCTGTGCGCCCACCGTGGCGACGTCGCGTCGAAACAGCCTGAGCCAGGCGAGCACTGGCCGCACGCCGATGTATTCGAGGATCATCAGCCCGCTGACGACGACGCCGACGGCCAGGGCGAGGGCCAGCATCGTCCGCAGGCGCGCGCGCGTGGAGACGCCGTTCAGCGTCAGAAGGTACACGCCGAACGCCGCGCCGAGACGGCCCGTCATGTGGAGCGCGTTGACCCGCGAGACTGGCGAGGCGGCCGACGCGACGAGCATCGCGAGCAGCAGCGCGATCCACGGCGGAGTGAGCGGCGTGCGCCACTCCGCTACAAATCCACTGAAGACGAGGGCCGCGCCCCATCCGGCGAACGCGAGCAACAGGGCCATTTCAAGTGAGCTCACCGATTGACGCGGCAGGCGGAGGAGAGGCTCGGTGAGCTCGAACGGCGCGGCGAGTGTCAGCAGCGCCACGCCGGCGAAGGCGGTCCTCCCCGCGGGGGAGGTGTGAGGCTCGGGGACCACAGGTCCGCGTGCGCTGCCGGACGCGACGGCTGCCGCTGCGTCTGTAAGGGTATTGCCGGCCATATTGTGAGCCCGAGTGGCGGTGCGCCTTCCAAGATCCTTGCCACGCGGCCAATACGCGCGAAAGCAAGGCACGCCTGCTGCATACGTTCAGAACGCAACGCTGTACCAGCCTTAAAAGGGCGGAGCCGCTTACGGTGGACGAAAGATCGTTTCCAAACGCGAAACTGCCCGACGCGTTCCTGATCGCCTACAAGGCGTTCGCCGATCTGGCGGGCAAGGGCTCGCTGTTCGCGATCACCGTCGTCGCGGCGCGCCGGCTGTCGGCCCAGTCGTTCGGAATCTTCGCGCTCGGCTCGACGCTCGGATGGATGGTCGCGGTCGTCACCGATTTCGGCATACAGCTTCACCTCGCGCGCGCGGTGGCGCGGCAGCCGGAGGAGGCGGCGCGTCTGCTCGGCGGGTGGCTGCGCGTCCGCCTCTGGACTGCCGCCGGCGCAATGGTCCTCGTCGCGATCGGCTTGCTCGTGTCCGGCTGGAGCGCGGCGTTCTCCACGCCGATCGCCGTGCTCGCGCTCGTCTACGCGTGCAGCGGCCTGATTGAGCTCCTCCACCACTTCTATCGAGGCTTGTCGCGCAGCGACGTGGAGTCGTCCGTCACCGTGTGGCACCGCACGGCGACGCTCGGATGCGGGCTGCTCGCGCTCGCGTGGCGGCCCGACGTCACCCTGCTGGGCGTTGCGATGCTGCTGCCGGCGGTCGTCACCCTCATCGTCAGCCTGCGGATCGCCGTGCGGCTCGGCGGCCGCGAACGCTCGGCTGAAGCCTTCGCGCTCCGGTCAGACAGCGTAGGGCACCGCGTAAGGCCCCGCTTCAGCGGTGCCGCGCATCGCTTCAGCGGTGCCGCGCCCGGATTGCGCGAGGTCGCCAGGCCTGAAGGCCCGCCCTTCGTTCCGTGGCAGGCGTTCCGCCGCGACGTGTGGCCGATCGGCGCGGGAATCGTCCTGTCGGCGCTGTATTTCCGCGTCGACGTTTTCCTCGTCCAGCTATGGTCCGGCACCGAGTCGGTGGCGCTCTACAATGCCGTGTTCCGGCTGGTCGATGCGCTGCGGCTGTTTCCGGCGGCGGTCGTTGCGGTCGCGTTGCCGTCGCTCTGTCGCGCGAGCGATCTCAGGCCGCTCGCGCGCGTGGCGCTGCCGATCACCGGCTTTGCAATCGCGGCCGCGGCGGCCGCGTGGAGCGCGGCCGGCTGGCTGATTCCGCTGCTCTATGGCGCGCGGTACGAGGCCGCCGTCCCGGCATTCCGCATCCTGCTGCTTTCGTTCCCGCTGTTGTCGCTCAACCTGGCGCTGACGCATCAGCTCGTCGGATGGAACGGCCAGCGGGCGTACGCAGCGGTCTGCGCGCTCGCCCTGGTCGTCAACGTGGCGTTGAATGCACGCCTCATCCCCGCCTGGTCCATCGGCGGCGCCGCCTGGGCCACGCTCGGCACCGAGGTGTTCCTGACCGCCGGATGCGCGTGGACCCTCCGGGCCAGGGGGTACGCGCACGAGGCTCGTGACGTGCAACACGGTGATGGCGTGATGGTTTGATGTGGTGCGAGGTGCGAGGTGCAGGGGTACGAGGTGCGGAAGTGCGGGGGTGTGAGGTGCAAGGGTGCACGTGCGAGATGACAGGATGACGTCGCGGGAGCTCGCCATCGCGCGCAGCGTCATCTACGCCTCGCTGTTCGACTATCCGCTCACGCTCGAACAGCTGCACCACGCCCTGATCGAATCCGATCAGACGCGATCCGAGATCCTTGCCGTCTACGACGGCAGCGAGCTGCTGCACGGCATGGTCGAGTTCCGCGACGGATTCTTTTTCCCCAAGGGCCGCGCGGACCTGATCGCCGAGCGCCGCCGGCGCGAAGCGCACAGCCGCGCGTTCCTTCGGCGGCACCGGCGGGCGCTGCGGCTGATCTGCGCGCTGCCGTTCACGCGCCTCGTCGCGGTGTCGGGCAGCATCGCGCATCTGAACCTGGAAGCCGACGGCGACCTCGATCTCTTCATCGTGACGCGGGGCCGGCGGGTGTGGACGGTGACGGTCGCAGTGCTGGTGTTGACGAAGCTCCTCCGGCGCCGGCTTACTGTGTGTGCCAACTTTGTCGTGGCCGATTCCCATCTCGCCCTCGACGAGCAGGATCTCTTCACCGCCAACCAGGCGATTCACCTGAAGCCGCTCATCGGCGACGACCTGCTCGACGCCTTCCTCGCCGCCAATCCGTTCGTGATCCGGTACTATCCGAACGGCATCACGCGGCTGCCCGACGTGCCTCCCGCATCGCTCGCGGAGCCGCAGGGCCACGGTCTCGCCCGAGCCAAGCGGCTGCTGGAGATTGTGCTTCGCGTTCCCTCGCCGCTCGTCGAGGCGGCGTGCCGGCGGCTCTATACGTGGCATCTCCGGCGAAAGGCGGGATCCTGGTGTTCGCCGGATCAGGTGAGCCTGCAGCCCGATTACCTGAAGCTCCACACCCGAAGCCACCGGCACTCGGTGCTCGACCGGTTTGACGCGGCTGTAGAATACGCCTTTTACCAGACAGGCCCTGACGCCGTCCCGCGTGTGACGGCCGGCGCACGTGGGTGACACCTGTCAGCCCTCAACTGGATGCTGACAAGCTAGGAGGCTCGATGCGCGCTCGAATCGCATGCGTCCTCGTGTTCGTTGTCGTCGCCGCTGTCTCCGGGCGGCAGGCGAAGCCGTCATCGACCGCATCCGGCACCGCGGCGGCGGACGTGCTGGCATTTGAAAAAACCATGGAGGCGGCAGTGGTGCGCGGAGATGTCGGATTCCTGGATGGCATCTGTGCCCCCGATTTCAGCTTCACCCACGGAGACGGGTGGACCACCGGTGGACGCCCGCTGCGAGTCGAGAACAAAGCGCAGTGGCTGGCGTCCGTGTCGAAGGCGCCTTACCTCTCGCGGGACCTCGATTCAGTGCAGGTCGATATGCATGGGGACATCGCCATCACCTACGGACAGTACCGCGCGCGAAACAAATCAGCGGCGCCTGACCGCGGTGCCTTTACGGTGTGGTTCGAGCGCGTGTATGCGTTTCGTGACGGCCGTTGGCAGTATGTTTCGCACCGGACGGTACATGGTCCGACCTACGAAGCCAAGGTATCGGCCGGCAGGTGAAGCCCACCTCCGATTCCTTCTTTGCCGCTACCGCTGATTTCCGCCGGTCAGCAGCTGCGTGACCTTCGTCTTTCGCTCAGCCACCTGTGCTTGATACTCGGCGTCGTCCAGGTAAACCACGGCCAGCCGCAGTTGGAGCATATCGTCGACGCTTCGCTCACCGTAACCAGCCCACATCGAGGGATCGGGGTTGCGGCGGTTCGCGGAGGTGTTGTCGTGAACGCCGATGGCGTGCAGCACCGTGCCCGCGGGCAGTAGTGGGGCCACATCGTCCCTGTACACGTAGGCAATGTGCCAGTTGAAATCGAAGTGATCCGTCGAGCTGATCGTGGTAACCGAGTTATCGAGATTGATGGCCTCCAGGGTCATGCCCTTGCCGCGCATATGCATGTGCGGCTGGAAGCTCACGATTCGGGCAGGCCTGGGCAGGCGGAAATACCCGTCGTGACGGACGATCGAATTGGGCGGGATCTCCAGATCGTCGTTCGGGAGGTTCCGGAAGTTCACCATCGTGATCTTGTACTTCGGGACGTAACCTTTCGGATAGAAGACGATGCCCAGCGTCGTGCGATCTTTGGCTTCCTCGCCAATCGCAAAGTAATGCATGTCGAATTGAATCCGGGACCCGGCCGGCAGCAGGCGGCCCGTGTTCTCCGGGAAAGTGGTTCCGTATTTCCCGACGGCGTATTCTTCGAACTCCCCTCCGACAAAGCCCGAGTCCGTCAGATCCGTGCCGGCCGGCGGAATCACCGATGTGACGGCGTGATGCACGATCCTGGCGTTGCTCGGTTTGATCTGCATCGCCTTGACCCAGCGATCTTCCGTCAGGCCTGTGTCTGCGTATTTGTTGATCCACCAATCAGGACCATTGGCGTACATGGTCATCTCTTTATCGAACGTGATGGTCAGATCCGGCTTGCCAATGAACCAGTCGGTCTCCGGACGGAATGTGAGCGGCGGCGGCATGTCCTTCGGGTCGCCCTGCGGCGTCCCGCCGTCCACCCAGCGAACGATCGTGTTGATGTCCGCGTCGCTCAGCGAAATGTCGTTTTTGAACTCGCGAATACCCACGGACTTGTCGAGGTGCCACGGCGGCATCTCGCGCGCCATCACGCGCGCCTTGATGGACCTCGCCCACGGCCGCACATCCTGGAAGGTGAGGAGAGACATCGGCGCTGCCGTTCCCGGGTGATGGCACGTCTGGCACGCTTTCTGGAAGATCGGCGCCACGTCCCTGGTGAACGTCACGCTGTTTGGCGCATCTGGCGCCGTTGCTGCGAGCGCGGTCATCAGGGTCGCGACTGCCGCCACTGTCGCAGCGAGCCCCGTCAGCGTCGCCGCACGCAACCAGCAAAACCGCTTCGGCATTTTTTCAATGCGTGTCATGGAACTCTCCCTCAAGCTGTGCACAAGAATCGGCTCAGTCTAGCGGGGGCGTGCGCGACAGGTCAATCCTCGAATCAGCGCCGCGTGGCTGGCGCGCCGCCGGTTACGTGGACCTTCACCTCGACGTTGGTCCAGCAACAGTGATAGCCGAAATTGCCCGCCGATTCGCCCGAGCCGTCGTCGACAATCATCTGGAGCACGTAGTCGCCCGGCTCGCTGAAACTCGCTATGGAGGTTGCCTTGCCGTTGGCAAGTATTCCCCGCGGCTCGATGAAGGTGACCTTGCCGGGACCTCGATACTTGAACCATTCGTAGCTGAGACTCCCCGCCTCAGCGCCGCCAGCCTCGCCCCGACCTCCAGCACCGCCAGCCCTTCCACCAGCGCCGCCTCGCTGGGGGGCGGTGGACGGCGGGACGGCATACAACTGGGGAGGGATGCCCGCGCCGTTCGGCGCCGGGAACGACGTCCTCATGCGTTTTGGCAGCCCGTCGTCAGTAGCTGCAATCGCCAAGGTGGCCTTGGCACCGAAAGCGATGGACTGCTCAGGCGGCTGAATACTGGCGACAGGCGGCGTGTTCGAATCGATTGCGTCGTCGTTTCCACCTCGGGTGGTGCGCCGGCGATCGATCTGCCAGACCGGGTTCAACGTCCCCCCGATCGATTCGGTCTTGCCCCGCACGGTGAGCTTCCACACGAGCTTTTGAGTTCCGAAGTCTTTCGGCACGATGACCCTGAACACGTCCTTGTGCCTTCTGGTGGCAAAGTGAGTGGGCTGGCCACGGTCCGCCACGCCTTCAAAACCGTTATCGGTGCCGACAGGAATCTCCAGCTCCTCCTCCCAATTCAGGTTCATGTAACCGAACCACATGTTGTACGTGCCGTCAGGGTTGAGATCGAAGCCTTCGTACACCGGCGAGATACCCTGGCCCGACCAGTGCCGAACTCCCATCTTCTCCGTAATGACTGACTGTTGGGTGCCGACGACACGAGGCAGCACAAGTGCACCCACGACAACCATGCCGCCCACGATCGTGTGGCACCGCGCGCGATTGCTCACCATCTCATGCTCCTCTCATCACTGAAAACATCGCGAGCGAGCGCCGGCTACTTCTTGCTCATATCCCAACCAGGACATGTGCGCGGCAGGACTGCCGTTGACGCGGCGTCTCGAAGGTAGCTACTGCGTGATTCTTATGGATGCATAGGCACCGCTCGGCACCATATCGATGTTGTGGACGTTTTCAATCAGCTTCGTGTCGGGGTTTCGCTCCTGCTTGGTCACGACCTCGGCAAATTCCGGATCGTCGTGCGCGGCTTTGAGCCGCTTGTCGCGCTCCTCGCGCGAGGGGTAACCCCGCATGTAGATGAACGTGTTCGCGGCGCTGATGCCCAGGGCGGCATCGCTTTCCTGCGGGATCCAGTAACCGACGTTCGTGATGCCGTGCCTTGCGTAGATGGCGGCGGTGCGGCTCGCGAATCGGGCGGCAAGCGCATCTCTCTTGCCTGGTTTGGCCGTGTACACTCGAAGCTCGTAGAATCCGGTCGCCTTCGTGTCTTGCGAATAGCCCCACCCGACTCCCGCAACGCCGCAGACAAAACCGATGACCGCCGCAATCTTCCACTTCAGCATAAGGACCTCTGGATGACACGTTGCTGCACGTCGGCGACACCTGGACCAACAACGTCAAAGCCGCGCGAGCAACCCGCCTGGCGGGACGTGCGGATCATGCTGTTGTCTCCTGCCCGCGACTGCCGTTCAGAAATCGATCTGGGCGTTGAACTTGGCGTACCGCGGCACCAGAATCTGCGTCGGCTGCAACCACGTGCTGGTGTACGACGTGCTCAGGGTGTTGATGTCCGATTTATTCAGAATGTTGAACACGTCAACGCTGCCCGTCACGGTCGTGCGACCGAATCTCATTCTGCGCGAGGCTCGGAAGTCGACGCTTTTCAGAGACGGGGAGAACTGCGTACCTGGCTCGATGAGCGCAATCGAAGCGATGCTCCCTGAAGGATTGCGGTTGAGTGCCGCCCTGATCTCCGCGGCAGACGGCGTGTATTCCGCCGTAATCTGTGGACCAGGCACGATTTGAAACCCCGAGCTCGTTTGGATACCCCACGGCAGCGGGACGATCAGGAACCCTTTGACCTGTGTTCGGAACGGCGGTTCGCTGCGGCAGAATTGGCGAGACGTGTTGAAACTGACCGCGCCCCGATCGGCGGACGTTCCAGACTGCCCGACCGGCGCATCGACCGCGATGCACTGGTCGATGACGACCCGGCCCGTGCTGGTGCCGGCGTTGACTTGCAAGCCCCCCGGGAGCCTGACGCGAGTCGTGAAGTCCACGCCGTTGTAAACCTCGCTGAAGCCCGTACCAAAGTTCTTCGCGAAGGTGACCAGGTTGTTGTTCAAGCCAAATTTCAAGGGGTTGAGATCGAAGAGGCCGTCGCAGATCCGATATCCGCCCCCGTCGGGCAGTCGCGAATCGACCGGTGCGGTGATGCAGTACGGATCCCAGTCGCCCGGTGTCCGCGCCAGGTTGTTGGTGACCGTCTGATTCCCGAACCATCGCCGGTCATACTCGGCGTTGAACGACACGCCGGACTGTAATTCGTGCTGGATCGAGGATGCAATCTCCCAGTTGTAGCCGCGCTTCCCCCACCCGTTGAGGACGTTCGGATCGTACTTGGTGGCCAGAACGTTGGGCTGGCCAAAGCTCAAGTCGGCGAGTTGTGCGCACTCGTCGTTCGCAAGCGGATTGCTCAGATTGCAATCCGGAATGAAATTGCGATTGGTGTCAGTCCAGACACGTGTCGTGGACGTAATGGACTGCTGCACTGGATTATTCGCCCGCGTCGTCGCGGCGGTCTCGCCGGCGATGTAGCGCCCGACAGTGGCCTTGAGCGCGGTCTTGCCATTGCCGAAGAGGTCGTAAGCGACGCCGAGGCGCGGGTTGATGTCTTTCCAGCCGATGACCTGATCTACGGCTGCGTAGCTGCGCGCGGGGAGGAATCGCGTGGCCGGCAGGGACTGTTCGGGAACGCTTGACTTGAAATAGTCGAACCGCAGACCAGCGTTGAGCGTCACATGCTGAATCGTCCACTGGTCCTGAGCAAACAGGCCCATGCTCGCGTTGATCTTCTCGATCCACCTGGCATTCGCGTACTCGGTGATCTGATTCGGCGTCCCGTTGGTCGCGGTCGAGACGCGGTAGGACACGGCTTGCGGTATCTCCTGCGTTGTGTCGCGGCGTCCCCACAGATTGCTGAACCCGACCTTCAGGGCGTGCGAGCCCGTCACGTAGTTCAGTGCGATTCTGGCGGTAATGGGATCGCTCTTGTGCTGCCCCAGTTGGGCGATGGGACCGGACCGGAACGAGCGGACCACTCCGGTCTGGGCCGTCATCGGGATCGTGTCGGCGGCCACGAACGGAGCGGTCTGCAGGTGCACGTACCAGTTCGTCATCACCTGCGACACGCCGGCGTCGAGCAGAAGCCGGCTGCTCAGGGGCGACTTCCACGTGATCTGCCTGAAGCCGTTGGGATTCCACCTTCCGTGCCCGGTCGCTTCGGGTGAGGCGGTCGCGTCAAAGCCCGGGTAGTTACAGGTGCAGTGCGGCTGTTCGTCCCAGAAAAAGCTGATCTTGTTTTTCTCGGTCGCCTGCCACGTGAGTCGGATGTTCGCGCTTCCGTCCACGACCAGCGCGTCGGCCTGATTGTTCAGATCGGGCGTGTAGGAATACGCGAGGGGCGTCGCATTTCGATAGAGTCCGGCGAGATACGTGTCGGTCCCCCAATAGCGGAACGAATTGTAGAACCAGAGCTTGTCGCGTACCAGCCGGCCGCCCCAGGACGGATTGACGTCCCAGATCTTCTTCAGGCGGTTGGTCGCCGTCAGGCCACGGTCCCGCAGCGCGTCCGTCAAATTGCGCGCCTGCACGCGTTCATCCGAATATGCGACGACGAAATTGCCGGAAAGCGAGTTGCCACCCTCCTTGGGCACGAGGTTTGTCGTGATGCCGGAGACCGCCTGTTCCGCGGATTGCCCGCCGGTCGTGACGGTCACCTCCTGCACGCTCCCCTGATTGATGTAGTACGTGAAGCCGGCGCCCCCGCCCGTTCCCTCGAAAGTGTGGTCGTTGGCGCCATCGATGGCCACATTCGCCTCGCCCGCGCGCCCTCCATGAATGGCGACAGATGCGGTGTCGCGGCCAATGTCCCCCAGACCACCGACGACGCCCGGAATATACGGGACAAAGCTTTGTGGAGACCGCTGACTCGGAAGACTGTCGAGCACGCTGTTGGACAGCACGGTCTGCGCTCTGACGCTCTGGACATCGACCGTGGGGCTTGACCCCGAGACCGTGATCGTTTCCGCGACGGCGCCGACGCGCAGTTCGGCGTTGACCGTCGCCGTGAACCCGGCGGGAAGATCGATGCCTTCCCGAACGACGGTCGCGAATCCAGTCAGGGTAAAAGTGATCGCGTACTGACCAGGCCGTAGATCGATGACCTTGTACTGCCCCTGCTCGTCGGTCGTCACCGCACGAACTTTTTCGATCAGCGCTGAACTGGCCGCTTCGACGGTCACGCCGGGCAGCACACCCCCGGTGGCGTCTTTGACAACTCCAGCGAGACCAGTGGCCTGGGCCAACGCGACAGCCGGCAACAGCGCCAGCGACGCGACCGCGGTCATGGCCGATTTGAGCAGGACTCTCAAGCACATAGCGGCCCCCTGTGACGCGTCCACGCCGGAGTGGTCCCCTTATATCGCAACTTGAGCACCGGCACCACAATATGATTCTTCGCCCTTCTCAGGCTCCCCGGAGGAAACCGCCGATGGTGCCGCGCGCGCGATCGAGGAATGTCTGGCAGGAGGCCAGATCTTCCCGGAGCGCCGCTTCCGTCAGCACGAAGTCGCGGCCATAGTCGGCCTCGAGGCGGTATTTCTGGATCCGGGCAAACAGCCGGGCGTCTTCTGGATCCATCCGGCCGGTCTTGACGAAGTGGAGCCCCAACATGCTTGCGGTGCCCGCGTGCGACCGCGGCTCGAGGCCCTCGGTGAGCAGGAGCGCGACGGCAGCGTGATAGATCGCGTAGTAGAGGCGGCTTTCGGCATCGTGGAGGAGCGCCGCGTCGACCAGTACGCGGGCGGCGCGCATGGACTCGTCGGCGCGAGCGAGCTCCGACGCGACGTTGGCGCGTTTGTTCGCGTCGGTCACAGCGGAATCCCCTCGCGCTCGATCTCCAGTGGCGTGCGGCGTTCCAAGGCTTTCCAGGCCTCGAACTCCGCGACCGACATGGTCATGGGCGACACGACAACCCCGGCGATCTGCCACGTGAGGTCGGCGGCCAGGCTGGTGATAGCCCGGTCGTCGTTTTGGTCCACGCGATCGAGCAAGATGAGGCAGTCAACATCGGAGTCTTCGGTTGCATCGCCGCGAGCGTACGAACCAAAGAGGCGGATCTCAGCGACTCTCAGCCCGAACCGCTCGCGGACTCCGGCGAGAAACGCGTGAAGAGTAGTTTCGACTACCGTCGGAAGTCCCACGGCCACCGGACTGCCTCCCCTGATCGCATTCTATTCCGGAGGTCGCTCGAGTGGAATGTTGCGCACGTCGTTGGATCTGCCCGCGCCGCGATTGCACGGCTGACGCCCTGCCTGACGTGTACTGCTCGGCTCGAACCGCGGCCGGACAACCGGCGATTGTGATCCGAAGAAGTGAGAGTCAGGATCGCGAAAGGCGTAGCGCAGTTCAGGTGGACGCGGGAAGCTCGATGTAGACGAGGAGAATGCAGCCTACTCGAACAAGTCGCCTACGCGCAGCGCGAACCCAGCCAGCGTTCCGTCGCCCTTCAGCACGTCGTCGTTGCCCAGGCGCGCGAAATCGGTGGCGGATTGATAGACAAGCACAGCGGTGTTCTCGGGCTCGACGATCCACACGGAGTCCACGCCTATCTCGAAATACTCACGGTTGGATCTCGCCCTTCGCGAGCAGCTCGTCGCCCGTGTCAGCCGATCTCGATTCGGCACGACAGATGGCTGAGAACTCATGATGCTGTAGGGCCAGCCTCGGTTGCGGCTGCAGTACTCATGATAACAGACGTCTCGCGGCCTTGGCTTCAGCGCGCGTTGGCATTGGCGCCAACACCGCGATCTTCACCCTGATGCTCTTCTATGCCATGGTGGCCGGTGCCGCAACGGCAGGCGGCGGACGGATGTCGCGGAGGCGGCCGGTCTGTGAGGGATGGGTGAGTGCAGCGGGCGTGAAGATCGGCGTTTTGAAAAGCACGCTAAAAACGTTGAAGCGGGTGCAGCGGACGGGCCGGACGGGACTAGAATGCTGCGTCATAGATCTAGAATGCTGCGTCATAGATCTAGGAGTCGAGAGACCAATGCACGGATTTCGAAATCAACTCCTGGTGGCAGTGATGGCACTCGCCTCGTCCAGCCTCGTGATGCTCGCCGGTCAACAGACGCCAGCGGCTGGTCGCTATACCGGGGCACAGGCTGCCGCCGGACGCACCGTCTATCAAATGCAGTGTTCAAGCTGCCACCAGCCGGATCTCAAGGGCCAGGGTGAAGCGCCACCGCTCGCCGGCTCCGAATTCATCGAAGCCTGGGGCAGGCGCTCGCCGCGTGAGTTGTTGGCATTCATGCAATTGACCATGCCTCCGGCGAGGCCGGGTGGGCTCTCAGAGGAGGAATACGTCAACATCACCGCGTTCATCCTTCAGTCCAACGGGGCGCCCGCCGGAAATCAAGCGCTGACGGCGGCCACAGAAGTCGCGATCAACACTGTGGCGACAGGCCAGGCACCCACCACGGCGCCGCCGGCACAGGGACAACGCGGGGGCGCTCCGGCGGCGGCTGGAGGAGGGCGAGGGCGAGGAGCGGCCGCACCGCCCGTCGGCATCACGGTGGAGGGAGAAGTCAAAAACTATGTCCCCGTCACCGACGCCATGCTACGCAGTGCCGATCCTGGCGACTGGCTCATGATCCGACGCGACTACCGCGCATCCAACTACAGTCCGCTGAGCCAGATCACACCCGACAACGTCAAGGACCTGCGTCTTCAGTGGATGTGGGCGATGAACGAGGGCGGAGGGAATCAACCCGCGCCGCTCGTGCACAACGGGATCATCTATCTGAACAACGCCGGGAACGTCATGCAGGCGCTCGATGGCCGCACGGGCGATCTGATCTGGGAAAACCGGTATGGCTCGAACGCGAACGCCGCCGCCATGCGTGGCATTGCGATTCATGGCGACAAACTGTTTGCGGCGACCAGCGAGGCGCACCTGATCGCGCTCGACGCGAGAACCGGCAAGACCGTATGGCAAACGACGATCGGCGATCGATCCAAGGGCAGCTACGGCACCAGCAGCGGCCCGATCGTGGCCAAGGGTAAGCTGATTCAAGGGCTTGGCGGGTGCTCGATCTACCGGGAAGAGAAATGCTTCATCAGCGCGTACGACACCGCCACCGGTAAGGAGGTTTGGAGGTTCTACACCGTTGGCCGGCAAGGTGAGCCCGGAGGCGACACCTGGGGCGCGCTGCCGAATCTGTTCCGCGCCGGCGGCGAGACGTGGATTACCGGCAGCTACGATCCGGCTCTGAATCTCACCTTTTGGGGTACCGCGCAGGCCAAGCCCTGGATGCCGATCAGCCGCGGCATGTCCAGCAAAGACGACGCGCTCTTCACCAGCTCGACGCTCGCGTTGGATGTCGACACAGGCAAGCTCGCCTGGCACTTCCAGCATGCGCCGGCAGAGACACTGGATCTCGATGTCGTGTTCGAGCGTGTGCTCGTCGACGACAACAACCAGAACTTGTTGTTCACGGTCGGGAAGGACGGCATCCTCTGGAAGCTCGATCGGAAGACCGGCCAGTACCTCGGCCACAAGGAAACCGTGTTTCAAAACGTGTGGAAGTCGTTCGATCCGCGGACCGGCAGGCCGACATACCGCGCCGATATCCTGGAGCAGAAGTACGGACAGTGGATACCAGGATGCCCGAGCACGGAAGGCGGCCACAACTGGCCGGCGTCGAGTTATCACCCGGGAACGAATCAGCTCATCATCCCGCTCAGCCAGAGCTGCCTCGAGATCAGCGCGCAGCGGGTCGAGCAGAAGGAAGGCGGCGGCAGCGGAGGTGGAGCAGGCCGCCGATTTTATGAAATGCCAGGCTCGGACGGCAACATCGGCAAGCTGGCGGCTTTCGACGTGAGGACGATGAAGGAAATGTGGTCCTACACGCAGCGAGCGCCCTTCATGACTGCCGCAATCTCGACGGCCGGCGGCGTCGCGTTCGCGGGCGATCTCGATCGCAGGTTCAGGGCGTTCGACGTCAAGACCGGCAAGGTGTTGTGGGAAACGCGGCTGGCCACATCCGTTCAGGGGTTCCCGGTGACATTCAGCATCGACGGGAAACAGTACGTCGGCGTCACGAGCGGAAACGGTGGCGGCAGCCCGCGGCTCGTGCCCGCGACCATCGCTCCCGATCTGCATCCACCGGCGACGGGGAATGCGCTGTACGTGTTCGTGCTCCCGGACAAACGATGACAGGAAGATATTTCGCCGAACAGCGGGAGCCGAGCGGGACACGATTCGATGGATGATCGAATCGCACCTCGCTCGGCCGATCTTCTGGCCTTTGGAGCGAAGGCGGCGCTACGAGAGTGGCGGCTTACGCCTTCTTCCCACGCGAGCGGAACCGGCGCACGAGATATCCCATCCCCGTCAGCGTCAGAATGATGCTGGCCGGCTCGGGCGCTTCGGCCGCGCTCGAGGAGTCGGCGGTGAACAGATACCTGGTATATTCCGACGAATTATTGAGAAAGTTGACTGTGCCGACGCGCCAGCCGCCATCCAGATAGCCGCCGGACGTGTGCCAGCAGAGCCGCAGCGGATCAGGAGTGTTGGAGAGGTCCCCGTCCCCGTAGTCGCAGCTGTTGCGATAGAGCGCCCCACCCTGTTCCGCAAAGCCCCACGAGTAGTTGTCATTGAAATACCAGCCCGTCCCGTTGGCGTCGTGCGGCGTATTGCTGTCGCCAGTGTCGAACGTCACGTCGGAGGTCGGCGCCCACGCGAGGACGTCGAGCTCCCCGCTGTTGGTTGCGCCGCCGGCCATCATCAGGAGGTCTCCGGTGCAACCACCAAGCACCGACTCGATTGACGGACCGAATTCCCCGTACGGTCCGCTGAAACATTCAGACCAGCCCCTGGCCGTCACCATCGCAATCGGCACGCTCGTTTGGGGCCCGGAAGGCCCGTAAAAGGGCATGGCAGAGGCGGGCGCCAGGCCTGCCAGGAACGCGAGTGTTGCAAGTGTCGGTACGAGTGTCTTCATGAGCTCCTCAAAGATGCACAACCGGTTTTGTTGTATTCCGCGATCGCGATTCAACCGTCACACACGGTCACCTGGCGGTAGCGCCAGACTCATGCCACCCGCAATGTGACAAGAACAAGGTGTTTCTGGCAATTACTCGAGCTCGCCGACAATAGTCTCCTCGGGGGCGCGACCTTTGTTCGCCGAATCGGATGACTTTCGTGGAGCTCGCTCACCAGCTGAACGCGGACGCTACCAGCAGGCGCAGCCGGACAGGATCTCAGCTGAAGTCCACGCGCCCCGTTGCACACGTGCACCGCCGCTCCAGCCGCGAGCTCCCGGCAAGACTGCTTGGGACGCGATAACCCGCAATTCACACTCAACGCTCAACTCAACTGTCAACGCTTAGCGCTGAGACTTGAGTTGAGACTTGAGAGGTGAGACTTGAGAGTTGAGAGGGCGATCGTATACTTCGGCCTGATGCGTAACCGCCTTCTGTTGGCCATTTCGTTTCTTCTTTCGATCGCCGGCGGCGCGCTCCTGCGCGGTGATGCGCAGGGCCCGGCGGCCGTGGACCCCGCGCTGCTCGGCAATCTCGCGTGGCGCAGCATCGGCCCGGCGAACACCGGCGGCCGCATAGACGACTTCGCCGTCGCGCGCGTGCCGGGACGGCCCGACGCGATTTACGTCGCCACCGCGAGCGGCGGCGTCTTCAAGAGCACCAACCAGGGCACCTCGTGGACGCCGGTCTTCGATCGCGTCGACGCGATGATGTCGATCGGCGACATCGCGGTCGCGCCGTCGAATCCCGACGTCGTCTGGGTCGGCACCGGCGAAGCGAACAACCGTCAGAGCTCGTCCTGGGGCGACGGCGTCTACCGGTCGCTCGACGGCGGGCGTACGTGGAAGGCGGCGGGCCTCGGCGACACCCGCCACATCGGCCGCGTCGTCATTCACCCGGCGAACCCCGACGTCGTGTACGTGGCCGCGGTCGGACACTTGTGGGGCTCGAACGCCGAGCGCGGTGTCTTCAAAACGGCCGACGGCGGCCTGACGTGGAAGAAGGTCCTGTACGTCGACGACAACAGCGGCGCGACCGACCTCGTGATGGATCCGCAGGATCCGGACACGCTGTTCGCCGCCACCTATCAGCGCCAGCGCAAGGCGTGGGGCTTCAACGGCGGCGGGCCCGGCAGCGGGATCTACCGCACGCGCGACGGCGGCGCCACCTGGACGCAGCTCGCCAACGGCCTGCCGAAAGGCGACAAGGGCCGCATCGGCCTCGATGTCTTCCGCGCCGATTCCCGCATTGTCTACGCCGTCGTCGAAGCCACTGGCCGTGAGAGCGGTGTCTACCGCAGCGGCGACGGCGGCGAGACGTGGGAGGCGTGGTCGTCGCTCAACCCGCGGCCGATGTACTTCAGCCAGATTCGCGCCGACCCGAAGGATCGCAATCGCGTCTACCTGCTCGGATCGAACCGTGGCTTCTACATCTCCGACGATGGCGGGAGGAGTTTCCGCGACGTGTTCAGCACGGTCCATTCCGAGGATCACGCGTTGTGGATCGACCCCGACGACACGAACCATCTGATCGTCGGCGGCGACGGCGGCGTGTCGATCTCGTGGGACCGCGGACAGACGTGGTTGTTCCGCGACAACCTGCCCATCGGCCAGTTCTACGAGATCAGCGCCGACATGCAGGACCCGTACACCATCTGCGGCGGGCTGCAGGACAACGGCCACTGGTGCGTGCCGAGCGCGACCCGCAATCGCAACGGGATCGCCAACCGCGACGGCTTCAACATCGGCAGCGGCGACGGCTTCTACGCGCGCCTCGATCCGAACGACGCGCGCACGGCGATCATCGAGGCGCAGGACGGCCGCGCGAACCGCGTGAACCTCACGACGCTCGAGCGCCAGCCGATCGCCCCGCTGCCGCCCGAGCGGCTGAAAAGGGGCGAGCGCGAGCGATGGAACTGGAACACGCCGATCGTGATGTCGAGCGCGGATCCCAGGGTGCTCTACATCGGATCGAACATCGTGTTCCGCTCGAGCGATCGCGGCGTCACGTGGAAAGCGATCAGCCCGGACCTCACGGCCAACGCGGATCGCGCCTCGCTGCAGATGATGGGCGGTCCCGTCACCGAGCGCGCGCTCTCGCGCCACGACGGCCAGGCGTCGTTCTCCACGCTGACGACCATCGGCGAGTCGCCGATCGACGCGAAGCTGCTCTACACCGGCAGCGACGACGGTCAGGTCCACGTGACGAGGGACGGCGGGCAGAATTGGACGAATCTGACGGCGCGGCTGCACGCGATGCCGGGGGGATCGGGGCCGCCGCCGGGCACCTACGTCAGCAGCGTGCTGCCGTCGCGTCACATGGCGAGCCGCGTGTACGCCACGTTCGACGGACACTACAATGACGACTATCACGCCTATGCGTACCTCAGCGACGACTACGGCCGGACGTGGCGGTCGATTGCAGCCGGCCTTCCCGCGACGTCCGTCCATCGCCTGCGCGAGCATCCGCGGCACGCGCGGCTGCTCTTTGTCGGCCACGAGCGAGGCATCCACTTCTCGATAGACGAAGGGACGAGCTGGTCGTCGTTGAACCTGAACATGCCGAACGTGCCCGTGGACGACATACTGATCCATCCGCGCGACAACGACCTCATCGTCGGCACGCATGGGCGCGGCATCGGGGTGCTCGACAACATTGCGTCGCTGGAGGCGCTGACGCCCGACGCGATGAGGGCCGAGGCGTTTCTCGTGCCGCCGGCACACGCGCGGCTTCTCAGCATCTACAACCCGCAGGCGTGGTACGGAGCGGGTCAGTACTTCGCGCCCAATCCGGACTTCGGCGCGGCCATCGAGTACTACCTGCGGGACGGTTCGAAAGACGAGGTGCGGGTGACCGTGTCGGATGCGCGCGGCAATCCGATCCGCGGCCTGAAAGGCGGCGGGCGCGCAGGTTTCAACCGCGTCTCGTGGGATCTGAGGCTGGAGCCGCCGTTGCCCGACGGCCCCCGCGACCTATCGGCCGCGGGCGGATTCGGCGCGACATCGCAGGGCCCGCTGGTGCTGCCGGGCGTCTACGCCGTGACGGTCGCGTCCCCGGACCTGGCGGGACGCCAGCTCAAAGGCGAGCTGCGTGTGGACGGCGATCCTCGCGTCAATTTTCCGGAAGCCGATCGGCGCACACGTCAGACGGCACTGCTCAACCTCTACGAGCTCCAGAAATCGCTCGCCGCCGCCCGCGCCGCCGTGGTGTCCGCCACCTCGCAGATCGACGCGAAAAGGACGAACGGCCGGAGCGCCGGCGCCGATGCCGGCAGCCGCCTGTCGCTGCTGCAAGCCGACATCAACACCGAGATCAACAGCATCAACGGTTTGTCGCGAGCGATCGAGGGCTATTCCGGATTGCCGACGACCGATCAGCGCCGCCAGCTCGATTGGGCGTTCGAGGATGCGTCGAAGACAGTCGAGGCATTGAACCGGGTGCTGCAAAGCGACGTGGACATACCCTCACGAACGATGACTGTGCCGCCGAAACGGCAATAAGGCCAAACACGATGAAACGAACGCTTGTTGTCTGTGTCGCTCTCTCTGTCGCTCTTAACCTCGCTCGAGCCGCAAGCGCCCAGACGCGCATCTACGTCAGCGGCGATCTGTTTGCGGAGATCACGCGAATGTCGCGGACGACGGTGACGCCCGACGAGATCGGCCTCTCGATCACCGGGCCCGTGGACGGCGTGACCGCCGGCGGCGGCGGACGCGTCGGCGCGTTCTTCTCACCCGAGTGGAGCCTCGAGCTCGGCGTGGATCTCGCCAGGACCATCAGCGACGCGCGGACGCTGACGGTTCGCCTTCCGGCCGGGCTGTTTTTTCCATTCCCCCCGCCACAGTATCAATCCCGTACGAGCGCCCGGTTCAGCGCGACGTCTGTCCTGGCCGGCTATCATCCGCCCGCCCGTGGACGTATCCACACCGGCTTTCGCGGCGGTATCAGCCTCATGCACACGGAAAGGGTCTCTACCACTGCGAACATCTCGAGCGTTTTCACGTCGCTCGGTCGGGTACCGGCGGTGCCGAGGATATCCGTCCTCACGACGGAGGCCACGACGATTGGCAACGGCTTGACCGCGACGCTCGCCGCCGAGGCGGCGATTGAGGCGTCACGTCACTTCGCCGTGGTTCCGGAGTTGCGCGTGCACGCCGGCGGCCTCGGCGGCTTCGTCCTGCGGCCTGGCGTCGCCGCTCGCTGGCTGTGGTAAAAGACCGTGAAATTGGTGAGTTGGTGAATTAGTGAGTTGGTGAATTCAAGTCACCAAGTCACCAAGTCACCGAGTTACCAATTCAGCTTCTTAGTATGTGACCCGCACGCGGTACTTCAGCACCGACGTTCCGTCCGCTGGAACCGGCACGGTGAATTGCGCGGCCCACGCAGCCGTCTTCGTCCACTCGAAGGAGGACCGCAGCATCCTCCACGTTCCGCCGATCGGCTCGTTCACTTCGACGATGGCCGGCACGGATTTGTGGTTGCGCAAGGCCACCTCGTACTCGACCTCGTACGTGCTCGCCGCGATCTTCTCGAAATCAATCTGCTTGCGCTCGCACACCACGTCGAAGGCGTTGCCGATCTTGATGTTCAGCGTCTCGTCCTTCGGCGTGTGGTCGATGCGATCTTCGCCGACCAACTGCGTGCCGCCTTTCGAGTCGGCCTGGTAGACGCGCAGCACGCCCGCGGGCATCGGCATGCCGAGCCCTGCGCGCTCTTCGTTCTTGAACTGGTAGTACACCTGCACGACGTCCTTGATGGGCGCGCCGGGATGCGGCGCGTTGTGGTAGTAGAACGCCTGCCCCTCCACGACGTAACGCTTGCGGATCGGAAACCCGGTGGCACCGAGCATGCTGACCTGCTTGGTCTCGCTGTTGTTGATCGTCGTCTTTCGGCCGAGCGTGTACAGGTGATAGTCCGAGAATGCCTCCTGGGCCATCGGCGCCGCGGCGCGGTTCATCTCGCTCTTCACAGCGTCGAGGTCCCGGCGTGCCAGCGCCTGACGGACGCGGTTGAGATCGCCGGCCACGAACTGCACCGACGCGTTCCTGAAGGACGTCCCGCTTCCGTTGGTGAGCGTCACCCATCCGTCGACGTCGGCCGCCTTGTCGTCGCGCGCCACCGTCAGGACGTAATCGGCGCTCCACGAGAGCTTCCCCGCCAGATACGAGGCCTCGACGCGGTGGCGCGCCGCGCCGCTGTTGTCGATCGTCCAGATGAGCGTGGGCCGGGTGAACAGACTCTCGGGCAGCTCGGGAAAACGGATGTGATCGGCATGCATCCCCGTGACGATCTCGTTGCCGATCTGCCACACCGGCGCGCCGTTATAGCTGAGGAGCCGAGCCTTCACGGTCTCCTGCCGCGTCGCGCCGCCGTCCTGCAGCAGCCGCACGAGCGTGACGTCGCGGCCCACGTACTTGTGCAGCAGCTTCTCGGGCTCGAGCAGGTCGTACTCGTAGTTCTGCTCGAGCACGCTGACACGCGACGGCTCGCTGAGCGAGCGGAAATGCACCGTCGCCGGATTCACCGTCGCCGCGATATCCATGAAGCGAAGGTCCGAGCTGCCGCGCGCGAGCTGGAGGTTCCGCACGTCGCGGACCAGCGCGATGTCCGAGTTGTAGACGGTGACGGCGAGCTCCGACTGATCGTCGAGGGTCGACGAGCCCTGCTCCGGGCCTTTGGCCGCGGTGACGGCCGGGACGCCGGCGCGAGAGAGGATCGCGGCGACTGCAATGATCACCGCCGCAAGACAGAATCGTGCGCGCATGGAACGGCTCCTTCCGGTGTGCTCGGATGTGCAGCTCACCGCGCCGGATCGGCGGGATTCAGGCTGCTGACCTTAGAACGGAGCGGCGGGGATTTCTTGCAGCCCCCCGGAGCGCAAGCCTTTCAGGCGAGTGGAACGGCTGAAAACACGCCACGAAAAGCACGAAATACACGAAATACACGAAACGATCATTTCGTTTTCGTGTCTCCATCGTTTCTGGAGTTTCGTGTCTTTCGTTTTCTTCAGCTTCGTGTCTTTCGTGGTCCGGGTTCTGCGGCCGGGTGGTCAGGGTTGACGCCAGGTGAGTCCGCCGTCAGTCGTGCTGAAGCGCCGGCCATCGGCCGTCGTGACGGTGGCGGTCCTGGCGTCGGTGGCGCTGACGGCAGTCAAATCCGCCGCCTCCGGGAACGTCACGCGCTGCCAGCGGCGGCCGTCAGTCGAGAGCACGACCGTGCCGGCGCGCCCGACGAGCCAGCAGACCGACGCAGATGGCGAGGCGCCCGCCGTCAGGTCCGCCGAGACACCGGTCGCGAGCGGCTGCCACGTTGCTCCGCCGTCGCTGGAGTATTCAACGGCCCCGCCGGCGCCGGGGCGCCAGCGGCTCGAGCGGTCAGGCGACAGAATCTCGAGGGGAGACGCCCGACTCGCGGCCATCGTCGCCGTCTCACGAGCCGGCGTCACCGCGTTCGCACCGCCGATGACCGGCGTCACGGCCGCCGGCGGCCCGGGGGCGAACGCCTGCGCTCGGCGCTCGGCCAGGGCGTCTGTAGGGCGCCGCTCCAGCGGTGCCTGACCGGGACTGGTGACGGCGTCCGTTTCCCGTCGCGCTGTGTCCGACGCCGCTCGATCCGCGTCGAGGCCGACGCCTTTCTCCAGTGGCCGCGCAGCTTCAGCCCTCGTCGCGTCCTCTGCTTTGTTTCGGGTTTGCCCGCGACCCTGGTCGGCTGGCGCTTGCGCCTTTCCGGCGGCGAGAATCGACGCGGGTTTACCGCCGCCCAACGCCGGCGACTCAGGTCGCTGCGACTCCCGGGCCTTCGGCGAGGACGGGGCGTCCGCTCGCGCGCGAGCCGGAGCCTGCTCCACCGACCGGCGAGCCTCGTCGCGCGGAACGACGATCCAGAGCACCAGTGCCGCGGCCGCCGCGGTCAGCGGGACGAGCCAACCAATCCGCCAGCCGCTCCGCCACCGCGTTTTCGCGGGGCCTCTGGCCTGAAAAGCTGGCGCTCCATCCTCTCGCGCGTTGTGAACGGCGGCCGAAGCGGTGGTCCGCGCGATGGCCGCCAGCATGGCCTGGCAGCGCGAGCAGTCGGACGCATGCGCTTCGGCAGCCACGAGCTCTTCCCCCGCGAGCGCTTCGTCTGCCCAGGCGGCGATCGTCTCGGCATCGAGGCACGGGCCGTGCGCCACCGATCCCGCACGCGCCTTCAGCGACTGCCGGAGCAGGCGCTCGACCGTTCGATCGCGATCGGAGTCGCTTTGCAAGCTCTTGGTCCTTTGTCCTTGGTGCTTGGTGCCTGGTGCCTGGTCCGTTCTTGGTCCTTGGCCCGTCCCTTGTCCTCAGTCCTCAGTCCCCAGTCCCCAGTCCCCAGTTGCACGTCACTGACTCTCACGGAGAACGATCCTGTTCGGATTCCTTGCGTTCACCACCAGCATCGAGCATTTCGCCCACATCGAGCGAGCCGGGATCCTCCATCACCGAGTGGAAGCACTGGGCGATCTGCGGCTCGGTCATACCGGCCTCGGTGCGCAGCTGACGCTGGACGTCTTCACGAATGGCTCGCCGCGTCCGTGCGAGGTGGCGCGACACCGTGGCCTCGTGCTCGAGAAGCAGACGGCCCGTCTCGGCCAGCGTCAGCTCCTGTGCATAGTAGCAGCCCAGGCGCAGGCGGTCGCGCGGCTCGAGTCGGGCCACCGCCTGTCCCAAGGCACGGCGAATCGCCGTCAGGTAGCGGGACCGATCGGGGTCGGGTGCGGTGGACGGCGACGCAATCGCGGCCGTGGACTCCTCTTCGGGCAGCGGCTCCAGACGGCGCTCGGCACGCAGACGATCCACGTGCCGCTGCGCGAGCACCGCGCGCAGCCAGGTGGCGAGGCTGCTTCGTCCGTGAAAATAGCGAAACAGAGACTGCCGGCCCTTCCCTCGGTCGTCGAGACCGTAGAGCTCGCCATACAGCGAGTCGGCGAGCTCGCGCGCACAGCCTCCCGGGGCGAGCGCGTCGGCCGCGCGGTAGAGCCGCGGCCGCTGCTCGCGGATGAAGTGTTCCCATGCCGCCTCGTCTCCCGCGGCGCAGGCACAGGCGAGCGCGAGGTCCTCCAGATGCAACGAGGCCAGGCACCGATCCAGCTCTCGCTTCGTCGGCGCCTTGGCGCCGAGCGCGCGATCGACGCTCGCATCGAGCGCGTCGGCAAAGAGCACAACGGGCACGTGCCAGCGTCCGGCGTTCGCCTGGCGGTAAAGCCGTTCGACCTGCGCGTCATCCAGCCGCCGCGATCGCATGGCCTAAGGGTAGTCTTGTGCGCTTGACACTTTTGTACATCGCTCGTCCTGAACTTGTCGAAGGACGAGATGGCTCCTGGCTCGACAAGCTCACCACGAGCGTGTCTAGGCACAGTAACGAAGCTTCGCCTGGAACGAAACTTCACGCGCGACCTCGTCTGTTTCGTTGCACGGCGTCAGCTCCGCTGGTGGACACCTCAAACCGCCGAGTCACGCGTCTGCGGGCGCACCGGCGAATCTTCGTTACTAGGCGGCCGCCGTGCGGCCGCTAAGACCGCTTCTAAAGCCTCACCTGAAAAAACGCTGCACGCAGAGTCAGACATTCCTGACGCGCCTGCGTCAGCCCCGCCAGTGTTCTGTTTTCAACGACGACATCATGGGGCAGCAAAACGTAACGTCAAGGGTTGCCGCCATACGTGGCCGCATGAGCGGAAGCATGTCGGCACCACGCCTCGGCGGCCTTTCCCTTGATCTGGAACTGGTTCTTCGCGGGTTTGAACCAGCGCTCGGCGTCCCGTCCAGAATCATCTCAGCGCGAGAGCGCCGGCGGTGTGCCTTCGACCAGGTAGTCCAGGATCTCGCTCTGCATGCGCTCGATCTCGAACCGGTACCCGGAGCTGAGGGCAGGCCACTCCTCGGGGCGGGCGGTTGATCGAAGCGTCAAAATCAACTCCTCCAGCGTGGTCACTCGTTCCCGCATCGTCTTCAGTTCGGCGTCGTTCCTGATCATGCGATGACCTCCACGATACCCCGCTTTCCGCCGTCACGGCGAGTCTGCCAGACCTTCCTCTGCTAGACTTTCCCGGCAGTATCGCCGATTCTGGAGTTTCCATGGCCCTGTGGATGGTCCGCGCCGGAAGGCATGGCGAGCACGAACCGCGGTTCTTCGGGGACAACAAGGTCTATCTCACATGGAAGGAGCTGGGAGAAGACCTGCACGACCTTAACGACAGGGCAGCGATTCGAAAACGGCTGGCCGAACACTTCCCTGCGGCAACGCCGGCGAAGTTGTCTAACAACACAGGGCAAATCGCCGCGTTCTTGCTGGAGATGAAGCCGGACGATCTTGTCGTCATCCCGCGCAAGGGCAAGTCTGCGATGGCGATCGGCAAAATCGCAGGGCCCTATGTCTATGGCGGGACGGCCGAGATTCCGTACAGGCATTCCAGAGACGTGCAGTGGCTCAATCTCGACGTGCCGCGATCGGCGTTTGACAAAGACCTGCTCTTCTCCTTCGGGGCGATCATGACGATCTGTGCGATCAGGAGGCATGATGCCGAGAAACGCCTACGGGCTATGCTCGCAGGCGGGTTCAAGCCATCGAACGCGGCCACAGCCAGTCAGGCCGCGGCCGAAGACGAGGGATGGCACGGCTGGTCGATGCCGTCCTGAAGGCCCAGGGGTACACGACGTTCGTCAGCCCGCCTGGTCCTGACAAGGGCGTCGACATTCTTGCCGCCCCAGGCCCGTTGGGGTTCGGAAAGCCGAGAATCT
Source organism: Acidobacteriota bacterium (assembly GCA_003222535.1). GTDB lineage: Bacteria > Acidobacteriota > Vicinamibacteria > Vicinamibacterales > CAVVIG01 > QHWJ01. The sequence continues at coordinate 7,653 of QHWJ01000240.1, read as the reverse complement.
GCATTCAGGTGAAGTCGCAAGACTCGCCTGTCGATTCACCAACGCTCAACCAACTGATCGGCTCGATGCAGAACGTTCAGGCCGATCAGGGACTACTCGTCGCGTGGGGCGGCTTCAAGACGTCCGTCGATCGAGAGGTCGCAACACAATTCTTTCGAGTGCGGCTGTGGGACCAGGATGCGCTCATCGGCCAACTGCTCGAGCATTACGAAAAGTTGGACGAGGACCTGCGCGCAGAGCTGCCGTTGAAGCGCGTGGGGATGTTGGCTTCGCAGGACGACGCGGACGACGATTAAGCTCGTGGGGCGAGAGGCCCAGAGTTCAACGACTGACGCGGCGACGTCAACGACGTCGACTGACGCCGGTGGAATAACGGACGCCCACAAGCGCGGTCGATTGGCCTTTCGCGGCATGAGGTTTCTCCACGCAAGCACTTGGCACCTCGAGGTTGAATTCCAGCTGACGCCTTCGCCCGCGACGCGATTTGGCGGGACACCGCTCGAGGATAAGCACCCGACGATAGACGAGGGCGACGCCGCCGCCACGCTGGTCTCGAGTCCGGAGCGGTTCGACGCGATGCTGCTCGACGTGGACAACGGCCCGGCCGCATTCACCGCCTCGGACGACGCCGGGCCCTACGACGATCGCGGGCTGGCCGCCGCTCGCGCGGCGCTCAAGATCGCCGGCGTGCTGGCCGTCGGGTCAGCCCGAGTGGATCGCCGGTTCGAGCAGCATCTGAGGCTACGGAGGAGTCGAACTGGTTTAGCGGAGCGGCGACCTTGTTGGCCGGTCCGGCTAAAGCCGGACACTACCGACGAGTAATGTTCTCTGCGGACTCTGCAGGCTCTGCGTTGATCGTGGACGGTCCGGCTGAAGCCCGTCCAAAGCCGACACGTCCGGCGACGGTTCGGCTGGCAGGCGGGCCACGTGATAACTTTCGTTCATGCGCGCTCCCTGCGATCTCCTGCTCGCCAATGCCACCGTCCTGACGATGGATCAGAAGTTCACGATGTATCGGTCCGGCCGCGTGGCGATCGCGGGCGACCGCATCGTGGCGGTCGGGCCTGACGCGGACGCGTACGATGCCGGCGCGACGATCGACTGTCTCGGGCGTGTGGTGATGCCCGGGCTCGTCAACGCGCATACCCATGTGCCGATGGCGCTGCTGCGGGGGCTCGCCGACGATCTGCGGCTCGACGTGTGGCTCATGGGCTACATGCTGCCGGTCGAGCGCGAGTTCGTGAGCCCCGATTTCGTCCGGCTCGGCACACGGCTCGGGTGCGCCGAGATGATCAGGTCGGGTGTCACCTGCTTCGCCGACATGTATTACTTCGAGGAAACGATCGCCGAGGCGACCGCCGAGGCCGGGATGCGGGCGCTCTGCGCGCAGACCGTGCTCCGCTTTCCCACACCCGATGCGACGAGCTACGAGGGCTCGCTGGCCCGCGCGCGCGACTTCATCGAGCGGTGGCGCGGGCACCCGTTGATCGTGCCGGCGCCGGCGCCGCACGCGCCCTATACCTGCACGCCGGAGATCCTTCGCGCGTGCGCCGAGCTGGCGGTCGAGTTCGACGTGCCACTCCACATCCACATGTCGGAGAGCGTCCAGGAAGTCGAGGACTCGCGGCGGGTCAACGGAATGCCGGTCGTCCCCTGGGTGAAAAAGCACGGGCTCTTCGACGCGAAGGTCCTCGCCGCGCATTGCGTGCACGTGGACGACGGGGAGATGCGGGCGCTCAAGAACGTCGGCGCGGGCGTGGCCCACAACCCGACGAGCAACCTGAAGCTCGGCGCCGGGATCGCGCCGGTCGCCCGGATGCTGGAGCTCGGGCTGAACGTCGGCATCGGCACCGACGGCGCGGCGTCCAACAACGACCTGGACATGTTCGAGGAGACGCGCCTGGCGGCGCTGCTGAATCACCTGACAGGATCGCTCGAGCCCGGCAAGCGCGCCGACCTCATCATCGTCGACCTCGATCCGCTGCACAACGTGCCCGCGTTCGGCCGTGATCCCAACGGCGTCTACGCGCAGATCGTGTACGCGTCGAAGTCCACCGACGTGATGGATGTAATGTGCAACGGCCGATGGCTCATGCGCGATCGGAAGCTCCTCACGCTGGACGAGGCCGAGCTGCGGGAGGCTGCGCGGGGGCAGGCGAAACGTGTCGACGCGTTCCTCAGCGGCCGCGAGGTGAGCGTGCTGCAGAAGCTCGTCGCGGTCGGCGGCGCCGTGGAGTTGGAGAGCTTCGAGGTGCAGGTCAAGGCCCGCGTCCCGTCGGCTGAGCAGGTCCTTGCGGTCATCGCGGGGAAAAGAGTGACGATTGTCCGGTCCAGCCACTATCACCAGTTCGACACGTACTGGTCGTTCCATGATCCCGATCAGGGATGGCTGCGCTACCGTGAAGACGAGTTTCTGGACGAAGCCGGAAACGTCACCGGGGCGCGCGCGCGCCTCACGCTCACAGGCCGGACGCGCGAAGCCGACCTGGGCGGCGTGCTCCTGTTCCGCTCGCGGTATCTCGCGCCGGCCGCGCACTCGCCTCGCTTCTACCGCGAGTACTTCCGTCCGGCCGCCGAGCACGTCGTCGAGAAGGAGCGGCGCCGGTGGCTGCTCGTCTACCGGGGCGTCGAGTTCTACGTGCATCTCGATCGGCTGCTGAGCCCGCCGGGCGACGGTTATTTCATCGAGGTGAAGTCGCGCACGTGGTCGCAGCGCGACGCGCAGGACAAGGCGGCCGTCATCACCGATCTGCTCGCGCTGTTCGGCACCAGCCCGGACGACACCATCAGCGACGGCTACGTGGAGCTCGTCGCGGGCCGTCGCTAGGACTATACAAGTCTGAAGTCCCGAGAGATTTGAACAAGAGGTCAGGAGATCAGGAGTCTCCTCATCTCTTGATCTCCTGTGAAGCCGCACTACGCCGCCCGCTGCGGTAGTGTCCGGCTTTAGCCGGACCCTCTGGGGCTATTCTTCGCGAATCGCGTGCATCGGGTCCAACCGCGACGCGCGGCGGGCGGGGAGCCACGACGCGGTCACGCCAATCAGCGCGAACAGCACGACGATGGCGGCGAAGGTGATCGGAAAGGTCTCGTAGTCGATCCGCAGCGCGGTCCACATGTCCGGCACGCGCTCCATGTTCGCCCGCGTTGGAAACAGCAGCTCGAAGTCCGGCGCCAGCACGCCGACAATCCGCGCGGGGCCGCCTCCAAGATCGACGTCCGTGCCGACGATGGCCGGGTCTCCGCCATAGCGGCGCTGCCACAAGCCGTAGCTCAGGATCGCAATCTGCGGCAATGGAGGCGGGGGCGGCGTCTGACCGGGCGGCGCCTGCGCTTCCGGCGTTCCGTCGGCGTCGATGTAATCGCGGCCCACGATGACGCGCGCGCCCAGCAGCCTGAAGAAGTTCGTGGTGGCGCCGGCGACGCGGATCTGCTCGGGCTGGCCGCCCTGTTCGGAAATCGGCGTACGCCCGGCACCGAATGTGGCGGCGAGATCATCGAACGCCGCGGTGGACTGGAGCTGCAGGTCGCGGAAGTCCGGCGGCGAGAACGTCCAATCCTTGACGTTCCGCGCGCGCAGCTCGCCCCACACGATGACGAGACGCGACGCGTCCGCGTACGGAAGCGGACGAAGCAGAACCGCATTCACGACACTGAAAATCGCCGTGCAGGCTCCGATGCCGAGCGCGATCGTGATCGTCGCGACGGTCGTAAACCCGACGTTCTTGCGCAGCCCGCGCGCGGTGTAGGTCAGGTCTCTGAGCAACGCATCCATCGGGTGCGTCCTTGGAATCCCTGGGGACCTGGGGACCTGGGGACTTGGGGACTTGGGGACTCGGGGACTCGGGGCTCGGGACTCGAGGCGGCTAGTCCCCAGTCCCTCAGTCCCTCAGTCCCCAGTCCCCAGTCCCCAGTCCCCAGTCTCTAGCCCCTGGTCGGATCCGCGGAGACGCGCACCAGCATCTTCCCGAAATTCCGTCCTTCGAAGAGGCCGATGAGCGCGGACGGCGCGGCGTCAAGACCCTCGACGATGTCCTCACGGTACTTGATGCGGCCGTCGCGCACCAGCGGCGTGACCTCCTGCAGGAACGCCGGGAAGCGATCGGCGTGATCGCTGACGATGAAGCCCTTCATCATCGCGCGCTGGACCAGGAGCGCCCGCAGATTCGGACCACCAGGATCCGTCGTCGTGTTGTATTGCGAGATCATCCCGCACAACGGAATCCGCGCGCCTCGATTGATGACGCGCAGCACCGCCGCGAACACCTTGCCGCCGACGTTTTCGAAATAGATGTCGGCGCCGCCGGGGCATGCGGCACCGAGCGCCGGCACGAGATCGTCGGTCTTGTAGTTGATGCAGGCGTCGAACCCGAGCTCCTCGACGACGTAGCGGCACTTGTCGGGCGACCCGGCGATACCCACCGCGCGGCACCCTTTCACCTTCGCGAGCTGGCCGACGATCGATCCCACGGCGCCGGAAGCGGCCGAAACGACGACGGTCTCGCCCGGTTTGGGCTGACCGATATCGAGCAGACCAACGTAGGCGGTTGCGCCGGGCATGCCGAGCACGCCGATCGCCGTCGACACTGGGACCGCGCGTGGATCCAGCTTTCGCAGATCCTTGCCCTTTGACACCGCGAACTCCTGCCAGCCGTCGTAGCCGGTCACCATATCGCCCGCGCGGAACGCCGGGTTGCGCGATTCGACGACCTCGCTGACCGTGTGGCCGCACATGATGTCGTGCAGGTTCAGCGACGCGGCGTACGACGCCGCGTCGCTCATGCGGCCGCGCATGTAGGGATCGAGCGAGAGGTAGGTCGTGCGGCGCAGGACGTCGCCGTCCTCCAGCGCGGGCATCGGGCTGTCGACGGCTTCGAAATTGTCGGCGGCCGGCATGCCGGCCGGCCGTGACTTCAGGCGGATTTGTCGGTTCATGGGTCGGTCATCCTACGAAAGACCAAAGGCAACCACGTTCGTGGTTGCATCTGTTCTTGGACATCAGCGTTTCGGTGCAGGCGATCGCTCAGGAACGAGCAAATCCCACTGGTCGGTGGCGCGCTGCAGGATCCGCGGTCCGTCGTCGTAGATCAAGTAGCCTTTCATGACGAGCGCGTCGAGCGCCTCTCCCACGCGGGCGAGGTACTCGTCGCGCGTGCGGTACCGCTCTTCGATTGATTTCCGCGGATCCTTCGTCGCTTCGCGCGCCGCGCGCGTCGCGGAAAAGGGGATCGACGACCCAAGCAGCGACACCAGCTCGCCCGGCGCGCCGATCGCCGGCTGGCGGAAATTCCAGCCGGTGTAGGTGGCGAGCGGCACCGCGACGTCGGGCAGACGGATGCCTGCGCGCTCGTTGCCATCCTCGTCCACCTGGGGAACCAGCAGCGGCAAGGGCGCGCCCCCGCCGGCACCGCCTGGCAGCAACGGGTTCGCGATACGCTCGCCGGCCGTCAGCGAGCGCGGCGACGAGACGCCGGGGACCGCTGGAAACGCGATCGCGGCTGCCGGTACGAGCGTGTGGTCCTGCAGGCGCGGGTACAGACTCGGGGGTGGCGCGACGCCCTCCTTCACCCACTTGTGCATCGCGAGCAGCAGCGCCCGCATCGTCCACCAGTAATCGACCGCGTTGTCGGTCTGCTGGCCGTTCGTCACGACCGGCGGGAAGCGGCTCGGGACATGCTGGGTTCCCGCAATGAAGTAGACGCGTACGTTCTCGGGCAGCGGTAAGTCGGCGGTGCCCGCCGGAGTGGTATGAACGAGCGCTGCCGCACGACTGCCCCAGTACTCCACGGGCGTATTCGTGTAGAACACTTTCGGCGCATGCCCTCCCATGCGATTGTTGTCGAGAAGCCCCTCCCGCGCGCCGCTCACCGGGTCGCGCACGCTGGCGTCGGCGAACGGGAACGAGGCCGCGCCGCTCGCACCGCCTGCGATCGGCTTCGCCCAGCGCTCGTTGAGGCTGATGCGCGACGCGCCGGCGATGTGCGAGAGGACGCCGTCGAACACCTGTCGATCGTGCTCGTCGGTGTTGAACCCCTGGTACATGAAATCACGGAGCACCCGTCCGCTCTGCGACACACCAAAACCGTAGGCGTAGCGGACAGGCGCCGCGGCCTCGGGCTGATGCTTCAGCCAGGCCGTGGTGTCGCGCAGGGCGACCAATCCCAGTCCGGCGACCGGAGGGTTCGACGCGCGATAGCTGATCTCGTAGGTCTTCCCCGGTTCGAAGCCGCTGTCGAGCGTGACGGTGTGGCCGCGAACACGCCAGCGGCTTCGAGGAATCGGCTCGCCGCGCGTGCCGAACATTTTGGGACGGACGGTCAGCTGGCTCTCGGGGCCATCCGGATCGCTGGCGTCGTATTTCGACAAATCGGTGACCGGGAACTCGGTCGCGCGCGCGTTGGGCGTGAACGCCGCCCTCACGACTCCGGTGATCGCCGTGCCGCGATCGGTCGCGATCGGCACCTGGATCCGCATCGCCGGCGGCTGGTCGTCCAGATCGAATTCCCAACCGACCCAGACCAGGGTGTACCCAAACCGCATGAGAAACCCGTCGCCCAGCTCCGATTCAGCCTCGGGATCGGGCGACACACTGCGGTTGAATCCTTCGAGCATGAGCTTGCGGCCGCGGTTGAGCACCTCCACCAGCGCCGCGCCGTTCCCGCGCGGCGCCTTCGGACTCAGGATGTACAGATCTGATGAGAACTCGACGCGGCCTGACCGATTGACCGGCGCCTTCTCGAGATCCACGACGATCCGGTTGTGCGGATCTTGGGGATCGACCGCGAAGTGGATCCTCCCGACAATCTTCTCGTATCCTGACGCGCCCACGTCGGCGCGTCTGGCAATCTCGACGCGCGCGACCTCGCCGCGGGCGACGCCCGCAGACAGGAGAAGCAGCGGCACAACGTACGCGGAACGTGGAACCCGTAAAACGATGCGGGACTCGGACGTCGCTCTCGGTGCCATACGCACGTCGGCATCCTACCACTGGACCGTGGCTCGGTCGTTCGTTTGCGGTCGGCGCGCCTCAAGGCTCGGCCTGCGGTGCAGGCCGCCCGCGTCGAGCGCCTCTGTGTCTCAGCGTCTCCGTGGCTTGTCCAAATCAATACGTCCGCGTAATTACGAAATTCTGTACTAAGGCCGCGCGCAGCTCGCCGGAAAAGACGAAGGGCAGGGCCGGCCTTGCGGCCGATCCTGCCCTCGCCTGTCATGACCGTCAGATCTGTGTTGTGTTAGTGAAGGATCACTCCCGGGGTGTTCACTGCCTTCCAGTCCTCTGCGAGAATCGTCCAGAGCGCCTGATCGAGACGCTCGCCGTTTTTCTCGAAGGACTTCCGGAGAAGGCCTTCCTGTACCGCGCCGATCTTCTTCAGAGCGCCGTTGCCGCGGCCGTTCTGAACGACAGCGCGGGCTTCCAGCCGATGAACGCCGACTTCTTCAAATGCGAACTTCAACACCAGCTTGGCTCCTTTCGTGAATACGCCAGTCCCCCAATACGCTGATCCGATCGCAAATCCCCATTCCGCGGTGCCGAAACCGCTCTCGAGCTCGCGGAGCTGGAAGATCCCGATCGCCGTGTCCGTGCTGTCGATCGTCACAGCGAAACAGACGTACGATCCAGCCTGCCGCTGCCGAATGCTCCAGGCAATGAAC
>QHWJ01000442.1 GCA_003222535.1 Acidobacteriota bacterium | reverse complement strand
AGCGCACCGTCGGGCTCTTCATGTCCACGAGCTTGCCGGCGTGCACGATGATGCGGCCCTTCGGGATGGCGGGCGTGTACTTCAGATCGAGCGGGACCGTGCGGACCTCGCCCGTCTCGACGTCGATGATCCGCAGTTTGTCGATCGACTGATACAGGATGTGCCTGGAGTCGCCCGCCCAGCTCGGAGCGTGCGCGCTCTCCGTCGTGATGCGGCGAGGCGGACCGAGCGGCTCGCCCGCTGTGGAGACCGGCCACACCGCGAGCACACCTTCATAGATCGCCGCCATCTTCGTCCCGTCGGGCGACCATACCGGGCCGCAGCCGCCGCGAGAGTCGATGGAGAGAGCCGGCACGGGTGCGTACCATTTGTCGCCATCGTTGTCCGGTCGTAGGACACCCCTTTGAGGGGTGCCGGCCCCGGCGATATTGCCGGCCCCGCGTAGGGCGAGCCTTTCAGGCTCGGCACCCGGGCGACCCTGAAAGGGTCGCCCTACATCTGCAGCGATCGTCAATACCTGGTTGGTACCTTCGCGGAAACGCCGGGTGAACGGCGCCACCTCGGCCAGCGCGATCCGCTTTCCGTCCGGCGACCAGGTCGGCGTGCCCGGCTGAGCAAGCGTGTCGTGCACTTTCGTCACGGTGCCGCTCGCGACGTCGAGGACCGACATCTGCGCGACCCGCCACATGCCGTCCACGTTGAAGAAGGCGATCCGTTTTCCGTCCGGCGACCACGTCGCCCCCTGCGGCTGCGTCGTCAGGTGCGTGACGCGACGACTCTGGCCCGTGCGCATGTCGCGGATCCAGAGCTGCAGATGCTCGCTGTCCTTGTCCGACGAGTACACGAGCTCGGTGCCGTCGGGCGACCACGACGGATCGGTGTCGAGCGCCCGATCCCTGGTGATGTTCTCCGGCTTGCCGCCCACCGGCATGACATAGATGTCGCCCACCGCTGCGAACGCGATCTGCTTGCCGTCGGGCGAGATCACCGGCCGGACGACGCCGAGGACCTGGCGGGGAGAGGTGGACGTGAAGTCGCGCTTGCGGTGCGTGTATGCCGTGTCCGCCCGCGTCACCTGCAGCGTCGCGGCGAACTCGACGGTCTGCGGGCTGCCGCCGCCCGCGCTCCGCTTCCGGATCTTGCCGTCCGAGACGTAGAAGAAGTCAGACGAAGCGGCCCATGACGCGCGGAACGCGAAGACGTTCTCGCTTCCGGTCAGCGGCCTGCCGGCAATCTCGTAGCGCGATCCTTCGGCGCCTCCCCCGCCGCCGCGACCGCCTCCGGTGGTCACGTGGTACACGATCTGACCGTTCGGTCCCCACGACGGCGCGTCCACGCGCCCGGCCGCACTCGAGACCTTGCGCTCGCTGCCGTCCGCGACGTTCACCGCCCACACCGACTGTCCGTCCTCGCGCGCCGACGCGAACGCGATCTCCTTGTCGTCAGGCGACCAGGATGGCATGTAGTCGTCGGACGGAGCCTTCGTCAGCTGACGGAGGCCGCCCGTCCGGGTGTCCAGCATCCAGATGTTGTAGTCGCTGCCGAGCGCGTTGCCGCGGTCGGACGAAAACGCGATGCGCGTGCCGTCGTGCGACCAGATCGGCTCGCGATCGTCGAAGGGTCCCCAGGTCAGCTTGTGCTGATTCGATCCGTCGGGCGCGACAGTCCAGATGTCGTATCCACCGTCACGGTACGCGAAGAAGCTGATCCACTTGCCGTCGGGCGACCAGGTCGGCTGACGAGCGTCGTTGTAAATATCGGTGATGCGTGTGGCAGGACCGCCGGCGGCCGGCAGCGTCCAGATGCTGCCCTGCAGATCGACGGCGAGCGTACGGCCGTCGGGCGACACGGCCACGGACATCGAGGTGCCTTCGTGGACGGTGACGTCGATCGACGCCGGTGGCGGCGCCTGCGCCCCCGTGAGCACGGTCACGAGACCGAGCACGCCGATCTCGACCCACCTGCAACGCATGATGGCCTCGCGAGCGAAAAGGGGCCGTACCCCTTTTTTATGCTTCAGAACAAGGGGTTCGGCCCCTTTTCGATGCCGGGATGACTGGCGCGTATTCTAGTGCCGCGTTGAGAGCTCGAGGACGGGTTTTTGGGCTTAATGACCGGTGAGGCGCCCGCTCGCCCAATAAATTGAATGTCGCGCAGACATTGCGCTATCCGCGGCGCGCGATGACCTCGACGATCTTTTCGCCGTGGAAGCGCCCGTTCTCGATGAAGATCGTCCCGGTGTCCACGCCGGCGATGGCGCCGCCCGCGACGAACAACCCCGGCACGTTCGTTTCAAATGTCTCGGGATCGTGGACGGGCGCCTCGCGATCGTTCAGCGCGACGCCCGCGCGGCACAACAGATCGGCGTCGGCTCGATAGCCGGTCAACAGATACACCGCGTCCGCGGGCAGCTCCTCCGCCGGTCCGCGAACCGTGCGGTCTGCTTCCCCTGGCGCTCGCGCTCCCTCTGCGGCTCGCGCCTCGCGGCACTCCTGCAGAACGATCGACGTCGGCCGGATCGCGGTGACGCACGCACCGAACCGCGCGGCGATCGACCCTTCCTTGATCCGGT
>QHWJ01000441.1 GCA_003222535.1 Acidobacteriota bacterium | reverse complement strand
AGCGCCCAGTTCGACTCCCTGACCGGGCAGGCGATCAACATCCTGTGTGACGACGGCAAGGGCGGATCCATGCCGTGCGCGAGCGCCCCAAGCGTGTTCATCGGCCGCACGACGCCGAGCTTCGAGGGAGGGTTCTCCACCACGCTGACGCTGTGGAACCGCCTGCGCGTGTACGGCCTGCTCGACTTCAAGACGGGCTATCGGAAGCTCGACGGCACGACGCGAGTCCGCTGCACGTTCTTCGGCCAAGTCTGCCGCGAGAACTTCTTCCCACTCGAGTTCGACCCGAAACGCATCGCGGGGATTCAGTCGAACCGCAGCCTCGTCGATTTCCTGATCTCCGACGCCCGCTTCATGAAGCTGCGGGAGGTCTCAGTCGTCTACACGCTCCCGGACGCCTGGGCGACTGCGCTGCGCGCGAGCCAGGCGACCGTGTCACTTGCCGGACGGAACCTGCACACATGGACCGGCTACACCGGCCTCGACCCGGAAGCGATGTTCCTCGGCGGCAGTCGCGGGGGCAATTTCAGCCAATGGGAGCAGGCCGACTTGCCGCAGCTGACCCAATGGATTTTCACCGTCAACCTGGCTTTTTGAAAGGCGGACCAATGAGACACACAGCGATGGTCGTGCTCGTGGGGCTCGTGGCCGCCGGGTGCGACCTGTTCAACAACGCGCTCCAAGTCCAGACACCGAGCAACATCCCGGCGGGTAGCCTCGAAGTACCCGCGAACGCAGGGCTGCTCGTGAACAGCGCAATCGGAGACTTCGAGTGCGCCGCCGGCGCGTACGCCGCGATGAGCGGCTTGATCACCGACGAGCTGAAGGATGCCACACAAACCGCGGACCGCTACCCGTACGAGCTGCGGACGATGCTCTCGAGCGACCGCCGTTACGCCGTTAACGATTGTGTCGGGCTCGGCGTCTACTCCCCCATGCAAACCGCCCGGTTCTCGGCGGCGAACGTCCTCTCCCTGCTGAATGGCTGGACTGTCGCTCAAGTGCCGGCGCGTGACAGCCTCATCGCCACCGTCTCGGCCTATGAGGCGTACAGCCTCGTTTTCCTCGGCGAGGGCTTCTGCACGATGGTCGTGTCGGGCCTCGACGCCAACCGTGAGATCGTGTACGGGCGCGAGATCTCGCGCGACAGCGTGTTCAAGCTCGCGGTAGCTGCGTTCAGCGATGCGATCGCTGGCGGCAATTCCGACATCGTCAACATGGCTCGGGTGGGGCGAGCCCGCGCTTACCTCGACCTCGGGCAACCGGCCCTCGCGCGGGCGGACGCGCTGCTCGTCCCCGCCGCGTACGTGAAGTTGGTCAGCGCTTCGGGGATCAACGCGCGTCGCAACAACCGCGTGTGGCAGGAGAGCGACACGACGTTCGACAACACGTCGATCGATTCGGTGTACGTGAGGATGAACGACCCTCGCGTGCCGATCGGCAACAAGAACCGCAGCAGCGTCACCGGCATCCCCTTGTTCTTCCAGAAGAAGTTTCCCTCGATGTCCAGTCCGATCCGGCTCGCGTCCGGAGACGAGGCCAGGCTCATCATTGCAGAAGCCGACATCCGGGAAGGCACCTTCGCGGCCGCAGACAGCATCATCAACAGCTTCCGGGCGCGCGGCGGTCAGGGCGCGATCACCAGCCCCGACTCGGCGACGGCGTCGGACTCGCTGTTCGACCAGCGGCGGCGCGAGCTGTTCCTGGAAGGGCAGCACCTGTTCGACTTGGTCCGGTTCGGCAAGACCCCGAGCCCCGCGGCGGGAACCCAGTATCAGGGCGGCGGTGTCTACGGCACACAGTTGTGCCTGCCCCTGCCGGACGTCGAGAAGCAGAACAACCCGAACTTCCCGTAGCATCGAGCCGCTGAACTGGTAACAGTCGAGGGCCCGGCAACGCGCCGGGCCCTCACTGTTGTCGCTAGCGGTGTCGGTATGCTGTTCCCTTGCTGTCACTCCTCCAGAACGGCAAACGCCCGCACCGGAAAGCTCCCCATCCCCTTTACGCGCGGCGGAACCGCGTAGAACCGGAAGCCGGCGTCGGGCAACTGGTGCAGGCCGCACAGATGCTCGACGATAGGGATCCCCGCCGCGAGTAGAATCGAG
>QHWJ01000440.1 GCA_003222535.1 Acidobacteriota bacterium | reverse complement strand
AAGCCGCGGAGGTGCTCGCGACGGCTACGAAGCCGATCATCTTCGCGGGGAACGGTGGGCTCCTGTCCGAAGCGACGGAAGAACTGCGTGAGCTGGCGGAAATCGCCGACGTGCCGGTCGCGACCACTCTGATGGGAAAGGGCGCGTTTCCGGAAGATCATCCGCTGGCGCTCGGGATGTCGGGCATCTGGGGTACGCGGGCGGCGAACGAGACGACGCGGGAGTCCGACGTCGTCTTAGCGATAGGTACGGGCTTCGGCGAGGCCGACTGCAGCTCGTGGAAGCCGGGGATCACGTTCAACATCCCGCCAGCGCGCGTGATTCAAATCGATATCGACCCACAGGAGATTGGCAAAATCTACCCCGTCACAGTCGGCATTGTCGGTGACGCGAAGGCGACGCTGCGCGAGCTGATCGTGCAGCTGAATGACCGTCCGCCGTCCACGCGCGAGGCCGCCGCCGGACGGGTCGCGCAGCGCAAGCGCGACTGGGCAAAGGAGGTCGCGGACACGCAGACCGACGAGGGCAAGCCGATCCATCCGGCGCGCTTGCTGAAGCAGTTGTCGGAGGCCGCGCCGCAAGACGCGATCTTCGTCACCGACGTTGGTTGGAATAAGAACGGGGCTGGCCAGCAGATCCTCAGCCGTACCCCACGCTCGTTCATTACCAGCGGCGGCCTGGCGACCATGGGTTTCTCGCCGGCGGCAGCAATCGGAGCGAAGCTGGGCGCGCCCGATCGAATGGTGATTGGCCTCGTCGGCGACGGCGGACTGCTGTCCGTCGTCGGAGCGCTCACGACCGCGGTCGAACTTGGCATTCCGGTCGTCTGGGTGCTATTCAACAATTTCTGTTTCGCGACGATTCGAAGCGTCGGCACCACATACTTCAAGAACACGTACGGGACCGAATTTACGACGCCGGACGGCGCACCGTACAACCCCGACTTCGTGCAGCTCGCGCAATCGTTCGGCATGCAGGGCGCCCGTGTCGAGGAGCCGGGCGAGCTTGAGGCGGCGCTAACGAAGGCGTTTGCAGCGAACGTGCCGTACCTGCTCGAGGTGCGCACGCGTGGAGACGTGCCGATGCCGAGGACGGGCTATTGGGATATTGCCGACTTTCTGGTAACGGGCAACGACTAGAACTCGCCATCAAATCCGAGCAGGAACAAACGTCATGAACATTCAACCGGGAAGAGCAGTCACAGCTGAAGAAAAGGCGGCGGCGCAGGAGCATCTGAATCGCGCCCGCGCCGCGATGAGGTCCGTCGATGGCTACGACCAGGCGACGGTTGATCGGCTGTGCCGCGCCGTCGCGTGGGCGACGGCGAACGAGCAGACGTTCGGCCGGCTGACGCGCATGAGCGTCGACGAGAGCGGGATGGGCAGCGCCGAGGGCGTACCCGCCCGTCGTTGGAAGATTCTGGGCATCCTGCGCGATGCGCTCCGCACCAAGAGCGTCGGCATCATCGAGGATCTGCCGGAAAAAGGCATCGTCAAGTATGCGAAACCGGCCGGTGTGATCGCCGGCGTGCTGCCGGTCACCAACCCACTGGTGACGATGGTCAACATGACCATCAATGCCGTGAAATGCCGGGACGCGGTGATCTTCTCGCCGCATCCGCTCAGCCGGAAGACGGCGCTCGAGATCACGCGCGTGCTTCGCACCGCGTTGAAGAAGCAGGGCGCGCCCGAAGATCTGGTGCAATGCCTCGCGACGCCGAGCATTCCGCTCGCGCAGGAGCTCATGGCGATCTGCGATCTGACGATCGCGACCGGCGGCGCCGGAATGGTGAAGGCCGCGTACGGCTCGGGCAAGCCGGCGTACGGCGGCGGGGCTGGCAACGCGACGGTCGTGATCGACGAGACGGCCGATGTTGCCGACGCCGCAAAGAGCACGCGGATCAGTAAGACGCAGAACCATGGGTCCGGATGCTCGTGTGACGGCAACTTGCTCGTCGAGGCGAATGTTTACAACCGGTTTCTCGACGCGCTGCAGAAAGAAGGCGGCTACCTCACGAGCGCCGACGAGAAGCGGAGGCTCGAGGCGGTCATGTGGGACCGCGACGGGCGGCGCACGCTCGATACGGTCGCCCGGCCGGCGGCCCTGATCGCTGAGAAAGCCGGCTTCCAGCTTCCCGAGGGCAAGTCGTTCATCATCGTGAAGGAGGACAAGATCGGCAAGGTGCACCGGTTCTCGAGCGAGAAGCTGTCGCCGGTGCTGGCGATCTTCAAATATAGCGGCACTGATACGCTCGTCGACATGGTGTCTGCGATCTTCGAGGTG
>QHWJ01000092.1 GCA_003222535.1 Acidobacteriota bacterium | reverse complement strand
ATCGTCGACACGGAAAATGGCAGGAAGCCGAAGTTCATGAGCGAGGAAACCGCGCGGCAGAGCGTGGAGTTCATGCTCAAGGAATCTGGCGACAACAAGGTGGCGCACATCACCTTCTTTGGCGGCGAGACGCTGCTCAACTTCCCGGTTCTGAAGAAGACGATCGCGTACGCGCGACAGCGCGGCGCCGAGCTGGGCAAGGACGTGGACTTCAGCCTCACGACCAACGGCACACTGCTGAAGCCGGAGATCATCGAGTTCCTCGCCGAGAACCGCGTCGGCGTCACCATCTCCATCGACGGTCCGCGCGAGGTGCAGGACAAGTTCCGCGTCTTCCACAACGGTACGGGCAGCTACGACGTGGTCGCCCCGAAAATCCGCGAGCTCCTCAAAAAGCACCGGAGCCGGCCAATCGGCGCGCGCGTCACGCTCACCTCGGGGCCGCTCGACATCAAACGGATCTACCGTCATCTCACCGAGGAGATCGGTTTCTGGGAGGTCGGCTTTGCACCGGTGACGACGTCGCCGGGCCGCGGTCACGCCATTTCTGAGCAGGGCTACGACGACATGCTGGGCCAGTTCCGGGATCTCGCCTACGAGTTCCTCGAGTGCTCGGTCGAGAACCGGCATCACGGCTTCTCGAACGTCAAGGAGACGCTGGAGGAGATCCACAAAGGCATGAGCAAGGCGTTTCCGTGCGGGGCAGGGCTCGGGCTCATGGGCGTCGCGACCGACGGCGATGTCGCCCTGTGTCACCGCTTCGCCGGCTCCGACGCGCACAAACTGGGGACAGTGGCCGACGGCATCGACCGGAACGCGCAGCACGCGTTCCTCGAGAAGCATCACATCGCGAACAAAACCGACTGCAGCACGTGCTGGGCCAGGCCGCTCTGCGCGGGCGGCTGCTACCACGAAGCCCATACGCGGTACGGCGAGACGACACGGCCGAACCTGCATTACTGCGACTGGATCCGCGGCTGGACCGACGTGTGCCTGCAGATCTACGGTGAGCTTTCCGAGAGGAATCCGGCGTTTCTCGCGCAGTTCGACGAGCCGATGGCGGCCGAACGGGTGAGTTGAGGAGAAGACGCATGAAGCATCTCAAGGCTGTGAACGGCAAGGCGCAGCGTGTGGAGCGCGCCACGCAGAGCGACGTCGTGGCCCTGCAGCGGACGCCACAGCAGCCCACCGGCGGCGCAGGACCGCACTTCCCGATCGGCTGCTCGCTCGTGTTTTCGCCCGGTTGGGAAGCGGACCGCGCCGGCGGGACCGCCGGATTGTGCCAGCCGGTCGAACGGGATCTGTTCGATTGCCATATCGGCTGCTACTGGCCGGCCCAGGTGCCGGACCAGCTCAATCACGCGCCGAACTGGACCAGCAAGTGTGCCGCGGCCCAGAAGGACTGGCGCAAGCTCGACCTCGTGTTCCCCTGAGATTCTTACTATGACAGCCATGCTCTCTCGCCTGCGGCCCGCCCGCTTCGCGTCGATCGGGCTCGCGCTCGTGGCCTTATGGGTGACGGTGTACGCGGCCGACAAGCCCAAAGTCGTGGCGGGCAACGGCACGCTGATTGTCGGGACGTACCCGGACAAGTTCTGGATCATCGACGAAGCGACCGAGAAAATCGTCGGGTCGATCCCGTTCAAGTCCGGCATTCCACGCCGGACGACGATCTCCCGCGACCGCAAGCGCTTCTACACGATCGAAGCCGGGATGGAAAAGGTCGAGATCCTCGACATCGCGTCGCGATCCACGGTCGACACCTTCACGCTGAGCGAGGGCGCAAAGAAGGTGAGGATCAGAAGCATCGAGCCGGATCCGCTCCACCGCTTCGTGATGATCCTCACGGCGTCGGCGACCAAGCTCGTCGACCGGTTCGAGATCGGTGCGCCGACGCTCATGCAGTACGACCTGAAGGAGCACAAGGTCGTCCGCACGATCCCCTGGCCGAACGGCGAGGAACGCCAGAACATCCAGATTCAGTTTGCGCCGGACGGCAAGCTGATGTACCTGTTCACCGACCAGGACGTGCTGATTTACGACACCGACAAATTCGCCCAGGTCGACAAGTGGGAGCTCTCGAAGCCGATCGAGGAAGGATTCGGCCGCCTCGAGTTTGGATCGAGCGACATCCTCAACGACGAGCCCGGCTACTACACGGGCATCTTCAACGTCTCCGATCCCGTGCAGCACCGGCGGATCATGGGAATCGGGCGCGTCAACCTGTCCGCGAAGACGGTGGACTTCTACACGCTGGGCCCGACCTCGCCGCTCAGCTTCACGATGGCGCCGGGCCGAAAGGTCGGCTACGGGCTGTTCCAGGACATCGGCCGGTTCGAGTTCTGGAAGTTCGATCTCGAGCACCGCAAGCTCGCGGGACGCACGGAATTCGCGGGCCGGCCCCGCATGTCCCTCAAGACGAGCTCGAACGGCAAGGTTCTGTACATCTACAACGCGGGGAACACGATCGACCTGTGGGACGCCGAGACCTATCAGCACCTGCGGACGATCACACTCGACGGCGACATGACCGCCGAGCTGTTCGTCCTCCCGACGCCGCCGGCAGCGGCGACGGTTCCATCTCCCGGCAAGTAGACAGAATTAAGAATTAAGAATTCGGAATGAGGAATTCGTGGCACGATTGCACACGAATTCCAAATTCCAAATTCCAAATTCCAAATTCCAAATTCCAAATTCCAAATTCCAAATTCTTAATTCTGCCCCCCGTGATTGACCGCGACCTCCGGCGCGCAATTGCCCTGATCGTCCCGTACTGGCGCCGTCTGGCGCTGGTGATGGCGCTGAGCCTCGCCAGCACCGCGGTGTCGCTGTACCTGCCGCTGCTCTCGCGCGACGTGTTCGACGGCGCGCTCCTCGGCCGCGACGCCGGCCGCCTCGTGCGCATCGTCGGCCTGTTTGCCTTGATCTCGATCGTGAGCTTCGTCCTGAACGTCGCGAGCGGTCTTCGCTACACGCGCGTGTCGGCCGACATCCTGTTCGACATGCGGCTGGTGATGTACCGGCATCTGCATCGCCTGTCGCCGCGCTTCTACGCCCGCACGCGGCTCGGCGACATCATGTCGCGGATCAACAACGACATCGGGGAGATCCAGCGGATCGCGGCCGAGACGGCGCTCGCGTGGTTCGGGAACGTGCTGTTCCTCGTGGGCACCGTCGGCATGCTCATCTGGCTCGATGCGCGGCTGTTCCTCATCAGCGCAACGACCGCGCCGTTCGGCATCTGGGCGCTCGCTCGATATCAAAAGCGTCTCGAGGGGCACGTGACGATGCTCCGGGAGCGGAGCGCCGACATCGGCAGCTTCCTCATCGAGACCATTCAGGGTGTGCGGCTCGTGGTCGCTTCGAACGCGCAGGAGCGCGAAGTCGAGCGATTCCGCGACAAGAACCTCGCGTTCGTGCGGGCGCTGATGTCGATGCAGCTCCTCACGTACCTCTCGGGCGGCCTGCCGGGGCTGATTCTCACCGCGGGGACCGGCGCGGTGTTTCTGTACGGCGGCCTCGAAGTGATTCGCGGCTCGTTGAGCCTCGGCACGTTCGTCGCCTACATGGCGTGCCAGATGCGGTTTCTGCCGCCGATGCAGGCGCTCATGGGCCTCTACGCCAATCTGGCCACGGCGCGCGTCTCGCTTCGCCGCGTGTCGGAGATCCTCGACGTGCCCGTCGAAGTGGAGGCGCCCGCGTCGCCCGTTCGATTGCCGTCGGTCGGCGGCGATATCTCTTTCGAGAACGTCAGCCTCTCGTTCGATCGCGGCACGCCGGTGCTGGAGCAGCTGTCGTTCACCATCCGCGCCGGCGAAGTGCTGGCCATCGTCGGCGCGAGCGGCAGCGGCAAGTCGACCATCGCCGATCTGCTGCTGCGGCTGGTCGATCCGGACAGCGGCGTCGTCCGTCTGGACGGCCACGACCTGCGGTCTGTCGATCTGACGGATTTGCGGCGGCACGTGGCGCTCGTCGATCAGCAGCCGGTCATCCTGCACGCGTCGGTCGCCGAGAACATCCGCTACGCGCGGCCCGATGCGTCGGACGCCGAGGTGGTGACGGCTGCGCGAGAGGCGGCGCTCGAAGGCTTCATCGGTGGATTGCCACAGCAGTTCGACACGATCGTCGGCGAGCGCGGCGCGGCGCTGTCGGTCGGCGAACGTCAGCGTCTGGCGACCGCGAGGGCGTTCCTGGCGGATCCGGCGGTCCTCATCCTCGACGAACCATCCGCGGCGCTCGATCCTGTCTCCGAACGCCGGATCGTCGAAGGATACGAGCGCGTGATGCGAGGGCGCAGCACAATCGTGATTACCCATCGGCTCGATCTGGCGCGGAAGGCGGACCGAATCATCGTGCTCGACGGGGCGCGCATTGTCGAGCAGGGATCGTTCCTCGAATTGCAGGCGCAAAAAGGGCGGTTCGCCGCGCTCTTCGCCGTGGAGACGGTGACGCAGGGGGCCTGAGATTGGGGGCGGCGGGTGTCACTCGCGTGTCCCCCAATGCTTTGATGCCAGCCAGATGTCTTCGCCGCGGCCGCCCGGACCGACGACCTCCACAGCAAGCCGGGATACGAAATACGCACGTCGACACTCGGCAACGAGATGGCAAAGCTGGCGTTACACCGTGCGTAGACTGCCGATATGGACGCGTCCCTGCGATTTTTGAATGACCACTTGCGAAAATGACACCGTGTCCGCCGCCGCGCCGTGGCCCCTCGCTTGCTAACGGCCAAAACTGTGCACCTGTACGGCGGGGCGGGCGCTGGTCCGAATGTTGAAACTCCACGAACACGTCGGAAACCATTCGATGCCAGACGAAACCCACACATCCGCGACGCCATCGGCTCCGAAACCGCGCTGGACAACGTGTAGAAGCGTCATGCGCGGTGTGACGCTTTCGCGTTTTCAGGCGATCGTCGGTACGATGGCCGCGATCGCTTCGCTCGTGGGTGCGGCGTTCTCGCTGGTGCAATTTGCTCGTCCGTCAAACACGGGGGAACTCGTGGCGATCGTGCAGGCCGCGGGCTCTCGCCGAAGCGTCAGCGATGCGACCATTGAAGTCCTCACGACGCAGAACGCGATTGTGGCGACGCTGACGCCGGACTCGACAGGTCAGGCGACGAAGGAGCTGAGGGAGGGCGTCTACATCGTGCGCGTCAGTCACCCGCGCTACGAGGCCGACGTGCGCCGCATTCAGGTGCTGCCGCGACAGACCGTCGAAATCAGAGCGAGCCTGCGGTCAGGTTCATCTTCGCCGATCCAACGCGCCGTCAACAATGGAGTGAACGCCGTCCGGAAGGCGCTTCGTTTTTGACGGACCCGGCGCCCATTCGCTGCGGCATCGACACTGCAGTCCCAAGCGGGGCGCGAGCCATCCTGAAACCCGCGGTCGGGTTCATGTTCCCTTAGAAGATAATCGTCACAGGAGCTGCAGGGTTTCTGGGCAGTCGTCTCGCCACGGCACTGCTCGCAGGCGCGCATCGTTCGACAATTCATGGTCGAGCGCCTTCGTTGACAGGGACACTCATGGAGCCGTTGGAACATCGTACCATCGCGAAGGTGACGACACGCCTGGTGCCTTTCCTGATCGTGTGCTTCTTCGTCGCGTATCTCGACCGAGTCAACGTCAGCTTCGCCGCGTTGACCATGAACAAGGACCTCGGTCTTTCCGCATCCGCGTTCGGCTTCGGGGCCGGCATCTTCTTTCTCGCATACTTCCTCTTCGAGGTGCCGTCGAACCTGTTCCTGGAACGCGTCGGCGCGCGAAGATGGATCGCGCGGATCATGTTTACCTGGGGCGTGCTCTCAGGCGGCATGGCGTTCATTGTCGGGGAAAAGAGCTTCTACGTCCTGCGGGTGCTGCTTGGCATCGCGGAGGCCGGCTTCTTCCCCGGCGTCATCTTCTTCCTGACGCTGTGGTTCCCGGCGGTCTACCGAGCACGGATCGTCGGGTATTTCATGGCTGCGATCCCGCTTTCCACTGTGATCGGTGCCCCCGTGTCCGGGTTGTTGCTGGGGCTGGACGGATTCATGAACATGAAGGGATGGCAATGGCTGTTCACCCTGGAAGCGGCGCCGGCGCTGATCCTGTCCGTGATCGTGTTCTTCTTTCTGACCGACCGGCCTGCCGACGCGACGTGGCTGGAGCCGGAGGAGCGGGCCTGGCTGGTGGCGCGTCTGGAGCAGGAGCGGCGGCAGCGGGAGATGGTGCGCCGCTACAGCGTGACGCAGGCGCTGTTGGACCCGAAGGTTCTGGCGCTCAGCCTCGTCTATTTCGGCGCAGTGGCGACCAACTACGGGTTGAGCTTCTTCCTGCCCCAGATCGTGAAGGCGTTCGGGGTGTCGAACTTCCAGGCCGGGCTGGTGGCGGCGCTGCCGTATATTGCCGGACTGGTGAGCATCGTGTTGTGGGGACGCCGTTCTGACCGCAAGCTGGAACGCCGGTTCCACCTCGCGTTTCCGCTGTTCGTGGCGTCCGCCGGGATCGCGATTTCGACCGCGCTCAATGACCCGACGATGAAAATGGTGGCGTTGTCCGTCGCGGGCTTTGGTATCTTCGGCTGCCTGCCTGTGTTCTGGACATTTCCGGCAGCCTTCCTCTCGGGGGCCGCGGCGGCCGGCGGGATCGCACTGATCAATTCGATTGGCAACCTGGCGGGCTTCGCCGGGCCGTACGCCATGGGTCGCATCAAGGATGTGACCGGGAGCTACACTGCCGGCCTAGCGCCCACGGAATAGTGCGAGCCGCGGCAAGGTCGATGGCGAGACCGCGCGTCGATGCGCAGTGGGTCCCGAGTCCTTCTAAGATGAAGAAAGGCCACGGAAAAGAATGAAGGCGAAGCCGTTCGCCCGGCAGCTCAAGCGCGTGCGAAGAATCTGTCTGGAGTTGCCGGACGTGATGGAGAAGATTTCCCATGGCGAGCCCACGTTCTTCGTGAAGAAGCGCGTGTTCGCCATGTTTTCGAACAACCATCACGGCGACGGGCATGTTGGCGTCTGGCTAACCGCGCCACCGGGCCTGCAGGAAGCGCTGATCGAAGAGGCTCCGCAGGTGTACTACAGGCCGCCGTATGTCGGCAGCAGCGGATGGATCGGAGTCGAGCTGGATCAAGTCAACGACGAAGTGCTGGATGCCCATCTCAGACAGGCGTGGCACCTCGTCATGAGAAAAGGGAAAAGCAACGTCCGCGTCGCTCAGCGCATGTCGCCCGAAAGTCTGCAGAGGGGTCACGGTGAAGCG
Organism: Acidobacteriota bacterium; assembly: GCA_003222535.1. Classification (GTDB taxonomy): domain Bacteria; phylum Acidobacteriota; class Vicinamibacteria; order Vicinamibacterales; family CAVVIG01; genus QHWJ01. The sequence goes on along the minus strand of QHWJ01000092.1, from coordinate 18,597 downwards.
ATTGTTCATCGGCGGACGGCTGGAGCGGCTCCACCTGACCGGCGACGGTCAGGTGCGGCTGGAGCTCCGTCAGGCGTTGCGCGATGGGACGACGAACGTGGTGTTCGACCCCGTCAAGTTTCTGGGACGGCTGGCGGTTGCGGCGTAATCTGATAACGGTCCGCTGATGCGCTAAGCTAAGCTCCCTGTCTCTCATGACCCGCATCGGGTGGGAAGCGCGCGTGGCCGCGTACGAGAAGCGGACGCCGATGGCCGACGCTGGTAACGCGTCTGACATTCCAGTGCCCCTCCGCGACGCTGCGAAAGAGGTGGCCGATTACCTCTTGTTCGTCGATGAGGCGGGATTGGCCGACACCATCCAGGGCTCGACGCGCTTCGCGGAGAAGTTCGCGGCGCAGGGCCACGGGATCGGAAGGGCCGCTCGCTGCGGCAGTTCGAACTGAAACGACGCCTCATGCGGTACTCGTGCAGCTACATGATTTATTCGCCGCTCTTCGACGCTCTCCCGGCCGAGGCCAGGGACGCGATCTACCGGCGCATGTGGGAGATTCTTTCAGGCGAGGAGAAGGCCAAGAAGTATCGTCGACTGTCGGCCGTGGACCGCGCGGCGATCGTCGAGATTCTCCGCGACACCAAGCAGGATCTGCCGAGCTATTTCAGCCCGCCCGCGCGTCAAAACTGAACGCGCACGCCGCCATTGACGACACGGCCATAACGCCGAGTAGGACCGAGCCTCGGCGGAGCCAGCGAATCTTCGTTACTGGGCCAGTACCTCGTCGGGGGTGGCGCTTCGCGGAGTGACGATAAGTCGCGTCGCCGCCGACGCCAACGATCGTCTTCGTGCCACATGAGTACTCTTCACGGGAGCCCGCAATGAAGCCGATTGTGCTCCCGATCGCGTTGCCTGCCGCCGCCAAGCGCCAGCGTCCGTCGGGCGACCAGGCCACCGCGTAGATCGTCTTGTTCGGCATGACGGTCGCGCAGCGCCGCACGCCATCGGCAGGGTTCCGCGCCTTCAGGCAAACGCGAAGACGTGTCGGCCGTACGCCGGCATATCGAGATACAGGCCGGGGTGGAGCAACCCGTCCCCTTCGCGGTCGTACCGCGCCTCGCTCAGCAGGTCTCGCAGCTCCCACGTGCACCCGCTCAGTGCCGGCAGCTCCAGCGGTACGTAGCACTGCATCGGATCGGGCGAGAGATTCGACACGGCGAGCACGAACTCCTCACCCTTCACCCAGCGATGGGCGACCGCGTTCCAGCATGAGCGATTACCCGACCAGGCGGCGCGCGCCTCCAGCAGCTTCCAACTGCCTTCATGGAAGACGGCCGAATCGACCGCGTTCAGCAGCCGCTGGTAGAACGCCTGCAGATCGGTGTTCGTCGGCTCCGGAACCGCGCGTCGCAGTTGGACCGGCCAGCGGGTCTCGAAGCCGTCGAGCTGTCCTTGGTGAAGAAGGCGCAGTCCAGGGAGCGTGACCGCGAGCGCCGCGACCGCCTTGCTGCCTTCAGGGCCGAACTGGGCCGCCGCGCGCGGCTCGTCATGATTCTCGACGAACCGCGCAAGCCGCCGTTGGAATTCGATGTCGGCGACGAGGTGGCGGCGGACGGCCTCCGGATCGTCGCGCCGTTGAAAGCGGTCGTACAGCCGTTTGTCGTACGTGAAGTCAAACCCCTGTTGTTGGAGGTCGTACTCCAGATCCCAGTACACCTCGGCGAGCATGAGGAAGCCGGGATGCGCTCGCTTGATCCCACGGATCGCGTCGGGCCAGAAATCGGCGCCCGGCGGATCGAACCGGCCGCCCCACGTCCGGCAGAACACATCGGCCGTGACGAGCATCGCCATGTCGCAGCGCAACCCGTCGCATCGTTCCGAGAGCGCGACGAGGAGATGGGTCATCGCGCGCCGGGCGGCCGCGCAGCGATAGTCGACTTGCACCGTGTCGGTCCAGGGAGCGAAATTTGGATCGCGGCCGTGGGCGAACACGCGTCCGCCAGCCTCGAAATAGTCGTTCGGCCGGGCCTGGAGTTCGGCCGCAGTCCCCTGCACGAGGAATTCTGGACGAGCGCCGACCCACGCGTGATCGCGGGCGAGATGATTGGGGACGAAATCAAGCACCAGGCGCAGGTTGAGCGCGCGCAGCCGCTGGCGCAGTGCCGCGAGCTCCTGGTCGCCGCCAAACAGCGGGTCGACGGTGTAGTCAGCGATCGCGTACGGCGAGCCGATGATGTCGTCGGGCCGAACGTCAGGCAGCGCGCGCCGGTACTCGCTGAGGAGGGCGGGCTCGGCGCGCGCAATCGTCCGGGAGGCGGCGCTGCGCTGCCAGACGCCCATCAACCACACGCCGTCGAACCGGAGCTCAGCAAGGCGCTCGAGTTCCGCCTGGGGGATTCCGCCGAGCGAGATCGGCCGGCCGTACGTGCGGCTCAGCGAGGTCAGCCACACCGCCGTGTTGATCTCGTAGACGAGCGGGTGCAGCGGCCACTTGCCCATCCGACTCATTGTGCCAGATCGGCTGGTAGTACGGCCGCCGGCCGAATGATGCTCATCGCGACCCTGAGCCCGTTGTCCTGTCGCGCCCCGATCGCAGCGAGCAACCGCCGCTCCACCGGTGTTATTTCGGGGTCTTCAGCAGAATCTGTGGGTGAAAATGCGCATCGATCGAGCGATCTGGGCCGAAATTTGGGTAACTCGTGAGGGTTCGGAGCAGACCCGATAGTCGTATCCAGTTTCGCGAGCGGGATTCGGCAATGGAATCGGCCGTTTTCGGGTTTCGGCACGCCGCTATTCGGGACAACTCGAAGGGCCGCCTGCGCGGGCCCTGCTACCTGGAACGGCGTCCGCCGGCGCCGCTGACGCCGCGCCAAGTCGATCCGCGTCAGCCAGTCAGGCGATGCGAAGAGCTTTTTGAACCGCGTGAGGTGCGCGGTCGATCACCAGAAGGTACGCTCGCGTTGGCCCTTCTGGTTCCCGCTTTCCTTGCTCCCAGTGACGCAGCGTATTGATGCTGAAGCCGAATCGCGCGGCAAACGCCTGCTGCGTCAGCCCCAGCTTCATGCGGATTGCCTTGACATCAACGTGAGCGGGCACATGAACCCGATAGCCCTTCTTCGCCTGACCCTGGGCGTATGTGACCGCCTGCTCGAGACCTCTGCGGATGCTGTGGCTTGCCCTGCTCATGATTTTCTGCTCCTGTAGCTGATGAGTTCTTCTCTTTCGCCCTCCGTCATCAGTTTCCCGGCGCGCCGAATGAATTCCGGCGTCCCGACCACCGTGACGAGTGCGGCCGGCACTTAATCAGTGTAGTGCATTGGACTACCAGGCGTCGAGGTCAGGAGAAGAACGACACCTGCTTGCGCATACGCGCGCGACGCATTAGAGAGGCTGGCCGGCACAGGACTGGTGCGGGCGCACATCGGCTTCGTCCAACAGACGGGGGCAGCCGTGGTGGCAAGGTTCGCCGTCGCGAAGTTGTGATTCCGTTGACACAAAAGCCGCCGTTAGATCCCCAGTGGCGCGACCATGCTTTCGAAATGTTGTCGATGGCGAATTCTCAGTTGTGGCTGCAAACTCTGAGAACCGGCGTTATCTGGCTCGGCCCGAACCCGTCCCCAGGTTCACTCAGCCACCGGGCACACGGTACATTCAATCGGTCGACACGTCACGAGTTTCGCTACTTGCCCAGGCCCAGCCGTCGCACGCACGTCACGCCGCCATCGGCGTCTGATACAGGCGGCGACAGTGCGGCTGCCATCGATACGAACTGACACGCGCGCGGGCGCTGCCCGGCTGCGTGCTCGGTTCCGGCGTGCCGCCGTCCAGCCCCGCATGCGTGCGATGACCGTACGCCATCATTCTGTCTGCGGTAGAATCCGACACAACTGGATGATCTGCCGGCCACCCGCGAGGAGCTGAGCATGACCCGACCGATGTGGGTGAAGCATTCGTCCGCGGCGATCGCGGCGCTCGCACTTGTCTTAGCGGCCCCGCCCGGCAGCGCTCAACAGCCACCTTCCAGCGGTCCCGCGACCCTGCTCGATAAACCGCAGGTTTTCAGGACAGCGGCCGCGACCATCCGGGTTACTGCCGTCAAAGGGCTGGTCTATCCGTGGGCGCCCGCTTTTCTGCCAAGCGGCGACATCCTCGTGACCGAGCAGAGCCGGAACACGCTCCGGATCATCCGTAATGGCGTCCTCGACGCGGCGCCGATCACAGGTTTGCCTCTCGGCATCACAAGTGAACGTCGAGATACCGCGGGCGTGGACATCGCTCTGCATCCGCGCTTTGCGGAAAACCGGCTGGTATACGTCACCTACTGGAAACCGCGACCCGGCAACGCAAACCTTAGAACCGCAGTTCTGGTGCGCGGCCGCTTCGACGGAGGCACTTCGCTTGCCGACGTCCGCGAGATTTTCGCATCGAGCTCATGGACAGATGGACCCAGCGCCGCGCGCATCGTGTTCGGCCGCGATGGCAAGATTTATATGACCATAGGGACGCCACTCTCTTCGGGCACTGAACGCGGACCGTTCGTCAGCCTCGCGTCCTGGGCGCAGGACCCAGCCGAGCACGCCGGCAAGGTTCTACGTTTGAATGAAGATGGGAGCACGCCCGAAGACAATCCGTTCGTCGACCGGCCCGGGTACAAGCCGGAGATTTACGCACTTGGCATTCGGAACACCCTCGGGCTGACCGTTCACCCCGGGACCGGCGAGCTGTGGCAAACCGATAACGGCCCGCAGGGCGGCGACGAGATCAACATCATCAAGCGAGGCTTGAACTATGGCTGGCCAGTCGTCACCTACGGCCGCGCCTACACGACCGACCCGGACGGCATCAGATCCGGTCTTCCGCCGCCCGACGTCCAACCGCCCACATCGGCGCCAGGCATGGAAGAACCGGTCACGTTCTACAAGCCCTCGATTGCGATCTCGGGAATGGCCTTCTACACCGCCAACAAGTTTCCACAGTGGAAAGGGAACCTCTTGGTAGGCGGACTCGCGGGAACGCAGTTGTCACGGATTGTCTTCAACGAACGGGGGCTGGAAAGCCGCCGTGAAGCGTTGCTGCTCGAGCTGCGCCAGCGGATCCGCGATGTGAGACAGGGACCAGATGGATTGGTGTACCTGACGACCGATATGCGGAACGGCGCAATCTTGAAGCTCGAGCCGGTCGCGGAGCCCTAGAATGCGGTTCGGTCTATTACTGCGCCCCAAGCCCCCGGACAACAGCCCGAAAGCGTCGCGGAGCGTGGCTCGATGGAACAGTGCTGGCCGCACAGGTCTCCGCGGAGACCGATGATCGCGCTAACGCATCAGCCGACGCCAGCCATGAACGGCGAACGGATGAAATTGGCAGCTTCAACAGGAGACAACGGTGGATTTACAAGTTCTCGTGTGGTCGCGTTGCGCGTTTCTCCGGGCGGTGGTTGCTTCAATGTTCGTCGTCGTAAATGCGATGCCAGTGATCGCGCAGGTAAGTGCTCTCAGCAGCATCCGTGGAACGGTTAGTGATGCCACAGGCGCCGCGCTTCCGGGCGTGACGGTCACGCTGACGAGCCCCGCATTGCAGGTGGCTGAGACGGTAGCCGTGACTCAGGCCGACGGCAGCTATCGTGTCGGAGAGCTGCCGCCCGGGATCTATCGCCTCAAGTTTGAATTATCTGGTTTCAACACTTTGGTCCGAGAGGAGCTGCGGCTGACGGTTGGTTTTGAGGCGCGCGTCGACGCACCACTAACGATCGGGACAGTCCAGGAGTCAGTGACGGTCAGCGGTGAAAGCCCCGTGGTTGATTTTGCGAAGACGACCACGGCCGCGAATCTTTCGAAAGATCAAATCGCGATTCTGCCGGTTGGCCGCGGCTTCCAGCAGTTGTATGCGATGACGCCAGGTGTGAACGCCACAGGAGCCCCCGACGTCGGCGACAGCCAGATGAACAACCGGCAGAGCCTCATGAGTTTCGGCGTGCAGACTGCTTCCAAGATCGAGATCGAGGGCATCAACATCGCCACCGATGCCGGCGAGGGGGGCACCGGAGTGTACATGTCAAGTTTCTCCGTCGAAGAGGCGCAAATCAAAACATCGGGCAACACGGCGGAAGTGTCCACGCCGGGCATCTCGATGACGACCGTGCTGAAATCAGGATCAAACTCTCTACACGGTACCTACACAGCCGCCGGACAGCGGCCGAAGCTGCAGAGCTCCAACCTCGACGACCGGCTGCGCGCGCAGAAAGTGTCGGATACGACGCCGCTGCGGTATTACTGGGAAACAAGCGGCGATTTGGGTGGCCGGATCACCAAAGACAAACTGTGGTTCTACGTCGGAACGAGTCGCCAGGAGCGCTCGACGGGGCTTCTGGGATTTGTGGCTGGTCCTGGGGCGGACGGGAAGTACTTGACCGGCGACGAGCCATTGGCAGACTACATAAACGGCCTGACGCAATACACGACGAAGCTCTCGTACCAACTTAACAACGCAAACAAACTGGTCGGTGTGTACCAGAGAGGCACAAAGCTTCAACCCCAGCAGGGTGCCGGCCGTTTCCGTCCACTCGAGGCGACCATCGACTATAAGAACCCGGGCTGGATCTATAAGGGCGAGCTTCAGAGCAGTCTCACGAGTCGGATGTTTCTGAATGTGGTGGCAGGTTATGGAGGGCTGTTCGCGGACTACTCGGCGCCTCGCTCGCCGAATGCGAACGCCGTCAAAGGAAACCCAAGCAGGACTGATTTGACGACAGGCCTCACCACCGGCGCCTACTGGAATTCGGAGAACTCGACCGAAGGGAAGTATCAAGTCGACAGCAACCTCAATTTTCTCCATGACCGCTTTCTCGGCGGGCATCACGAGTTGAAATTCGGCAACACGATTTATTGGCAGAGCTACAGCCTCGGTGGAGCCGCTGCCCGCAAGGCAACTATCAGTTGGTATTTGACGCGGGCCAAGCCACGCAGATTGTGATTGACAATCTGCCGCTCAAACCGTCGAACCGGGCAGACATATACGCAGCATACGCACAAGACTCCTGGCGCGTGAGCAACAGATTGACGGCCAATCTCGGTGTCCGGTGGGAACGGCAGCATGCGTATCTTCCAAAGCAGACGTATGGCGGGAGTCCGGATTTTCCGGCGGTGTTCCCGAGCGGAACGTTTTCTTACCAGGATCTGAGAACATGGGTGCGCACCGTGCCTCGGCTCGGTCTTGCCTGGAATCTCGATCGTAAGAGTGTCGTGAAAACCAGTTTCGGTCTCTACAACGTCAATATCGGACCGAGTTTTGGATTCGCGTACAACCGAGATGCACTCAGCAGGACGACGTTCCGCTGGCGCGATTCCGACGGGAACGGCGACTACACACCCGGCGAGACGAACCTGAATCTCAACGGGCCCGACTTTCTAAGTCTCAGTGGCGGAGGCACCGCCGTTCCGGCACCGGATCTGCGCGAGCCGCTCACGACCGAAATGACGGCCGGGTTCGAGCGAGAGCTCGCCCCGAACGTCGGTTTCCGCACGATGTATGTTTTCAGGAAAGTTTCTGACCGCTACGCCGACGTTGAGCTCAATCGCCCGCGAAGTGCTTACGACATTCCTCTTACACGGCGTGATCCAGGGCCTGATGGCGTGCTCAACACTTCCGATGACGGCGGGAAGGTGACGATCTACGACTACAATGCGGCGTACCGCGGTGCGGCGTTTTCGAGCGTGCAGCGACAGAACGCGACGCCCGGACGAACCGACCACTTCAACTCGTTCGAGGTTTCGCTGACCAAGCGGCTGGCGCATCGCTGGTCAGCCACCGGATCCTTCTGGGGCACGAAGAACTATCGATGGTTGACCCTTCACGATGTGAACCCGAACGACGATCCGTTCCCGTTGGATCGAACCTGGTTCTGGGCTGGTAACGTCACCGCCACCTACCTGCTGCCGGCGCAGGTCCAAGTGGGAGCATATCTGCAGAGCAAGGTCGGTATTCTGGGGCAGCGGACTTACCAGTTCCGTGCGGCCGATCCCGACGGCGGCCCGTCGCTCACGTCGCTCAGCACCGTCACACTCCGCATAGAGCCGTACGGCTCTATGCGTGCCGCGCCGGAAAACGTACTGAACCTGCGGCTCAGTAAGGTGTTCCGGCTCGGGAAGGGCCGCGCTAGCGTCAATTTCGAGATCTTCAACGTGTTGAACACGAACGCTGACACCGGCTTGACGTTCGCGTCCGGGCCGACGTTCGGCTACAGCACCGGCGTGCTGCCGCCACGCGTATCGCGATTTGGCGGAACGTACAGTTTCTAGACAGGGGGCAGGATCCGTCGTCGACGCATGCGTGGCATTGGTCCGGGTCTCGCCGTGAAAATCCACCGTCGGATTCCCAGGATCGTCCGCGGGCGGCGACGGATCGTCGGGTCCCTCCTTCTTGAAACTCTTCAGACTCGCCCAGGCCTCCAGCAACGTCCCATCGACGGTGAAGTGTTCGTCCGAGACCAAGTCCAGCGCTTTGGCCACGTCCAGCACACAGGAAGACCAGCGCCGCCACGTCTGCGGCCAGCAACCGGTCCCGATTCTTGCTGAAGACCGTCGGATCCCAGACCGGGTCATCCATGTTCAGGCCGACAAACCACCGGAACAGCAGGTTGTACTCCAATTGCTCCATCAGCATCCGCGCGCAGTGAATCGTGCATCGGCGTTGGTACCTCACGAAACAGGTCGCCGGAGAACTCGGCTGTGTCGCAGTTTAGTTAGTTGAGTCGCCCGCACCCAGCCTTCAGTTAGACGACGCCGCTCGTGCTCGGCGATCCGCAAGCACCTGCGATTCTTGCCAGAAGGATCTCTGCAGATCCTTGATCACGGTGCATCTCCTGAAAGCCGAATTGGTCGAATCGATTACAGTCTCGCGCCGGTGCGTACACACGTCGTGCGTGGAATTCGCGACTGGATCAACAATTTCGCGAGTCTCTGAGTTGGCTCGTCCTTTGCCTCCGCAAGCTCATCCGCGGTCGCGCGGTCCGGGATAAATCCTGCCTTTCATCAATGACCAAGGAGCCATCACATGCGCGTGCGGATCTTCGTGGTTCTCGTACTGGCTGTGTGCAGCGCGGCGACGAACGCCACCGCTCAGAACGCAATCTGCCTGAAACCCTGGACCATTCCCGACAAGTGGACCGAAAGGCACGACGACGATTCACCTGCGCACGACTGGACTGACGGGGATACCTTCCAAACAGTCGATTCCCACGGCAACGCGCTCAGTGACCCAGACGTGTACATCCCTCCCAACAGCCGCGACTACACTGGCTACACAGGCTTCACTCGGAGCGATTCCGGGCGCTTGATCACCCTGAAAATCGGTGACCCGCACGACGGCATGAAGGCGGGATGGTTCTACGCGATCGATATCGGCACCGCCGGCGGGGGCGGAAATGCCTATCGAACCGCGATCGCGACGTGCCATGAGACGCCGGTACTCATGGGGTCTTCGCTGCAACCACTGTCGGGGATGTTGAGCGGGCCGACGGTCCAGGGTGTTGCGGACCTGATCAATCTCGATCCGGATGCGATGTTCGACCACGGTGTGGTGATCAATAGTTGCGCGCCATCGCCGTCATGCGGTTCGGTGAGCCCACGCCTGGTGGCGATTGCGGTGTTCGACCCGGCACTCTTTGAACGGAGTCTCATCAACTCCGGTCAGCCATGGCTCGTCGTCACGAACTTCATCGGCGTGTTCATCGACGGCGTAGTTGGAGGTAAGGTCACTGGTTATATCACCACGTTATCTTCAATGAATAACCAACCCTGAACCGTAACGAAACTTCGCCTCAAACCGCCGAGTAAACCGAGCCTCGGCGGAGGGAGCGAGTCTTCGTTACCGATAGACGACCTGCACGCGCGTGTCGGCTTGAGTTATCTGCGCGTGCACCCGCTCATGCCGGTTATCGTCTCATCAGCATTCGTTATTGGACAGGGAGTTGACTCTACTGTAGAAGTGCCGTGGAAAAAGCGGCGTCAGCTCGATGAGTCGATCACAGATGGAACCGCCATGAGACGTGCCTGTGTATCAGTCGCGATGGCCGTCACCGTCGCGTGCTCGGCGGCCCGGGAGATGCCGTCCGCCGTGGACGCGCAAATCGCTCAGGAGATCGCCCGCATCAGGGCCATCGACCATCACGCGCATCCGGTGCGGCCAACGAGCCCCGGCGAGCGGCCGGACGATGAGTTCGACGCGCTGCCTGTCGACAACCTGGAGGCGCAGTCGGATCCGGTTCGTCAGCGACCGACGTCGCCCGACGTGGTCACCGCGAGGAAACTGCTGTTCGACGGCGACAAAGCGGCGGCCATGCGCGCCCATCAGTCGGATTACGCCAGCTGGGTCCTCGATCGCCTGGGCATCGACATCATGCTCGCGAATCGCGTCGCGATGGGCCCTGGCCTGCCTTCCGCGCGGTTCGTCTGGGTGCCGTTCGCCGACGCGTTGATGTATCCGCTCAACAACGATCAGCTCATTCATCATCCCGATCACCGGGCGTTCTTCCCGCTCGAGGAAAAGCTGTTGAAGCGCTACTACGCCGAGAGCCAGGTGACCACCAGGCCGGCGACGCTGGCCGGCTACCTCGACACGGTCGTGCGCCCGACGCTGGAGCGGCACAGAGCGGCCGGAGCCGTTGCCGAGAAATTCGAGATGGCGTACTTGCGGTCGATTGACGTCGGGCATCCGACGCGCGCGGACGCGGATCACGCCTATGCGACCGGCGCTGGCGATTACAAGGCCCTTCAGGATTACATCTTCCGGTTCATCGCCAGCGAGTGCGGGCGGCTGGGCCTGGCGGTCCACATTCACGTCGCGCACGGCGGCGGAGGCTATTTCAATGTGGCGGGCGCCAATCCGTTGCTGCTCGAGCCGCTGCTCGACGACCCCACACTGCGCCAGGTCACCTTTGTGATGATTCACGGTGGATGGCCGTTCACCGACGAGATGACGCCGCTCCTCACGAAGCCCAATGCGTACGTCGACTTCTCGGAGCAGACCGCGTTCAACTCGGCTCGCAGCGTATCCGGAGTCCTCCGGAAGTGGATCGAGTACGTGCCGGAGAAGGTGCTCTTCGCAACCGACGCCTATCCACAATCGAAGGAGCTCGGATGGGAGGAGGCTGCCTTCATTGCCGCGGCGACGGGCCGCGAGGCGCTCGGCATGGCGCTCACCGACATGCTCCGCGACAACAACATCACGCGCGATCGGGCCGTGGAGCTCGCGCGCATGGTACTGCGCGACAACGCGCGAAAGCTGTACAAGCTGAATTAGCGTGTGTTGCGCTCATCCGCCCATCGCGCGTCAGCACGCCCCCGGGTGATCGGCGACCAACGCGGCGGCATCATCCATCGCCGCGGCGGTTTCGAGGATACGGGTCGTCTGCCGCACGGCATCCGGTGTCGTGGACGAGAGAAGCGTTCGCAGCGCGCGGGCGCGCTCAGCCGAAGGCAACGCGGCGGACCCGGCCATCCACCGGACGGCTCCGCGCACCGCGTCGTCGCTGAGACGCACCAGCGTGCCGTTTTCGTCCACGAACACGGCGAGAAGCTCGGTCACGATACGCGCAGCCTCCGCGTCCGAACACTCGCGATCCCATCCGATGAACGTTGCGGCAAAGACGTCGGGCTCGCCAGCGCCGTAGGCGGCCAGGAGTCGTTCGAGGCGCGGCACGTGCATCGGTGATGTAGCGTACCGTCGAAAAAACTCATCCTGTACTGCACTCATCGTGCTGCTCCCGGCCCGCGCCCTATCTCTTGTTGTCGTAGCTGTTGAACGAAAGACTGCCGCACCAGGCGATTGCGCTCGTCGAGAATACGGCGCCGCCTTTCGGGTATTCGAGATAGACCATGTCGGCACGCACCAGCGGGTTGTCGGTGCCGCCAGGGTGAGCGCCGTTCGACGTATTGATTTGCTCGACCACGTGTTGATACGCGTCGGAATGGCCGAATGACGATGCCAGGACCAGTGTGTGCGGCGGCGTCCCGATGGCGAAGTCCGCGCGGTCGAGCTCGGATCCTGCCGCACCGAAGCCGAGGACCAGCGACGGGTGATTGCCGATCAGCTCGTTGCTTGCGATACCGTCGAAAATGAACGCCACGCGCGCATCGAAGCTGTCAGGCATCCGTTTGTAGGGGCAGTTGCGATCGAACCCCTGCGCCGTGAAGCCGACGCCGACAAACTGCTGCGGCGCCATGCCACGGAAGCGCCAGAGCCCTCCCGGCTCGCCGGTCAGGCTGTGATAGTGCTCACCCGGCGCGCCCTGCCAGTGCTCGGTGCCATCCCGGCGGCGGACTTCGATGTAGCGGCCCGTCGGGTCCATCGGCGTCACCCAATAGAAGCCGTTTCCTCCGAGATACATCAGCCGTCCGCCGTTTTCCAGGTACCCGCGCAGCCCGTTGAGCATCTGCAGTGAGTAATACTCCGGGTGCGTGGCGGTCAGGACGGCCTTGTAAGGAGCGAGAAGCGCGGCACCTTCGACATGCAGGTCCTCGTCGGTGTAAAAGTCGACGGTAAAGCCTTTGTGTTCGAGCCAGTCCACGAGATGCGTGTCGGCCATGAACTGCCACGGGTTGTTCGTCTCGATCTTGGGCCGCATATTCGTGATTGGCCGGAGGCGTGAGGAGTAGCACACGCCGCTTCCGTCGCTGTGGCGGGAATACAGGCTCAACGGCCTGAACGCGCTCGTGCCGGTGCCACCGTACGCGAGATAGCTGAACGTCGGAATCAGCAGCGCGATCCTGGCCGGGGCCGCTCCCCTTTTCGGCCGGATGACGAACGGCACGTAGTCTTCGTGCGGGGCGGTCCGCAAACGCGCGGCATACAGTCCGCTCTGGAGGTTCTCGGGCACCCGGAGCTCGAATCCGACGTCCCACCTTGCATCATCGATGTCGTCATCGTGAAAGTAGATCGCGCCGTATTGGTCGCGGGCGCGCGTGTAGTCCATCTCCGACGCATTCCAGTTGTGCCCCGTCACCGCACGCATCGGAAGGTTCACTGTCCGGCCGTGCAGCTGACGGGGCGACGTGTCGACAATCGAGTCGGTTTCAATGTCCCGCGAAAAATCCCACGACGCGATTGGCTCGTCGTCGAACCGGCCCCGCTCGAGGGACTCGATCTCGCCGGCCGTCAGCGCCCGACCGTAGATGCGCGGATTGTCGATCTTTCCGTTGTAGTACCGTCCGAGGACGTGTGAAGACTGCCAGCAGGCGGCGATGAGCAGCGGGACGTTGTTCGTCCCGATCGACTTGACGGCGGTCGAGCGTTCGGTTACGGCGCGCGTGTGATCGAACGGAAATGGGCTGAGCGGATCCTGGTAGAGAACGACTTTGCCTGTCTCCGCATGAAAACTCGCGGCAACGAAATACCATGACGTCGAGACGCCCTGCGGGCGTTGGTTCACTCCGGGAATGGCAGGAATCCACGGCCGGAGCGGCGGCTCCGCGTGGATCTTCTCGACACGCCCTCCCGGCTCGCTCAGCCACAACGCGAGCCGCCCGGACTCGTCGATGAACAACCCGTAGCCGCCCCGTTCCGCATCTGCCCACTTCGTCACGACCCCTTCGGCGCCCATCGCCTGCCCGGCGCCCAGCCGCTGGGTCGTCGGCGCGATCCATGCGGTCACGGTAAAGCTGCCCGAGATCCTCAGTGCCGGATTGTCCGGAACCGTTGCGTATGAGCCGAGCGGCAGATCCTGATGTCTGCCGGCGTACTCCCGGTTGGCGCTGGTTTCGACGAGCACTTCCTTGATCCCGGGTCCCTTTGGATTGGCGTCGCCGTGGATCAACCGCACGATATCCGCGCGATATCGAGGGAGCTCCGAGCTGACCATGAACTTGATGGTTTCGCCCGGTTGAATTCGGAGGTGATCGGCATACCCGACGATGCCCCGTTTCACGAGGTTGTCGGCAACTTCGCGCCGAATCGGCATATACGGCGCGTCTGCCACGGCCCGGGCGAGCGGCGCGAGCCCGGTCGGCCCGGCCTGCTGCTGCCGTCCCTGGGCGAGCGCGTCGACGCCTGTCCCGGCCATCGTGGTGGCCAGGCCACTGACGCCGACCGTCTTCAAGAAATCTCGACGACTCACTTCTGTCGCTTGCTCGGTGTTCTGGGCGTCGGCGCGGTCGTCTCCGGTCGTCAGGTCTTCGTCTTGCGGTGCCATCTGCGATCTCCTGTTAGAACGAAATCCGGAACGCGAGCTGCCCGGTCCGCGGAATGCCGGCCGACGAGGTCGCCTGTCCGAACAGCGCGTTGGCGTAAATCGTATTCCGATTGAACCGGGCGAAGTTGTACAGGTTGAACACCTCGGCCATCCCGGTGAGCTTCACCGCGCCGATGCGGATGTCCTTCGAGACGCGCAGATCGAGCGAGTGCCAGGGATCCGAGAGGAACGTGTTTCGCGGGAGTACCGTGAGGTCGGCCAGCACGCGCCGCGCGCCGTTGACCTGCCCAAGCGGATCGGCCGGCGAGGTGATCGTCGCGTAGTTGCCGGATCCGTAGTGGAACGAGCCGGCGAGCAGGAGGCCCCACCGAATGTTCCAGACGCCGTTCGCGTTCACCGTGTGGCGCTGGAACTCCGAGGAACGCGCCCACTCCGCGTCGACATCGAACGGATTGAGCTGCTGACTCCCATAGCCGGCGCTCGAGATGCCGGTGTCGCCCTTGAAGAACATCAGCGTGTAGGTGAGGCCGGCCTGGAAGTTGTTCCGGTACCGTCGCGTGAACGAGCTCGCCAGCGCGAAATAATCCGAATACCCGGTGCTCGCTTTGAGATTGATCGGGCCGTAATCCGGATTCGGCCGCCCGAACCGCGACGGGTTTCTCGGAAAGCCGGTCGCCGGATCGTAGAAGACGTTCGGATCGAGCTGTTCGTCCTCGTGAATGCCTTTGTAGTAGACGAGGTCGGCGTCGAATCCCGTCACGTCGTTGAGCTGCTTCTGGAACCCGAGCATGCTTTGCCACGTGGACGGCATCTGGAATCCCTGCTGGATGACCGAGATCGTCTGCGGCGGCAGCGGCACCTTGCCGGTCAACACGTCGCTGGCCGTCGCGCCGCGCGTCGGGTCGACCACGAACCCGGGTTTGCCGTCGTTGGCGAACGAGGCGACGACGATGCGCTGGCCGCCGAACAACTGCGCGTCGACCGCCTGGTTGCCGCCCTGCGTTCCGAAGAACACGCCGGAGCCGCCGCGGATGACGAAGTCGTTCTTCCCGGTGACATTCCACGCAAATCCGACGCGCGGAGCGACGTTGTTCAGGTCGCGGATGTTGTTCTTGTACCCGTAATCCTGAACGTCGAACCCGTTGTCGATGACGAGGACGGTCTCCGTGTTGCCGGGGGACTGGAAGTCCTTCCACGCGACGTCATAACGCACGCCGAGGTTGAGCGTGAGCCGGTTGTTGACGGCCCACGTGTCGCCGGCCCAGCCGGCATACATCGGCCGTGGAACGTCATAGAGCCAGTCGTCGTTTCTGGCGTAATAGATGTCGAACCGGTTCGCGATCGAATCGAGGCCGCTCACATCCCATCGCGCCGGGTTGTCCCATGCCGCGAGGGGAAAGCGCCGCGCGATATCCGAGGGAAGCGAGTTGAAGAACAGCTGCCCGCGCGACCGCGCCCTCCACCAGCCGGCGTCCTTCTCGATCCTCAGCTCAGTGCCGATCTTCAGGTCATGCGCGCCCTTGTGCCATTTCAGCTCGTACGTGGTCGTGACGTGGTCCTGGTTCCAGTCCTCCGGGTAGTTCCAGTTCGGACCGATCGTCAGCCCGGGGAAGATGTATTCGGGCGCGGCCGCCGGTCCATCCTTGAGCGGCGCGTTGATGAACTGGTAATGGAACCAGTTGACTTTCACTTCCTGCAGCAGATTGTTCCGCATCACACGCGACCAGTTGCCGGTGATGAAATTCGAGTGATGGAACCGCTCGGCGCCGCGAGTCGGACTCCCCGTGGTCGAGAAGAAATGAGGGTTTTGCCAGTTGAAGTAGTTGCCGCGGAAGAGCAGGTGGTCCTTGGGGGTCACCTGGTAGTCGGCGCGTCCGAGCGCGTAATGCTGAAATGTATCGCTCGGCAGCGTGATGGTTTCGCCCCTGTACGGCGCCGGTCCGATGACGGTCGAGTTCGGCTCGCGCTGGTACTCGTACGAAATGAAGTAGTGGATCTTGTCCTTGATGATCGGGCCGCCCAGCGTCCCGCCCGCCTGCTGATTCGAATACGGCCGTACCTTGCCGGTGTACGCGTCCGCGGCATTGAGCTTGTCGCTGCGGAAGTAGCCGTACGTGCTGCCGCTGTAGCTGTTCGCGCCCGCTTTCGAGATGGCCTGCACCTGCAGTCCGACGGAGCGGCCCATCGTGATGTCGAACATGTTGGTGACGATTTGATACTCGGCGATGGCGTCGCGGCTGATCCCCGGCTGGCCGAAGCCGGTGACCGACGTCTCCTGCGTGATTTCCTGGCCGTCCAGGTTGACCCGGAACGCCGCCGTTCTGCTGCTGCCGTTGGGGGTCGACGTGTCGTTGATCTGATTCGCGGTGATGCCCTTCACCATCGTCGAGAGTTGCAGCCAGTTGCGGCCGTTGATCGGGAGCTCTTCCATCTGGCGGCGATCGACGTTGCCGGAGACCTGCGCCTGACGCATATCGACCAGCGGCGAGGCCGCCGACACGGTGAGCGTCTCCTCCACGTTGGCGACTCTCATCGCAAATGTGATCGTCGCGTTCTGCCCGACGAGCAGCTCCACCACGGGCAACACCGACTGCGCGAATCCGGTGAGCTCGGCCTGAAGCTTGTAGACGCCGGCCTGCATGCCCACCAGACGATATTCACCACGCGCATTGGTCACGTCGACGAACTGACGGCCGGTGCCGACCGCGGTCGCCGTGACCGTCACGCCGGGAAGAACCGCTTTCGATTCGTCCATGACGCTGCCGACAATCGTTGCCTCGACCTGTGCGTAGGCGGGGGTCACGGCACCGGCGAAGATGAACAGAAAAGCCAGAAGATGCACGCGTACGGAGTCCATCGTTCCTCCTTCGACTCGGATCTACTCGCACCTCACCTGTCAACATCTTTTCCCCGCCGGCCACGAACGATCAGCAACGCGATCCCGGCGATCGCGGCCAGCCCGAGGCTCTCCATGCGCGCCTGCGCCGAGGAGGATCGCGCGGCCGTCGCCCGCTTCAGAATGTCCTGGTACTTGGCGTCGGCTTGTTCGACGCGCGGCCTGAGCAGGTAGCGCTGCCGCTCCCACTGCGGCGCCAGGACGTTGACCGTCTCCCACGCTTCGAGATCGCCCATCGGATCCACCGGAGCGTTGATGAGGTCCTGCAGCATCTGACGTTCCGTCTTCACCAGCTCCGGGACCGCCTCCGTCTTCCAGAACGGCCGCCCATCCACCACGACATAAATCGGGGCCGTGTGCGCGACGGCCCCGACCTGCTGGACCGGGCCCTGGGGCGGGATCTCGCGCTCTCCCGACGCGCGGACGGCGATCCACATGCTGCGATCGGCCGTCAACTCCTTCCGCAGCTCGATCCGGTCGCCGTTCGCGTGCCCGGTCGCGACGACATCACCCTGCACGATCACGTCGAGGCGGCCAAGCCTGTCGATGTCCGGATTGAGCTGGGCCGACGCCGCGATCTGAAGCGGCGTTCCCTTCGGCACGCGAATCTCCTGACCCATGCCCTGACCGTTGACGGTGAAATCGACCATCGGACCGTTGGTGACGAACACGTGACCCGCCTTGAACGACGCGTACCACGCGTCCGGATCGAAGGGACCATCGAGCTTCACGTAATATCGCTCGACGCCAGGCAACGAGGGACCGAAGTACGGATAGTCCGATCCCGCCGCCGGACTGATCTTGAAGCCCAGGTTGAGATACGGATACCAGTTGTCGACGCCGAGACGGCCACCCTGGAGCACCTCGATGAAGTCGACCAGATCGTACGGCACGTCGAGCGCGAGCCCGCGGCGGCCGTTGAAAATCTGGCCCATGTGCGCGTAACCCGACACGCCGCCCTGGCTGTGCGAGGCCTCGAACACCTTGTGGTACGAGAAGAAATCCTCAGCCGGCAAATGGACCGGCTTCTGCAGGTTGTGATGAATGGTGTGTCCGCGCTGCGTTGTGCGCGGATCCTCCTGACCCGACGCGATCATGTGACCGTCCCGGACGAAACGACCGGCCCTGCCCCACGCGGGCTGGCGGAAATGCGTGGTGACGATGTTCCCCATCTCCAGCAGGTTGCCGACGTGCACGTCTTCGGCGGCCACCTGACCCCACACCGCGAGATCCTGCGCCTGATCGCGCATCAGGTGCAGGTGTGTGTCTCCCGAATACCAGCCGCGGGATGGCTGATCGATGTACCGCTGCAACGCAATCGTCACCTGGTTTGTCTGCCCGGCCTTCACGTTGACCGCGCCCTTGAACAGGCGATACTCGGGTCCTTTGGTCGCCACGAGCTCGTAGGACCCCGGCGGGACCTGGCTTTCGTACTCCCCATTCACGTAAAACGCCTGGCGCCCGGCCGAGGGCCAGAGCAGACGCTGAGCCACCCACAGCAACCGTGTCTCGTCGGCGTAGCGGTGA
>QHWJ01000091.1:9759-14363 GCA_003222535.1 Acidobacteriota bacterium | reverse complement strand
TCAGCCATCAGCCATCAGCCATCAGCCATTAGTCATCAGCCATCAGCCATTAGTCAGTTTAGTCATCCAGCCACGACGGGGGGTTCTTTATCCCCCGGCGAGACAATCCTTTACAAGGGCGAACGGTCAAGGTGGCCAGCGTATACTCATAGCGCTTCCACTACCAGGGTTTGCCTACTTCTTATGCCTTCATACTCCTCGCGCTCCAGATGCCGGATCTGCGCGGTCGTCGCGCTGGTAACTCTGCCCGTTGCAGCTTGCACGAAAACCGAAAGCGCTCAGGCGCACGGCCGCGAGGCTGCCGCCAAGACGGTCAAGGTCGAGGTCGTCCGCGAGGAAACGGTCCGCCGGGCCGTGGAGGTGGTCGGCACGCTTGCCGCTGTGGATCAGGTCACGATTTCGTCGGAAGCCGACGGGAAGGTGAGCAGGATCCTGGCCGATCTCGGCGATCGGGTGACCGCCGGACAGGCGCTCATCCAGGTCGATCGCGAGAAACAGCAATACAATTTCGACCAGCAGAAAGCGACGCTCGAGCGTGCACTTGCACAGTTGGGCGCCGCCGACCCCCAGCACCTGCCGGAGGCCGAGAAGACGCCTGACGTGCAGAAAGCCAACGCGGATCTCGCGCAGGCCAGGCAGGCCTACGACCGTGCGAACGAGCTCTTCAAGCGCACGCTCGTCCCGCAGCAGACGCTCGACGACGCCGCGACGACGCTGCAATCGAAGCAGGCCAGCTACGACCTGTCGCTGCAGAACGCGAAGAACCTGCGCGCGAGCATTCAGGCATCGGAAGCGAGCATGAAGCTCGCCGACCGGCAGCTGCGCGACACCGAGATCCGGGCACCGTTCGACGGCTACGTCGAGAAGCGCCTGGTCAACCTCGGCGAGCTGGTCAAGAACCAGATGCCGGTGATGTCGGTCGTGCGGGTCGACCCGCTGAAGGTGATCGCCGAGATTCCAGAAAAGATGGCGCCCTGGATCAAGGACGGCCAGGGGGTGCAATTGCACGTCGACGCGTATCCGGACCAGACGTTCATCGGCAAGGTGTCGCGCATCAGCCCGGCCGTCAACACCGCGACGCGTGCGTTTCCCTTCGAGGCGCTGGTGCCGAACAAGGACGCGTTGCTGAAACCCGGCACCTTCGCGCGCGTGCTCATCGAGAGCGGCAAGGTCGACAACGTCCTGACGCTGCCGTTCGCGGCGCTGCAGTATCGCTATGGCGTGAACCGCGTCTTCGTCGTCGCCGGCGACAAGCTGGCCGCCCGTGAGCTCAAGGTGGGCGATCGGCTTGGCGACCGCATCGAGATCCTCGACGGCATCAGGGCCGGCGACCAGGTCGCCGCCACCGACGTCGACAAGCTCGCCGACGGCATGAAAGTCACGACGGGGAGAACGGAGTAGCGCCGGGAGCTGGGGGACTGGGGACTGGGGGACTGGGGACCTGGGGACTGGCGGCTAGCAACTAGCAACCAGCAACGGGAAAAAACGACATGCTGTCTGAACTGTGCGTTCGGCGTCCGGTGTTCGCGACGATGCTCGTGATGTCAGTCGTGGTGCTCGGGGTCTTCTCGTTCCGCGACCTCGGGATCGATCTGTTCCCCAAGGCCGACCCGGCGACGGTCAACGTCTCGTTGTCGCTGCCCGGCACCAGCCCCGACGAGATGGCGACGTCGGTCGTGGAACCGATGGAGGAAACGCTCAGCGGCGTCGCGGGCATCGACGAGATCTCGGCCCGGATGACCGAGGGCAGTGCGCAGATCACAGTCCGGTTCGTGCTCGAACGCGACCTCAGCGACGCGGCGAACGACGTGCGCGAGAAGGTCGCGAGCGCAATGAAGCTCGTGCCCCCGCAGCTCCTCCCCCCCGTGATCACGAAGGTCGATCCCGATTCCGACCCGGTGATGTCGATCGTCGTGTCGTCCGACGCGATGAGCCTGCGGACGCTGACGGAAATCGCCGACAAGCAGATCACCCGCGTCATTCAGACGGCGGACGGTGTCGGCCAGGTGAGCATGGGCGGCGGCCGCGCCCGCGAGATCCACGTCGTGGTCGACATTCAGAAGCTGAACGCCTACGGCCTGTCGCTGAGCCAGGTGAGCGACGCGCTGGTGACGGAAAACGTCGAGATTCCCGGCGGGGCGATCGAGCAGGGCAAGGGCCAGCTGCTGCTGCGCACGCTCGGCCGCGTCGACGCGACCGAGGACTTCAACGGCATCGTCGTCGCGACGAAAAACGGCACGCCGATTCGCGTGTCGGACGTCGGGTACGCGGAAGACACCTTCCAGCGGCCCATGACGGCCGCGTGGATCGGCGAGGCGCCGGCGGTCGTCGTCGACGTCCGGCGCGCGATGGGCGAGAACACGGTGGCGGTCATCGAAGGCGTTCGCGCCAAGCTCGAGACGCTGCAGCGAACGTTGCCGAAGGCGGTCAAGCTCACCGTCATCCGTGACGACTCCAAGTTCATCTACGCCTCGGTCGAATCGCTCGAGGAACACCTCGTTTTCGGCAGCCTCTTCGCGGCGATCGTCGTGATGTTCTTCATCCGCAATCTCCGCGCGGTGATCATCGCGGCGCTGGCCATTCCGGCGTCGATCATCTCCTCGTTCACGCTGATGCGGATCATGGGGTTCACGTTGAACAACATGACGCTGCTCGGCATCACGCTCGCGGTGGGCATCGTGATCGACGACGCGATCGTCGTGCTCGAGAATATTTTCCGCTACATCGAGGAGGAGCACGTCACACCGTACGAGGCCGCCATTCAGGGCACGCGCGAGGTCGCGCTCGCCGTCATGGCGACGACGCTGTCGCTCGTCGTCATCTTCGTGCCGATCGCGTTCATGACCGGCTACGCCCGCCGATTCATCCACCCCTTCGGCCTGACGATGGCGTTCGCGGTCCTCGTCTCGATGCTCGTCAGCTTCACGCTCACGCCGATGCTGAGCTCGCGGTTCCTGAAGCTGTCCGATGCCGAAGCGGACCACAAGACCAAGGAACGGGGCTTCTTTCACTGGCTCGACGCCACCTACACGCGGCAGGTGAACTGGGCGCTCGATCACCCCGCGATGATCATCGGCGCGTCGGTCGTGACCTTCCTGATGATGTTCCCGTTGAACCGGATGGTGGGCCGCGAGTTCGTGCCGGTCGAGGACATGGGCGAGTGGACGATCCATCTTGACATGCCCGAAGGCACGTCGCTCGCCGGAACCACGGAGAACGGGCTGCAGCTCCTCAGGGAGTTGAGCGGGATCGAAGGCGTGGCGCAGATCGTCCCGTCAATCGGCGTGGTCAATCCAGGCGGCGGGTCCACCTCGACCCACATGCACTTTCTCTGCCTGGCCATGCCGATCGGCGAGCGCAAGAACACGCAGGCGCGCATGATCACCGAGATGCGGCGGCGGCTCGCGGCGCATCCGGCCTACCGGCCGACCATCTCGGCGCGCAACGCCCTGGGCAGCGGCGAGGGCACCGGCGGCTATCCCATCTCGGCGAACCTCCTCGGGCCGGACCTCGATCAACTCGCCGACTACGCGTTGAAGGCACTCGCCGCGGCGCAGAGACTGCCCAGCATCGGGGAGGCGAAGATCCAGCTCAGCATGTCGAATCCCGAGATCCACGTGGTCGTGGACCGCAAGCGCGCGGCCGATCTGGGCGTCCGCATGGCGACGGTCGGCAACACGCTGCGGCTCGCCGTCTCGGGCGACGACCAGATCTCCAACTTCCGCGAGGGGGCCGAGCGCTACCCGGTGAAAGTCCGCGTGCTCGAGAATCAGCGGGGTGACATCGAGCAGATCGGCCGGCTCACGGTTCCGTCAGCGACCGGGCCTGTCCGCATCGACAACATCGCGCGGCTCGAGCGCGGCCTCGGCCCGAGTGCGCTTCAACGCTCGAACCGGCAGTTCACCGTGAGCCTCCAGGCCGACATGGCGCCGGGCCACGCGCTCGACGAAGCGGCCAACGACATCCGAAAGATGTTCGCGGGCCTGAACATGCCGCCCGACATGACGTTCCGGATGCAGGGGCAGTCGAAGATTCTCGACGAAACGACGACGAATCTGATCATGGCCATCTCTCTCGCGATGATCTTCGTCTACATGGTGCTCGCGTCGCAGTTCGAGAGCTTCGTGCAGCCGGTTGTCATCATGCTCGTGCTGCCCATCGCGGTGCCGTTCGCGCTGTTCACGCTGTGGGCGACCGGCCGCACGCTGAACCTCTGGAGCGCGCTCGGCATGCTCCTGCTGCTCGGCATCGTGAAGAAGAACTCGATTCTGCAGGTCGATTACGCCAACACCCTGCGGGCGCGCGGCGTGCCGCTCCGCGAGGCGATCGTCGAGGCGTGCCGGACGCGCCTGCGGCCGATCCTGATGACGACCTTCGCGATCATCGCCGGGCTGATTCCGACGGCGCTCGGTATCGGCATCGGCGGCACCGGTCGCGCCGCGATTGCGGTGACGGTGATCGGCGGCCAGTCGCTGTGTCTCTTCCTCACGCTGCTGCTCGTGCCGGTGGCGTATGTGAAGTTCGATGCGCTCGAACAGACAGCGCTCAACAAAGGCTGGCGCGACCTGCTCGGGCGTTTCAAGACTCCGCGCCGCCTGCACCCC
>QHWJ01000091.1:0-9754 GCA_003222535.1 Acidobacteriota bacterium | reverse complement strand
CTACCCTCCCCCGCGCCAATTGGAAGACTGACCCGTTTTGATGGCTTGCGTGATCATCGCTTTCAGCTGCTGCGCCTCGTCGAGCTCCCAGGCCACGGCCTCCCTGGTTGAGACTGACGTCGCGATCGCAAGACGAAGCCAGAAGATCGTCTCCCAGCTTTCTTTCCGCGAGACCGCCAGCTTCGCGAGAAAGTCCGGTTTGGTCTGACCGCCCTCGGCTTCCGCAGCATTCGCACCTATCGAAGTGCCGCTGTCGAACAACTGGTCCGCGATCTTTCGCGCTGCAGGACCTTGAGACCACAGACGCTCGCACAGCTTCACAATTCGACGTGCAAACTCAAACGCCCGCTCGGAGATGATTCGTGATTCCATTTCCGACGATTACTCAAGAATCGCACCGCGCGGAATCGTTCGAGTTGCAACGGATCGGACCCTGAAACGTGGCAGAATCTGCACGGCTCAGAACCATGAGCGATTGAACCATTAGCCATCAGCCATCAGCCATCAGCCATTAGCCATTAGCCATGACAAGAATCTTCAAGCCATGACGAGGGGCTCACGAGTCGTCCTTGATCGAGAACCATCGTCAGATCCATAATCATGACTATGATAGTGGTCAACATTCACGACGCCAAGGCGAAGTTGTCGGAGTATCTGGACGCCGTCGCCAACGGCGAACGGGTGGTGATCTGCAAGCGGAATCAACCGGTCGCGGAACTGCGCGCGATCGACCAGAAGCGCACACAGCCGAGGCTGCTCGCCGGTGGGCCTCATCATTTCGCGGTGCCGGATTCGTTCTTCGAGCCGATGCCCGACGAGTTTCTGGATGCGTTCGAAACGGGTCCGATCTATCCTGAGGGATCGTCCGCACGCCGCGTCGCCGAACGCCCCGCCAGAAACGCCGCCGGCCGCCGCAAGCGACGATGATGAAGCTGCTCGTCGATACGTGCACCTTCCTGTGGATCGTCGGCGGCGGGCGCGAGCTGCCGCCCCGCATCCGCGACCTCTATCTGTCGGAGGACAACGAAGTGTATCTCAGCGCGGTGTCCGCGTGGGAAATAGCCGTGAAGCACGCAACCGGGCGCATGCCGCTGCCCGAACTGCCCCAACGCCTCGTCCCGACCGAACGCGATCGTCGCGGCATGACGTCATTGCCGTTCGATGAGGAATCGGCGCTGCACGTGTCGCGTCTGCCCGTCCTGCATCGTGATCCGTTCGACCGCATGCTCGTCAGCCAGGCCATCGTGCACGGCCTGGCGATTCTCACGCCGGATCGTCTGATCATGCAGTATCCCGCCCGCACGATCTGGTGATCGCGCCCATCACGATGAACTTGATTGATCGGATCGCCCGTGCACGCGTCTTCGACCTCGAGCAGACGCGCTTCGCCGGAATGCCGATCCATCCAGCGCACAGGCCTGGCTACTTTTATGCGCTGCACCGCCGACATCGCGATTCATACCGTCCCAGACAGCATGGACCGCGCTCGGGCGCCTCCGGCGTGCTGACCATGATGGAGCACAGCGGCACGCACATGGACGCCCTGTGTCACCAGGCCTGTGACATGCGGTTGCACGGCGACATCGCGGTTGAAGACGTGGAGCGAAGCGACGGGTTCGCGGCGCTCGGCGCGGAAACGATGCGGCCGCTGCTCGGCCGCGGCGTCCTGCTGGATGTGGCGGGCTGGAAACAGGTCGACGCGCTGCCCGTCCACTACGCCATCACCGCCGGCGACCTGGAGGGCTGCGCTCGTGCCACCGGCGTGGAGGTGAAGCCGGGCGACGTGCTGCTGGTTCGCACCGGCTACGGCTCATGGTGGACCGACGAGGCAACCTATCTGAATGCCGCCGGCGTGTCGAAGTCCGGCAACCGCTGGGCGGCCGAACGGCGCGTGGCGGCGGTCGGCGCGGACAACATGGCGTGGGATTCGATGCAGGAGCGCGATCCGGAGACGAACATGATGCTGTTCGGCCATGCGCACCTGCTGGTGACGCACGGCATCCACATTATCGAGAATCTCAACCTCGAAGGGCTGGCGTTGTCGGGGCATCGCGAGTTCTGCTTCGTCGGGATCCCGCTGAAGTTCCGCGGCGCCACCGGATCACCGATTCGCCCGCTCGCGCTGGTCGAAGGCGCGTAAGAATTAAGAATTAGGAATTCAGAATTTGGAATGGCCGTTCGAATTCCAAATTCCAAATTCCAAATTCTTAATTCTGCAGCGCTCAATTCATGCTGCAGGCGCCCGGGCCGCGCGGGTCGCCGCACGCGCCGCATGCGCCGGGGCCGCTGGCGGCGCTCATCGGCCGGTCCGAGAACGACTTCGCAGGGGTGCTCGACTGCGCCGCGAAGACCGACATCAGCTTCTGGAGATCCTCGCTCGTGCACGCCGGACACGCCGGCGACTGGCCCTCGCGGGTCAGGAACTCGAAGCGTTGATGGCAGCCGCGGCATTCGTATTCAAAAAGAGGCATGGAGTATTCTAACGTCTTCCGGCATACGCGATACGAATGTCTGTGACTTCGGCTGTGCCGGCGCGAATCGCGCTGGGCGCGCTCGCATTTCGAGTCGTGTCGGCGCTCCTGGCGTTCTTCGTGAACCTCGCCTTTGTGCCGTATCAGCCCGCGCAGGTCACGATGTTCGGTCAGCCGAGCTCTTTCTGGGATCCGTTCACCCGCTACGATTCGGGCTGGTATTTCCAGATCGCGAGATACGGTTATCCGTTTGTCGCCGGCGGACCGCCGGTTGGCCTCGGCAAGCCCGGGAAGATCGCGTACTTCCCGCTGTATCCGCTCCTGATGCGATACGCCGGCCGCCTCTTCGGCCGCGCCGACGCTGACGTGTATCTGGGTGGCATTCTCGTGTCGTGGATCTCGTTCGTGCTCGCGATGGTCGCGCTCTTCTTTCTTGCACGTCTCGATCTCCCGCGGCGTCAGGCGGTGCGGGCGGTGCTCCTGACCGCCATCTTCCCGTTCGGCTTTTTCTTCGGGATGGTCTACACCGAGGCGTTGTTCCTCCTGCTGGCCGTGTCGAGCTTCTACGCGTTCCGTACCAGGCGATGGATGGTGGGCGGCGTCTGTGGCGGCCTCGCGACAGCCACACGCGTCACCGGCATCCTGATGCTGCCGGCGCTCGCGTGGCTCGCGTGGCGGAACGCGGAGCGGACGCGACGCGATCGCGCGCTGGCGATCGTCGGGCTGCTGCTGGCCGTCGGCGGCATCGGCGCCTATTCGATCTACGTCTATCAGTTGAGCGGCAACGCGTTCGAGTGGGCGGCGTCAATCACACGGTGGGGATACCATCCCGGCGGCCCGCCCTGGATGGTGCCGGTGCAGTTCGGTCAGCGGCTGTTCTCGCATCCCTACCGGTATCTGACGACCGACCGGATGGCTCTCTACGACACGCTGTACGGCGTGACGGGGATCCTGTTCGCCCTCGCGATTCCGTTCGTGTGGCGCCGATTCGGCGGCGCGTACGGACTCTTCATGCTGCTGAACCTGTGGCTGCCGCTGTCGTCCGGCGTGTTGGAGGGAGTCGGTCGCTACTGCTCGGTCCTGTTTCCCTGCTTCATCTGGCTGGCGTCGATCCGCTCGCGGTCCGTCTCGACCGCGCTCATCGTCTTTTTTGCGATGTTCTACACGCTCGGCCTCGCGCTCTTCACGACCATTCATCCGTTGTTCTGACGCTCGCGGCACCCCTAAAAGGGGTGCCCTACGTGCCGCCACCAAAAACGGGCGCTCTACGGACGGACGCGATTCGCCAGCCATCAGCCATTAGCCATCAGCCATGACGCCAAAGCATCCGAGCCATCAGCCATCAGCCATGTCGCCCTTCTGCACCGAGTCGGGGTCTAACCGCTCGATGCCCCGGCGCCAGTGCGCCTGCCTGCTCCTGCTCCTGGCGGCGTCGGCCTGCGCGCCCAGGCGGTCCGTGGTCGTCCCCCCGGCGGCGCCAACCCCGGCGGATCGGCTGGCCTCGGCGGAAGCCCTCGTGCGCGCGGGCTGCCTCGATTGCCTGCTCGCGGCCTATGGGGAGTACGACCTGCTGCGAGCGTTCCCGTTCGCGAAGGACGCGGCCACGGCTGGAGCGGTGAGGACCGCCGCGCTCATCGCGCGGCGCGAGCGCGAGCTCGGCCTCGCCGACCAGGGCTATGACGAGCGTGCGCGCGTGCTGCTGGCGGGCGCGTCCAATCTGCCGAACTGGCTGCCGACGCTGCTGGACGTTGTCGAGGCGCTGCCTGCCTCCGGCGCCGGCATGACGCGGACTCCGACGAGCGACATCGAGCTGGAGCGCATGCGCGTGCTCCGGCTGAACCGCGATCGGTGGCGCGCCAGGCTGCGCGAGCTCGCGCCGATCGACGAGCTCGGCGCGTACCTGTGGCTGGCGTTCACGTGCGGCGCGACGGAGACCAGCAACCTGTCGCTCGACGAGCTGTTCGAGCCGGTGGCGCCGTTCCGCGACACGCCGCTCATCGGCTTCAAGCGCGCGACCTGCCGCGCGTCCGACACGGCACAACTTCAGGCCCTGCTCGATCGCGATCCGCGGTTCCTCGAAACGAAGTACTACCTCGGCTTGTCTGCCGTCGGCGCGCGCAGGCTCGACGAAGCGGACCAGCGGTTCGAGGAGGCGTATGCGTGGCGGGAGCAATGGCCGACGCTCACGCAATCCATCGCGAACGTGGCCATGACGTCCGAGGAGTTCGAGCGTTCGCTGGCGTTCTACGACCGGACGCTCGTGATGGAGCCGCGCGCCGTCGACGCGCTGCTCGGCAGGATCCGCGCGCTGACGTACCTGGGCCGGAACGAGGATGCGATCGCCACCACGGATCTGCTGATCGCGCTCGGCTGGTATGTCGGCGACGCGCGCTACTGGCGCGCGCTCAACGAGTCCGAGCTCGAGCGGAACGACGAGGCGTGGACCGACGTCGAGGCCGCCGCGAAGCTGCTCGTCAACGCCGATGTGCCGAAGCTCGCCGGCCTCATCGCGTACCGCCGGCATCAGCTGGACGTCTCGCGCGCGAAGTTCGAGGAGGCGCACGCGCGCAACGCGAACGACTGCGAGACCCGCTTCTACCTGGGCGTCGTCCTGGCCGAGCAGGGCGTCTGGAATCGCACCGCGGAGGTGCTGGTCGACACCGGCCGCTGTCTCGAAAGCGCCGAGCGCGGGCTCAACGACGAGATCGCGGCCATTCGCGCCTCGACGGATCCTCCGGCGCGTCAGGCGCGGAAGATTGCCCGGCGCGAGCAGTTCATCGCCAAAGGGCGCCGCATGCTGGCCACGTCGTGGTTCGACATCGCCGTGGCGTACTACAACATGTCGCGCAAGACCGAAGCGCGGCAGTTCGCCGACAAAGTGGCGAACGACGAGCAGTTCGGCGAGCGCGCGCGGGGAATCCTGTCCCTCTTGAAGTAGGTACCGCTCGGCTAAAGCCTTCGCGCTGCGGTCGAGCCTAGGCGCTCCTGGTCGAGTACGCGCTCCAGTCGGGCCTATGCGTTCCGGCCGGGCGGAGTTTGCTGCGACCTCGCTTTGCGTCGTGGGCTGCCGGGGTGCAGTACACTGACGGGATGCCTCTGTCAGCAGAAAAGCTTTCTTCATCCGGCGGCCGCGCGGACGTCGCCAATCCGCTGCGCCGCAACGTCGCGATCATCGCCCACGTCGATCACGGGAAAACCACCCTCGTGGACGCGCTGCTCCACCAGAGCGGCACGTTCCGCGCGAACGAGCGCGTGGCCGAGCGCGTCATGGACAGCAACGAGCTCGAACGCGAGCGCGGCATCACGATCCTGGCCAAGAACACGGCGGTCCATTACAAGGACATCCTGATCAACATCGTCGACACGCCGGGCCACGCCGACTTCGGCGGGGAAGTGGAGCGTACGCTGTCGATGGTGGACGGCGTGATGCTGCTCGTGGACGCCTCGGAAGGCCCGCTGCCCCAGACGCGGTTCGTTCTGCGGAAGGCGCTCGAGCGGCGGCTGACGCCGATCGTCGTGATCAACAAGATCGATCGGCCGGATGCGCGCGCGCAGGAAGTGCTGAACGAAATCTACGACCTCTTCATCGATCTCGACGCGAACGAGGATCAGCTCGATGTGCCCGTGCTCTACACGAACGCGCGGATCGGGACCGCCACGCGCGAGCAGAACGGGCAGGGCGAAGACCTGCGGCCGCTGTTCGACGCGGTCGTCGAGCACGTCCCGCCGCCGCGCGGCGACCCCGACGCGCCGCTGCAGCTGCTGGTCGCCAACCTCGACTCGAGCGACTACCTCGGACGCATCGCGATCGGCCGGATTTTCAACGGCCGCGTGAAGATCGGCGACGCCGTCGCGGTGGTGAAGCTGGATGCGGCCGTGCAGCACACGAAGGTCACCAAGCTGTATGCCTTTGACGGCCTCAGGCGGGTGGACATTCAGGAGGCCGCGGCGGGCGACATCGTGTGCCTGGCCGGCATCGAGGCCATCACGATCGGCGAGACCATCACCGACATGGAGCACCAGATCGCGATCCCGCCGATCGCGATCGACGAGCCGACCGTGTCGATCGTGTTCGGCGTCAACACGTCGCCGATGGCCGGCCGGGAAGGGCAGTACGTGACGTCGCGGCAGCTGAAAGATCGCCTGGAGCGGGAGCTGCTGGGCAACGTCTCGATCCGTCTGGAGCCGACCGACTCGCCCGAGCAGATCAAGATCGTCGGCCGTGGCGAGCTGCAGCTCTCGATTCTGATCGAGATGATGCGCCGTGAAGGGTTCGAGATCCAGGTTTCCCGCCCCGACATCGTCACCAGGACGATCGGCGGAGCGACCGTCGAGCCGGTCGAAGAGCTCGTCATCGACGTGCCCGAGGATCATCAGGGCATCGTCATCGCGCAGGTCGGAGAGCGCAAAGGCGTGATGACGAAGATGGTGAACAACGGCAGCGGGCGCGTGCGGCTCGAGTTCCGCATTCCCGCGCGGGGCCTGATTGGCTTCCGCTCGCAGTTCATGACCGACACCAAGGGCACCGGCATCATGAACCACATCTTCTCGAGCTGGGAGCCGTGGCACGGCGCGATTCCGTCCCGCGCGAACGGCGCGCTGGTGGCCGATCGATCCGGCATCGCCACGTCGTACGCGATCTTCAATCTGCAGGAGCGCGGTGAGATCTTCATCGACCCGGCCACGTCCGTCTATGAGGGCATGATCATCGGCGAGAACGCGAGGCCGGCCGACATGGACGTCAACGTGACGAAGGAAAAGAAGCAGACCAACATGCGGGCCTCCTCCGCCGACGAGGCGATTCGCCTGATCCCGCCGCGCAAGCTCGGTCTCGAGCAGGCCATCGAGTTCATCAACGACGACGAGCTCGTCGAGGTGACGCCGTCCAGCATCCGCCTGCGCAAGCGCATCCTCGCCGCCAACATGAGACCGAAGGCGGCTCGAGAGTAAGGACAACTCTCAAGTCTCAAGGTTCAACTCTCGCGTTCAAACTCTGGACGTACCCCCTTGATCGTTGGCGCTTTCGGAGCGCGAGGCGCTCAGCCGAGCGTGCCGGCGATCGCTCGCCCAAAAAAGCTCGCGCTCCCGAATCAGCCTTGAGCCTTGACCCTTGACAGTTGAGCGTTGAGGTTCCTGTATCATGTGACCCGTGTTTCAACGTCGAACCACCGGCTCGGTCGTCTGTCCTTCCTGTGGATCCCTTGTCGGCGTGCGAGACGACAAATGCTACACGTGCGGCCGCTCCAATCCCGGCTTGTGGGGATTCGGTCCGATGCTGCGCAGTATCGGCGCCGACTTCGGGTTCGCGCCGATTGTCATCGGGACCTGCGCCACGCTCTGGGTGATCATGCTGCTGATGTCCGGCAGCGGGATCCAGATGGGCGGCATCCTGTCGGCATTCACGCCGAGCCCGGCGATCCTGTTTCTGTTCGGCGAGAGCGGGGCCGTCCCGGTCTTCGGCGCGGGCCGGTGGTGGACCGTGCTGAGCGCCGGCTGGCTGCACGCCGGGCTGCTGCACATCCTGATGAACATGTACTGGGTTCGCATGATGGGGCCGGCGATCACGGAGCTGTTCGGGCCGGCCCGAACCGTGATCATCTACACCGTCGGCAGCGTCGCCGGCTTTGCGCTGAGCTCATTTGCGGGGGCCTTTCTCCCCGCGATTCCGTTCCTGCGCACCGCCGGCTTCACCGTCGGCGCGTCGGCCCCCGTCTTCGGCTTGATCGGCGCGCTCTACCACTACGGTCGTCAGGGCAGCAGCATCGTCAGGCAGCAGGCCGTCTCCTTCATGGTGCAGGCGGCGGTGTTCGGGCTGCTCATGCCGGGCATCGACAACTACGCGCACCTCGGCGGATTCGCCGGCGGGTACTTCACCTCCGCGTTCCTCAACCCGATGGCGCGCGAGCGCGGCGATCACATGATCATCGCGTTGGGCTGCCTCGCTGCGACACTCCTGTCGATCGTCGTCTCGGTCATCACCGGCTTCAAGTTCCTCCGGTGAGCCCGGTGCGTCCATTGCAGACTGCAGATTTCAGATTGCAGATTGATTGCACACTTCAGATTCAGTCGAGCCGTCAATCTGCAATCAATCCGAAATCTGCATTCTGAAGTCTGCAATCTCAGCTTTTCTTGAGCGCCAGCTCTTCGTCGATGATCTTCTTGAATGCTTCGAACGGCTGCGCGCCGCTCAGCACGCGGCCGTTGATGAAGAACGCAGGCGTGCCGTTCACGCCGGCTTCTTCGCCTGCTTTGAGATCGGTGTCCACCTTCGCCTTCAGCTTGTGTGAGTCGAAGCAGCCATTGAATTGCCCGGTGTTCAATCCCAGGTCGGCGGCATGGCGCTTCAAATCCGGGTCGCTGAGCTTCGTGGGGTCCGCAAACAGCCGGTCGTGGTACTGCCAGAACCTGTCCTGCTCGCCCGCGCAGGCGGCCGCCTCGGCGGCCGGGCGGGCGTTCGGATGGTTGGGCAGGGGATAGTGACGGTAGACGAACCGGATGCGATCGCCGTAGGTGCTGAGCACCTGCTGGACGGTCGGGTTGGCGCGCAGGCAGTACGGGCACTGGAAGTCCGAGAACTCGATCAGCTCGACGGGCGCCCTGGCCGGTCCTTTCGCCGGACTGTTCGCGGCGGCCACGGCCTGCCGCGGCGGGTCGAGCATCACACGCACGCTCGTTTTGCTTCTCAGCTCGTCGAGGTACTTCGCGCGCACGTCCTGCATCCGCTCCTGGACGAGAAACGCGCGGATCGGTTGCCGCGCCTGATCGAGCGACGCGCCCTGCACGCGCGCCTGATTCGCCCGGTACCAGGCGGCGATCTCGGGCTCGGTCACAGGTTGGATCTTCGCCGTGATCTCCTTCTCGACGAGGGCGGGCCGATCGATGCCCTCCGCCTTCGCGGCTCCATCCAGCAGCTTCGTCGCGACGATGTCGTCCAGCGCGAGGCGGCGCGCCTCGTAGAGCGCCTGTGACAGCTTGACGCCGCCGAAACTGCCCGCCTGCTGTTCGAGCGCCTTGTCGTCGACTTCCGCGAGCGTGATCGCAGACGATCCCACGGTCGCGACGACATCGTTCTGGGCCGGCCGGTGCGTTTGCTGGGCAGACGAGGAACAGGCGGCGAACACGACGAGCGCTGCACCGATCGTGAGAGTTTTCATGGGGAAAATTATAGCCCTCTAGACATCTTCTAAAGCCCAATGTCGCAGCGAATGAAGCAAGTTTTCGCCGGCTGGGCTTTAGAAGCTGTCTTAGCGGCCGCACGGCGGCCGCCTAGTAACGAAGATTCG
>QHWJ01000439.1 GCA_003222535.1 Acidobacteriota bacterium | reverse complement strand
CGTAGAGCGTCAAGCAGGGCGGCCTCGAACCACGGAGCGAACTTCACGGTCGAATCCCGAGTCTGCCCACGCGGGCAAAATCCAGGCACGTCACTGAGCAAGACGACCTCGGATCATGCCACGATGAATCACACGGTATGAGCCATCGACATCATTCAGATCGAGCGGCCACCCGGGACGACCGCCATGACGGCTGCGGCGCTCGCGTACCTCGTCGCTGGATTTTCCGTCGTCGCTCACGATGCCCCGATCCCGGTGATCCCGATGCCGATTTTCTTGATCACGAGGGCGACCTTGACGGTGCCGAGGCGGAAGGACCCGATCCCGGGTCTTGGCGTTATCCCCTGTGTCACGGTCCAATCGTCCGAATGTATCTCAAGCGAGAGAGGGTTGATCCGCGCACCGGCGACCCGCGTTCCCTAAACGGCCCTGGCGAGCCAGCCGTTCGAGCGGGGTTTCGTTGCCGCCGATCCGTTTGCGGCTGGAACGACTGGGTGATGTGGTTCATGTCCGAACAATGACAGCCGGCCGATGCGATGTCGGAAGCCGAGTAGGGCAACGCCAGCGTATCCCGCGTGGCCGCCCGCCTACTGCGGCGAGTCGTCGATAACGGAGTAATCCCGGGCGAACGGCGTGCTCAGGGCCCGCCAGGCGGCCTCCTGGACGGCCCGCCATGGCGTCGCCCACCAGTGGAGCACCTGCCCGCCGCACGGGTGAACGACGTGACTTCGATGAAGGAACGTTGCCCGCCATCCGTTCTCGTCGCTAGTCAGCGGCGACGAGAAGAGCGCGGCGACGATCAGTCATTTCATCACGCACCACGCCATCGGGGAGGTAGTCCTAAAGATATAGCCTCACGATGAAGTCGTCGGGCTTGACGCCTGCGTCGGCAACCGAGGAAGGTTCACACTCCACGCGTGTTGTACCAAGACGTTCGCAGCCCGGTCTGTCCTTTGCACCTCATCCGCACGGCACGAGGGATTGGTCTTGCCGGCGGAAAGAGCGTGCGATGGCGAAACTCATCCAGGTGATACCGGTAGCAGAAGAGAGCGGGGGCCTTCCGTCTGCGCTGTTCGGTCTCGATAACGAGGGCCGCCTTTTCTATGGCGAATTTGAGTACGGCGGGCCGGATCCTGGACCATCCGCGATCCGCTGGCGGTTGGTCGAAAGCGATTTCAGATAGCCCCCTGGGGCGGCCAGAACGGCCGGGGCACTAGTCGCCGGGTCAGCGACACGTCGTCGCCGTGCCGCAGCATCCCGACGACGATCGCGACCGTGGCCAGAAGGCTCACGGCCGCCCTGAGCCGCCCCACCGCCGAGATCGAGGACGACGTCGCCGACGTCCACACCCTGCGCCGCGAGCTCCGGCGGCTGCGCGCCGAGGTCCTGCGCCTCGAGGAGGACAAGCGCGTGCTCGAGGAGCGCGTCGCCTTCCTCGGGCGCGAGCTGGAGGAGACGCGGGCGAAGATCCCGCGGGGCCTGTCGACGTCGTAGAACGCGATGCAGCGCCGGCATCTGAACGACATGATCTTCGGCGCGCTCATCGCATTGGTCGCCGTTGTCTTGGCCGTCGTTCGCGCTCGGATTGTTGCGGCGGTGAATTTGAACCGATGTCATCGGTCGTCCCGCCAGGGAACGACGAAGGACGCCAGCGTATGTAAAGGCGCGCCGCCCGCCGGCGCCGGCGAGCGGCGCTGTTCGCTCGGTGGTTGCCACGGACCGGAGGATAGTCCGCAGCAATACCAAGCGTCCCGCAGGCAACTGAACCATCTGGGCGCCTGAGCTCGCCTGATCGGTTGGTGCTGCCGGGGGCGACGCCCTCCTCGCCCCCGGTGAGTGAGTGGTTACGGGGTGTTGTTCGGCTGGAGCTCCAGCTGCGCTGCCTCCGCAGCCTCCCGCTGCAGCTCGTTCTCGATGGCGTTGTTCAGTTCCTGCTCGGCCTCCTGCTCCATCTCGGCTTCCATCTCGGCCTCGGCCTGAACCTCGTCTTGCCTCCCGAACGTGCCCTTGAGGAGCACGGTCGCGGTCGTGTCAGCAAATTGCGTCACTGAGACGGAGTTGATGGTGCAAACGCTCTGCCCTGGGAGGCCCTTCACGTCCACCTCAGCCTGACCAAGCCCATTTGTGCCGAAGACGACGAGGGCGACGGTGCCGCCGCTTGTGTTAGAAGCGGTAAGCGTGTACGCATTGTTGGGTTTGAGGCCCTGAATATCGGCGTCGAACTGATTCGCCGCGTTGAGCCCTTTGATCTTCGCCGCTCGCACTCGTAGCGGTGCATCCTCCGCCTGTCGCTGTGACCGGCGGGCACAGGCGCGCCTGGGCTTTGCAAATCACCTGCGCCGACGCCGGTCCGGCAATCACCAGCGCTAGCATGACCATCATCACTGCAATGACCCACTGTCTCTTCATCGCGTCTCCTCCTCCATCGAACGTTGAACTGCAAACGCGCCCCATCCGGCCGCATCGGCGGTGTGTCAGAGCAAGCGCGCTGCCAAACGTCGTCACTTCACCGCCGCTCTCGGCCGTGTCCGCAAGATGGCGAAAAATTTGCCGTGTCAACGGGATGTTGTCGTGATCGAGTCAGGCGAACGATATCTCGACACCATCGACGTGTTGATTTGCCCCTCGTCATTTGCCCTTGCGGGTGATCGATCCGCATCGTTGCCTTTGATGCGCGCACGTCCGGCGCATCGTCCAACGACGTCAGACGTATAGCGCTCGATCTAATGACTCTTGCGGAATACGCTAACGGCCATGCGTGAACCCCAATCCAGCGTGGCGCAGGAAGTTGAACGCGAGATCACGATGGTGTCGCACACGAGCACAGCCGCGACGCAACGGGGTGCGGAGCGCGGGGAGATCCGGAGCGCAGAGATTGGCAAGTTCGCGGCGCTTGAGGTTGCCCCAGATGGGCTCGACCGGATTCAAGTCAGGCGCATAGGCTGGCAACCGCTCGACGCTCAGCCACTGGCGCGCACGGGCCAGATAGCCCAGCATTACGCGACTCTTGTGCGCCGGCAGTCCATCCCAGATGAGGATCACTGGTTGACGGCCGAAGTGACGCTTCAGCTGCCGGAGAAACGCGATGAGGGTGCGGTCGGTGTACGCGCCGGGCTGCGTGTGAAAGAAGAAGCGTGTGCGTCGGCCATCCCACCGGAAGGCCAACGCCGCCGCCACCGACAGCCGCTTCCAGGCGCCGCCGACATGAGTCAGGACGGGCGTGTGGCCCCGGTGGGTAGGCGCGCACGATACGATCGCAAGACGTCTCGCCGGCTGCGCGGCTTTTCGATCTGGATCTCGACCTCGGGCGGGTCGTTGGGATCCAAGGGGGCCGTGTCGAAATTGCCGGAGAGGACCGTTGCTTTCGTGAGGCTCGTCACGACGACCCTATGGATGTCGCACGTGCCAGTGGCGCCCTTCACGTCGAACTCACCCGCACCGGCCACGTCGGTGAAGATCCCGCCCACGGTCGTCAGCGAGTTGGTGTCGGTGCCGCTGCTCACCATGACGAGGTACGGCGTGAGCGGTGCGGCGTGAACGTCGACCTCGAACTTGTTGACCGCCGGGCTCTTCAGTGTCGCCGCCGTCAACCTTCTTCTCGGCTGTGCCTGAAGCGCCGAGCACCGAAGACTTCAGTACCATCTGAACCTTGCAGTCCGCCCACGCCGGTACCGTCATCGCCAGCGCGAGCGCAACCATGACCACTGCAGTGACCCATTGCGTCCGCATACTCCTCATCCTCCTTGCCTCAAACGTTGAACTGCACATTCGCCCCGCCGATCGTCTACGCGCTGCATTGGGCAAGCGCTGTGCCAGAACTCTCGACCCTGGCGTGCCCGCGCTTCTCACAAGTCTCAGAAAACACGAACGATACCGACACCACTTCGGTGGAGTACGGGCTTCATCTGACAGCCGAGATTGGCAGACGATGTGGTGCGTGACCGCGCTCCACGCACCCGACCAGGACGTCATGACTGCATTGCGCAAGTGTGTTGAAACAAACAGGGCCGCTTGAGCATCCCCCCGTGCGGGGCACCCAAGCGGCCCTTGCGCCTCGAGCGGCGCGCGACGTCACTCGATTACGATGTCAGCCCTATGGTGTGATTACCTGGTTCAGCACGGCCGAGGCACTTCCGCCGAATGTGATGCTCCCGCTGTACGTGGCCGTGATCGGGTGCGTCCCCGCCTCCAGCCTGGTCGTCGTGAAGCTGGCTCGGCCTCCGACCAGCGTGACGGTGGCCAGCACCGTGGTGCCGTCCCGGAAGGTCACTGTCCCGGTCGGCGTTGCCGTCGCTGGCGCCACGGGACTCACGGTCGCGGTGAACGTCACCGCTTGACGGCGCTTGATTGGATTGGCCGATGAGGTGAGCGTCGTGGTGCTCGCGTTGCCGGCCACGTTCTGGATTACCGCGGCCGAGGTGCTGGTCAGGAAGTCAAGGCTGCCGCTGTAGACCGCCGTGAGCGAATGCGCGCCTGGACGGGGCGCACGGTCGCCGTCAGGGTCAGCGGCTGTCCGCCAGCCGACGGGTTCGGAGCCGTGGTCAGGCTCGTCGTCGTCGATCCGCGGACGAAGATCTTGCCCGTCACGTTGAAGAGATTGGTCGACACGACGTTGACACCAGGACCGCCGACGTTGGGGCCGGAGAGCCGGAAGACATTCGTCGCGCTCCCGACGATCGCGTGCGGGATCGCCGGCTGGCCGATGTAGCCGGCCGGAGGCACCGACGCGGCCGGGTCCCACTGCAGGAAGGGCCCGACGTTGGTGTTGGGGAGGGCCAGTGTGAAGTCACACGCCGGCGGAGCCGCAAGGCAGCCCTGGTTGTTGGTGAAATTGATCGTGCCCGCCGCGGTCGCCACGAAGGTCTGGCTCCCGAAGGGATACGTCGCCGTGTACGAAGCGCCCGGCACGAGGCCGCCGTTCACACGGATCCGCAAACGCGCGAACACCACTTCCGCCGCGGCTCCATCGGCGACCGTACCCGTCGCCCCGCCGAAGGCGCCCGCCGATCCCGTCGATGCGAGACGTCGCGCGGTTGTAGAAGACCTCGTTGGGGAAGTTGGTCGGGAACACCACGGGCAATGCCGGATTCGGAAGCGCGGCAGCCGCGATGAGCCCGCACGGATCGGCCGCGCCGGCGTCGAGGCACGGCGCGAGCTGCAGGCCATTCTTGTCGAGATACCACTTGGGAAATCCATGGGCCGGGTCGGGAGCGCCGACGGCGGCCAGGCCCGCGGCCTGGGCGAACGCCAGGCTGGCGGGCAGAGCGATGCACAGCACGATAGCCAGAGAAATCCACCACTTCAATGCGTTCATTCGCGTCGTCTCCATGTCCATGTGTAGGTTGGTCTTAGAAGCTGCCGGTCAGGAGCATCGTTCCGTCCCCATCGGTCACCCAGACGGGGCCGATGGAGCACACCGGATCGAGCCCGGACGGAAGCCGCGCGTTGGCGTTGCTCAGCTCCAGCGCCGCGACTCCGGGAACGAACGTGATCATCCCTGCCGGCTCACCATTGGCGAATACGAAGAGCGGGGTCCCATCCGGAACATCGACGTCGACTTCCACCGTGAAGATCTGCTGCGCGTCGTTCGCTCGGATCTCCGCGCGTCCGATCCCATCGACCGAGTCGCTCTCGGCCGGGGGAGACAGGCTGATCCTCTCGCGGCAGTCCGCGGCCACGTCGTGCGGACCGCCGAGCAGGAACAGACTGACGGTTGCAACCAAGCCGACAACGAACGCCTTCATAGGCACCGATCCTCTCCGTTCGTGCGTCGACGAACTCGTACGATTTCGACCGATGCCCCGTTTCGGCCCGACCCGGGTGCGGGCGTTGCGGGGTGCGCTCTCATAGACGGCACCTTCTGGGCCAGCCGTGCAAGATCGCGAAAGACGATGGATGCGAGAAGGAGCTGCGCCGCGAGGGTCGCCAATCGTGAGGCTTGTCTACTATCCCGAATGGAGATCTCGTCTTCGCAAGACACTGATTTTCAAGGGCGCCAGACCGCGGTGTAAGTCCGGCAGCGTAC
>QHWJ01000438.1 GCA_003222535.1 Acidobacteriota bacterium | reverse complement strand
TCGCGACGGATGCGCCGCTGCTCCCACATCAGCTCAAGCGCATCGCGCGCCGCGCCACGCTCGGCCTCGCGCGTACCGGCAGCGTCTCGAGCAACGGGTCCGGCGACATCTTCCTCGCGTTCTCGACGGCGAACGCCGGCGCGGCGAACGCGCCCGAGGCCGCGCAGGTGTCGATGATGTCCAACGCGCGCATCGGCGCGGTGTTCGAGGCGACCGTGCAGGCGACCGAAGAAGCGATCGTGAACGCGCTGGTCGCGGCGGAGACGATGATCGGCGCCGACGGCCACAGGACCGAGGCCATCTCGCACGACGCGCTGCGCCAGGCGCTCCGGAAGTACAACCGGCTCAAGTAACTCGCATCGGGTAATCGGGTAATCGGGTAATTTGATTGGTCTATTGAATTAGAGTCCACAGTCCTCAGTCCCCAGCGTCGTGCGTCTGCCGGTTTAGTACACCCGCTCGTCCTGAGCCCGTCGAAGGACGAGCAGGTGGCTCGTGGTTCGACAAGCTCACCACGAGCGGATGTCCAGGTATCTCGCACGCACCAGACTAGTCCCTAGACCCCAGTTGGAGACGGTACAGGCTGATTTCCCGGCCCTGCCACGATCTTCGCGACACGAGCGTCAACCCACACCGGCAGGCGGTAATCCCGTCAATCAATCGCTGATACGTCTCAGGTGGCAGCAGTTCGCCATGAATCACCGCGTAGCGGGCGCCGCGGACGCGCAGGGCCTGGAGTGAGCTGGCGTCCGGGAATCCTCGCATGGCCGCGACCAGCCGAACGTACGACGGCGGAAAGAAGCCGCTGTAGCCGTTGAGCAACCTCTGCCAATGAAAAGTCGAGTAATACATGTACATCTGGTCTCCACCGAGGATCATCGGGACTTCGATGATGGTGGCCGCGGGCGAGCCGCCGATGTCGCGCAGCAGGTCCGCATAGATCGCGGGCGGAGCTTCGGGAATCGTCGTCAGGTGTACGGGTGTCGAACACCCCTCGACGAGGGCGGCGACCGAGCAGACCAGCGCCAGGGCGGCACGGGCGCCCGGTGCTTTGATACGAGCCGATATCCGCGCGATGCCGAAGCCGGCGAGCACTGCGAGCGAGAATCCGACCAGGATCACGGCCAGCGCCGGAATCCGTAATGCGCGAAATGGCGCCACATGCTCGTACAAGAATCGGTACAGCGGGGCGTGGAACCCGAGCGTGAGGTTGAACGCAAACCCCAGCCCGAGCGCGTACAGAGCTCGCCCCGTTGACCAGGGGGGCCACAGTGCCACGGCGGCGAGTGTCACGGCCATCAGTCCAGGGAACAGATTCCGCTCGGGCGCGCCGAAACGGGCGGCTGACCATCCGTACAGTTTGTTGGCGGCCGGAGCAGCGAGGTAATGGCGCCACGTGGCGCTTCGAGCAACCATTTCGTCCGCTCCCCGCTCGCCGACCGCCTCGCGTGCGCCGAGGTACGCCCTTCCCACCGGCGCGAACAGAGCGACCGCCAGCAGAACGCCGGCGGCGAGCACCCGCAATCTGGTTCGCGCCACCGAGACACTCGACAGCATCAGCGCGCCGCCGACCACGACGAGGTAACTGGCGAGGAAGATGCCGTAATACATGCATGAGAGGAACTGGCCGACGACGAATGCGCCAAGCCGCAGCCCGTCGCGGAGCCGGCCGCTCGCCATCACCCGATGAAACGCCCAGAGCGCGACAGGGATCCACTCGGCCTGCTGCAGTTGCAACTGCGGGTAATGATCGAACCGGAACGGCAGGTACGCGAAGATGACACCCGCCACGATCGACGCCCCGATGTTCCGGGTCAAATCACGCACGAGGAGAGCAGTGCCGGCTCCCGACAAGATGAACCCCGAGAGAAACACGAGGTTGTAGACCACGATGCGGCTCAGGCCCGTCCACAACAGCGGGGTTGCAACGACGGCGGGCGCGAGCAGCGTTTCTGAGTACGCCAGCGTCCATCGCTCGGGAGCGAAGATATTCGCGTCGAACAGCCGAGCGGGCGCGACAGGCAGCTGGTGCGCAACCCAGCTGAGCGCCCACATGTTCAGCAGCGGATCGCCAGGGTCGTGCACGGCGTCCCGGATGTGCCACACCTGCGGATACGTCATCACGGCAGTCAGCACGGTGAACAGCAGGGATGTGCGAATCAGAAACCCGATTGATCCGGGGCCGCCCGATTGTTGCGTCGTGCTGCCAGGCGGGACTATGTCCGGCACCACTAACGCGGAGTACACCGGTGACTGTCTCCATTCGTCGAGCCGCCGCGGGAGATCGCGATAGATCGGAATCGCCGGCGCGGCGACGTGACGGAGAAGGCCGATCCCGATCGCCCAGAACACCAGCCGGTACGGCGAGGTCACCGCAAACCGCGCGCCGGCGAGGTGGAGGCGCAATCCGCCCGTCAGCGTCACGACGCCGGCCAGGATCACGAGACCGAGACAGAGGAGATCGACCGCACGCACCCAGGCCGGCGGCGCACCAGCCCTCGCGAAAAACGCGCGCAGCCGGACGTGCGTCAACG
>QHWJ01000302.1 GCA_003222535.1 Acidobacteriota bacterium | reverse complement strand
GGCTGTCGATCGCGATCTGGCGTTCAGCGTTCTTCCCCTGACCGATCAGGTGAACGCCTCGCTCGCACAGGAGCGTCTTGTCGCCATCTTGTCGGGATTCTTCGGCGGGCTGGCGCTGCTCCTCGCGGGGCTCGGGCTCTATGGCGTCACGGCGTATGCGGTCAGCCGCCGCAGGACGGAGATTGGTATTCGCACGGCGCTCGGCGCCGCGCCTGCGCGCGTCGTCCGCCTCGTGCTCTCGCGCGTGTCGATCCTGGTCGGCGTCGGCGTGCTGGTCGGGACGGGCGTCAGCATGTGGGCATCGAAGTTCGTCGCCACGCTGCTCTACGGTCTCGAGCCGCGGGATCCGATCACGATCGTGACGTCAGCGATCGTGCTCGCGACCGTCGGCGCGTTCGCAGGCTGGCTCCCGGCATGGCGTGCGTCAGGCATTGATCCGGCGCAGGTGCTCAGGGACGGTTGAAACGCGGCCTGGTGAGAACGCGGGCGGCAGCGGGACGATGAGCGCGGCAAGCGACACGGCCGCAATCACGCCCGCGAGGATGCGGAACATCACCGCATAGCTTCCGGTCAGCTCGACGCACCACGCGAGGAGCAGCGGGCCCACGGCGGAGGCCACCACCGTCAGCGCCTGCGCGGCCCCTTGAATGCGGCCGAGGTCGCGGCGTCCGAACAGGCGCGGCCACACGCTGAAGAAGAGCACCATGACGAGGCCGCCGCCCAGCCCCATGGCCGTCGCCCACGCGGTCACCTGCACGCGCGTGGCAACGTGCGGAAGCGCGAGCAGGCCGGCGACGAGCACCAGCAGCGACACGGCCATCAAGCGTCCCAGCGCCACACGGGTGGCGA
Organism: Acidobacteriota bacterium; assembly: GCA_003222535.1. Lineage (GTDB taxonomy): Bacteria > Acidobacteriota > Vicinamibacteria > Vicinamibacterales > CAVVIG01 > QHWJ01. Next base: position 11,946 of record QHWJ01000302.1, on the reverse strand, counting down.
GCCAGCCGCCGGCGAAGTTCCCGGCGAGCGCGGTCAATGCGGTGACGGCGAGCGTCTGGTAATAGACATCCGCGCCGAAGCCGCGCTGCGCGAGAATCGATTCGTTGAAGAGGCCGATGCCCGACGCCACGAGCCCGTAGAGTGACGTCCCGATCGCGAATATCCAGAACGCAGGCGTGCCGAGCGCATCGTTCCACCGGTAGCCGCTCGCGACCGGCCGCATGAGATCGATTGGCTCGCGCGTCGTCTGGCTGGTTGTTTCACCATCCGGCAGCAGCCCGCAGACTTCCGGGCCCCGCCGCACGACCGTCCACGCGAGGGGGGCGAGCACGCTCAGAAGCGTGACACCAGTCGCGAGCCAGGCGACGCGCCACCCACGCTGCTGCACCAGCGCGCCCACGGAGGGGAACGCGATCATGAACCCGACGCTCATGACAACGCTGTAAGCGGCCATGGCGGCGTCGATCCTTCGCACGAACCACTGCCCGACCATCGCGAGGCTGACGACGGACAGCGCGCTCTGCCCCAACGCGCGCGTGAGCGTCACCCACAACGCCAGAGCGGCAAACGATCGGGTCTGACTCATCGCGCACACGACGACGCCGAGCGCGAGCGAGACGAGCGTCAGCATCGTGCGGCTGCCCAGACGATCGATGAGGTGACCGATGCCGAGGGCGCCTCCGGCTCCGACGATCGTCGCCCAGAAATTCAGCTCGGCGTAGCTGACCCGATCGAGGTGCAAGTCGGCGAGGAGCCCTTCGGTGATCAGGCCCAACCCCTGCGTGCGTCCGGGCAGCGTGCCCACCATCGCGGCCGCCGCGACGAGGAGCACCGGCCAGCCGTAGTACACGCGCAATGGGGACGACGAATCGGCCGGAACCGCCCCGACGAAACGGGCCATCGGCCCGGATGATACTCCCGCCTGCGCTGAAGCTGCGAACTCCGCGTGCTCTACGGTTGAACGTGGACACGAACGCAGCGCGATCACGTTTTGAGAATTGCAGAGCTCAGATTGCAGACCTCAGAACGCTCGACCACGAAGATCACGAAACACACGAAAATCACGAAAAAGAAGACCACTCAACCGCAGAGATCGCGAAGTGCGCAGACGCAGCGCGTGCGACCTGCGGCCGGCAACGCCGGCCGCGTGACGAGACGAAAAGAGCGTCGCAAACACAAACAACTGGCACGGCGCACCGTTTGTGTTTGCGGCGCTCATTTTCGTCTCGCTGCCCGCTTCGCGGGCGGTCGCACGCTCAGTCTTTTTCGTGTCCTTCGTGTCTTCTTTCGTGTCTTTCGTGGTTTAGGCTCTGTCTCTTCGGGCGGACGGCCGTAGAACCTGTGAACTCCGTAGCCCTGGCGAAGGCGGTCAAATCGTCCCGCGCGGGATGCCCTGAACGGTGTCCCCTGCCGGAGCCGTCGGTGTTGGCGCGGGCGGCCAGGGCGCGATGACGGCCTCGAACGGCGTCTTGAACGTGAAGGCAAACGGCGTCGGCCCGTGCGCCTCGAGCAGGGCCAGCCGCTTCTTCGCCTCGTCGACCGACGGGACGTGTCCTTTCGGAATCCACCACAACGCTGTCGTGGTCCCGCCGAACTTCTCGAACCAGTCGCGGCGCTGCTGCAGGACCTCGGCATGCGCGCTCCCGTATACGAACGCGCGCAGTTGCTCGATCGTCTCCCACACCGACATGTTGACGATCACGCGCTCGTCGTCGTACGGGCGCAGATAGGTGTTGTTGCCCTCGCCGCCCTGAAGCCGCCACACGAACCCGTCGCTCCGATCGGCGAGTGCGTTGATGTCCTCGAGGCGCGCCACGAAGCCGGCCATGACCGGATCCTCGAGCGCGGCCTTCATCCGGCCGATGTTGATTTGTGCCAGGTGAATCTTCCCCATTCACGCTCCGGTCAGCAATGAAGCTTTGCCTCGACCCGCCGACTGACGCGAGTACGTATGCGATGATATGCCTCCTATGTACCCACGGGAGGAAATCAAGGCGCTCACCGACAAGGTCCTGAACATGGCCAAGGCCGACGCGGTGGAGCTGAGCTTCGACGGCGGCGAGCGCGCCGGCACGCGCTTCGCGAACTCCACGATCACGACAAATCTGGTGCAGTACGACCAGCAGTTGACGATCGCCGTCCGGCTCGGTGAGAAACAGGGCACTGCGTCGACCCGCGAGCTGGACGACGACTCGTTGAGGGCGGCCATCGACGAAGCGCGCGATGCGGCGCAGAAAGCGCGCGACAACGCGAACCTGACGCCACTCGTGAAAGGCGCGCAGGACTACGTCAAGGTCGACGCCGTCGTGCCGGCGACGGCGGAGCTCGGTCCGGGCGAGCGCGCGGCGTGGGTGAAGCAGTCGATCGACATCTGCGAGAAGAAGGGCGTGCTCGGCGCCGGCTACATCCCGAAAGCGTATCAGACGACCTGCCTCGCGAATTCCGAAGGGCTGTTCGCGTACTACCAGTACGCCGAGACCGGATTCATCCTGACGTGCCGGATGGCGAGCGGCGGCGGATCCGGCTGGGCGGGCGTCACCGGCGCAAAAGACCTGTCTCAGGTCAACGTGGCGGAGCTCACGGAGATCGCGGCGAACAAGGCGGTGAAGAGCCAGAAGCCGCGCGCGATCGAGCCGGGCCGCTACACGACGATCATCGAGCCGCGTCCCATGGCGCGTCTGCTCTCGACGATGATGGGCGCGTTCAACGCAGGCGGCGGATTCGGTGGGGGCGGCGGTGGGGGCGGCGGCGGATTCAACTTCGGCGGCATCGGGCGGCCGTTCGTCAGCGCCGACGGCACGCCGAAGATCGGTCAGAAGCTGTTCAGCGAGAGCTTCACGCTGAAGAGCGACATCGGCAACCCGATTCTGCGCCAGACGCCGATCATGACCGACGGCTCGGCTGCGAAGCCGGTGACCTGGATCGAGCAGGGCGTCCTGAAGAATCTGTACTACGATCCGGCAACCGCCCGGCGGCAGAAGGCGGCGCCCTCCCCGGCCAGCCCGAACATGAGCCTCGTCGTCGAGGGCACGAACCAGTCGATCGAGGACATCGTCAAGACGACGAGGCGGGGGCTGCTGGTGACGTTCTTCTGGTACCTGCGGCCCGTCGACACGCTGACGCTCCTCAACACCGGCATGACGCGCGACGGCTTGTTCCTGATCGAGAACGGCGAGATCGCCGGTCCGGTGCAGAACTTCCGGTGGAACATGTCGCCGCTGGCCGCGTTCGCGAACATTTCCGCCGTCGGCAGATCGGTGCCGATTCACACCGGCGAAGCGTACGACGGTCCCGGCACGGCGCTCGTCCCGGCCGTGCGCGTCGAGGATTTTTATATGACGTAACGCAGAAACCGCGGAACCCGCGGAGAAAAATGCCTAAGGTTTTTCTGCGTGTTCTGCGAGTTCTGCGTTTAACGTCGTATTTCTTCACAAGCTCTTCAGCCGAGCGTCAACGAGAGGGCACAAATGTCACCCACACGTCGCGATTTTCTCAAATACACCGGCGCGGCCGGCCTCGCCATCGCGTCCAGCGATCTGGTCGGCGAGTTGATCGCGCAGTCGCCGAAAGGCAACCCGCTCACGTCCACGTTCAAGGGGCTGGCTGACGTCTCGCTCGGTGAGGCGAAGCGGGCCGGCTGCACGTACGCCGACGTGCGCTTCACGCGCAGCGTGAACAGCGGCGTGAACGCCAGCGGCGGCAGCGATCGCGCCGACGACGGCGGCGGATTCGGCGGCGGGCGCGGTGGACGGGGCGGCGCGGGCCGGGGAGGAGGTGCGCGCGCCGGCGGGCGGCCGGGCGCGGCGGGCTTCGGCGTCCGCGTGATTCACAGCGGCGTGTGGGGGTTCGCGAGCAGCCCGCTCGTGACGGAGGACGAGATCCGCCGTATCACGCGCATCGCCGCCGACGTCGCGAAAGCCAGCGCGATCGCGAAGAAAGTCGACGTCAAGCTCGCCCCGGTGCCGGCGTACACCGAGTACTGGTCGTCGCCGATCAGGAAAGATCCGACCTCGGTCCCGCCGGAAGAGAAACAGGCGTTCGTGCAGAGGGTCGTCGATGCCGTGGTGAAGAACAGAGCCGTCAGCCGCGTGACGGCATCGGTGGGGGTCGGCAACGAATGGCGATACTTCGCGTCCACCGAAGGCTCCTACATCGAGCAGGAGACCTTCGAGATCACGCCGGCGTTCAACGTCTCCGCGAAGATCGGCGACGTGACGAAGACCCGCAACTTCGCCGGCGTGCCGAAGACCGGCGGCTGGGAGGTGGCCGAGGAGAGCGAGATGATCGAGAGCGCCGAACGCATCGCCGCCGAAGCGGTCGAGATGACCACCGCCCGGCCGATCGGCCTGGGCCTCAAGGATCTCGTGCTCATGCCGGCGCACGCGATGCTGACGATCCACGAGATCGTCGCGCACGCGACCGAGCTCGATCGCATCCTCGGATACGAAGCGAACTACGCCGGCACGAGCTTCGTGAAGCTCTCCGACGTCGGCAAGCTGAAATACGGGTCGAGGCTGTTCAACGTCACTGCCGACCGCACGATTCCAGGCGGCATGGCCACGATAGGCTTCGACGACGACGGCGTGAAAACGATGCGGTTTCCAATCGTGCGGGAAGGGATTCTGGTCGGGCTGCAGACCAACCGTGAGACCGCGCCGCTCATCGGGGACAAGGCAAGCAAGGGCTGCACGTCGGCGTCCTCGTGGCGCGACTACCCGTTCCTGCGGATGCCGAATGTCCACGTCGAGCCCGGGCCGAAGGGGTCGCCGACGCCCGACCAGATGATCGCTGACACGAAGGACGGCGTGCTCATCGACGGCCGCGGCAGCTACTCGATCGATCAGCAGCGTTACAACGGCCAGTTCGGCGGCAACTGCTTCTGGGAGATCAAGAACGGCAGGAAGACGCGGATGGTGACCGACGTCACCTACAACGCGATCACCACCGACTTCTGGGGCAACCTCGACGCGATCTCCGGCCAGGAGTCGTGGCGGATGTTCGGCACCGGCGGCGACGCGAAGGGTCAGCCGACGCAGACCAACAGCATCTCGCACGGCTCGCCGTGGCTCCGGATCAAGAAGATCATGGTCGGCGCGGCGTACGCGTAGAGAACCGGGAGAATCTGGTAATCGGGTAATCTGGTAATCGAGTAATTGAATTGGTGATTGCGGTAATTGAATTGGTGATTGCTGGGCGCCGCAGGAGTGCCATGCGACGATTGCCTCTCATCGTCTCGATCACGATTGCCGCGGCGACTCTCGCGGCCCTCCCCGTCGCGGGCGCGTCGCCGGACGTGACTTTCACGCGCGACGTCTGACCGCTTAGCAGCCCGTGGTGAAAGTCTGGCGTCGCACCGAGACGAGCGAGGCGCCCCGCCGGCAAGGCGCGACGACTGAGAATACCGGGAGTATTTGAAGGAGGAGCAACGCCGCCGGCGGGGATGCATCGCTCGTCGAATGCAGCCAGACTTTCACCACGGGCTGTTAGAGTCAGGACGCTCATGAACAGACACCTGTGTCGTCGGTTTCCGAGTACGTCCGTCGCTCTCGCCCTGGCGCTCATCGTGCTGGTGGCCGCAACGATCTGGAGAATCAACGTGTTCGAACTGCCTGGTGTCAACATCATTGGCATCGAGCAAAACGAGATCGGCGAGATCGCCATCGCTTTCCTGCTGGTCATTCCGGCGTTCTTCATCGATCGCGCCGTCGCCCGCCTGAGGATGCATGAGGCCCAGCTGCAGGCCGAGCAGTTGAGGGTTCTTCGCGTGACGATGCGGACGGTGCAGGACATCGTCAACAACAATCTGAACCAGTTACAACTCCTTCGTGTACAGGCGAAAGGCCATGTGCCGGAAGAAACGCTGACACTCTTCGATGAGACCATCCACGACACCGCGGTGCAATTGACGGCACTCGGAAACATGGAGGTCTTCGCCGAGAAGCCGATGGCGAGCGGACCTGGCCTGGATGTCAGCGCGTCGTCGGTTCCACACTGATCGTGCCACGGCGCCCGGGCGAAGATCAGATCCTGCCAGGGGTCGCAGGACATCCGAACGGCGCTCGAAAGGCCAACGCCCGACGCTCCGGCGAATCGCTCATCCTTCGACTTCACCTGAGCGCGCTCTTCCACTCAGAGGACGCTCTTGCAGCTGCGAAACACACGAAAACAGGAAAGACACGAAACAGAATTATCTTTTTCGTGCTTTTCGTGTACTTCGTGCTTTTCGTGTACGCCGGGAGTCGCCGCGATCTTGTTCAGGATCACCTGCTCCATGCGAAAGCACGAGAGAGGTCATTTTGATCGGTGATTCCCGCTTGACGCGCGAGTCGCCACGATGCACGCTGTATTCCCGCTGGAGGAGCGCGAGCTTTTCGGGCGACCGGAGCCACTCGCCGCGATCGCTCGGCCGAACGCCTCGCGCGCTCCAAGCCGGTCACCGATATTCAGGGAGGCAGGCATGGCATCCGATCAGCCGGCGTGCCCGGCGGCGCTCCACACGGCACTGCGCGCCACCATCAGGCTGCTCGCGTCTACGGCATTCCTTCTCGCCGTCTCTGCGCGATCCGACGCCCAGAACATCGGCGCGACCCTGCAGGGCCTCGTCACCGACGCACAGAAGGGCGTGCTGCCCGGCGTCAGCGTGACGATTGTCAACGTCGACACCGGTCGGTCGCGCACCGTCGTCACCGACAACGCGGGGTGGTATCGTGCGGCCGCGCTCGCGCCGGGGACCTATGAATTGAGCACGGAGCTGACCGGATTCGTGAGCTACAAACGCAGCGGGATGACGCTGACCACCGGCCAGGAGCCGCGCATCGACATCACGCTGCAGGTGGCATCGGTCAAAGAGACCGTGGAGGTGACCGCGGCGGCGCCGCTGGTCGACGTGACGAAGAACACGATCGGCACGACCGTCACGCGCAAGGACCTCGACTCGCTCCCGCTGGTCACCAGGAACTTTCTCGATTTGGCCAATATGACTCCGGGCGTCACGGGCGTCGGGGGCGGCGGCGTCAACACCGCGGGCCAGCTCAATCGCAACAATTCGTATCTGGTCGACGGCGTCAGCAACGACGACACGATCGTGTCCTCGTCGCGCGGGGGCTTCTCGCTCGAGGCGGTGCGCGAGTACATCGTGCTTGCCAATCAGTTTTCGGCCGAGTACGGCGTGTCGTCGGGCGCGATTGTGAGCGTGGTGACGCGATCGGGGACGAACAGGAATGACGGGCGCGTGTTCTTCTTCGCGCGCAACGATGCGCTCGATGCGCAGAATCCGTTCTCGCGCGCGCAGGGCTCGGGGAAGGCGCCGTTCAGCCAGCAGCGAGGCGGCGGATTCTGGGGCGGACCGATCGTCCGCGACCGGCTCTTCTACTTCGGCTCGTACGAGGGGAATCACATCGATCAGACCGCGGTCGTCACATCCTCGATCGTGCCGGTCGACCAGCGCGAGTGGCCGAACCCGACGGGCCAGCATCAGGCGTTCGTCAAGGCCGACAATCAGGTGACGAGCGGGCACGCGATCGCGGCGCGGTACCGGATCGATCGGAACCTGCAGAAGGGCAGCGGCATCGGCGGCCTGAACACCCACGACCGCGGCACCGACAATCTCACGCGCGATCAGGATGGCGTCGTGAGCGACACGCTCGTGCTGTCGAATGCGGCGCTGAATGAATTCCGCTTCCAGGCGAGCCAGCGCTTCAACGACAGCGACCCGTCGCCGTACAGCCCAATCGGAACGCCCGCCGTGGCGCGGCCTTCGGGTAATTTCGGGAAAGCGGTGAACCAGCCGCAGTCGCGCACGGAGAAGCGCTTCCAGTTCGTGGAGAACTTCTCGCTGACCAGGCCCGGGCACGACCTGAAGTTCGGCACGGACATCAGCGTCATCCGCGGATTCAGCTACTTCCCGCGCACCAACGACGGCAGCTTCACCTTCGACACCGACAGGCCGTTCAACGCGGTGGATCTGACGACGTATCCGACGCAGTACACCATCGAACACTTCAATCCCAACTTCAACCTGCCGAACGAGCTGTACGCGTTCTTCGCGCAGGACACGTGGCGGGTGCTCGGAGGGCTCACGCTCAACGTCGGGGTGCGGTACGACCTGGAAACAGGCTACCGGAAGATCAACGGCGTCCCCGACGACCACAACAACGTCCAGCCGCGTCTCGGATTCGTCTGGGCGCCGTTCGACGATGCACGGACCGCGATCCGCGGCGGGTGGGGGTTGTACGTCGACCGATCGTTTCTGAACGTGCAGCTCGACGTCGCGGCGGCCCAGAATTCGGACACGATCGTGATCCAGAATCCCGGCTATCCCGATCCCTTCTCGCGCGGCACGCTGGGTGCGGTGACGCCAAGCAAGACCGTCATCGCGGTGAATCCCCAGGCGCCTCAGACGCAGAACGTCAGCCTCGGCTTCCAGCGCGAGATCGGGACCGGGTTGTCCGTCTCCGCCGACGGCGTGTACAGCCGCGGCAGGTATCAATTCAACAACCGCGATCTCAACTACCCGCTTTTCCCCGGCGGTCCGCGGCCCGACCCGACCATCGGCCGGATTATTCAGTTCGGCATGGAAGGCAACTCGTGGTCGACGGCGCTGTTGAGCGGCGTGCAGTACCATCCGCAGCACGGACCAGGGTTCGGCATCTCGTACACGCTGTCGAAGTCGTTGCGCGACGTCGAGGACTTCCAGTACTTCTCGCAGGACGAGCTGAAACCGCAGGCCGACAAAGGTCCCGCGGCCAACGATCGCCGACACCAGGTGGTGGTCAGTTTCAACTGGAACCTGCCTGGTGACATCCAGTTCGCCAGCCTCGCATCCGCCCGGTCCGGACTGCCTTGGAACGTGACAACCGGCGTCGACAACAACCTCGACACGCAGACGACCAACGATCGCCCGGATCTGGCGGTCCCCGGCGGCGATCCGCTGGACAAAGCGACCTACAACGCGAACTTCACCAGGCGCTCGGGCAACCTCGGACGCAATGTGAATCGGGGGCCGGACTACTTCTCGCTCGATGCGCGGTTGTCCAAGCACATCGCCCTGCCGCGAATGAAGGTCGAGCTGTTCGCCGAAGCGTTCAACGTGACCAACTACGTGAGCCTCGGCGTACCGACCGGCAACCTGCGGTCTGGCGCCTTCGGGCAGTCGGCGGCGCTGGCCACCAGCGCGGCGCCTCGCCGCATCGAGCTCGGGTTTCGGGTGAATTTCTGAAACGAGAAGGGTCGCGAAATTAATGCATTCGGGTTCGTGCAGCGCAGATCACGGCCTGCGTGTCAGCAGCGTGCGGGGATGACGGAGGTAACGGTTTTGGGCGCGGCCGGGATGCCCGCAGAAAGCCGAGACAAAAAAATACGAAGTCCGCGGCCGGCCGCAACGGCGGCTGCGTGTCAAGGCGGGCATAATACTCGTGATTGGCCGAATATTCGCCTTCTCTTCAGCCCGTGCCGGGCGCCAGAAGGTTTACAATCGGCCCGCCTTGGAGCGCATACTGAGCTTGGAAATACACCCGTAAGACGAGCGCGGCAAAAGGAGCATGGTCATGATGCGGAGTATCAAGAGGTGGCAGTGCGCGGCGGCCGGTGTCTTGACGCTTGGGAGCCTGCTGGCGATCTCGGCGTCCGCCGTTGCGGCCGATGCCGCCAGGCCCGTGACGTTCTCGAAGGACGTCGCGCCGATTTTTCAGGCGAAATGTCAAGAGTGCCATCAGCCGGGATCGATCGCCCCGATGTCCCTTATCACCTTCCAGGAGGCGCGGCCCTGGGCGCGCTCGATCAAGGAGCGCGTGGCGACGCGTCAGATGCCGCCGTGGCACATCGACCGCAGCGTCGGCGTGCAGAAGTTCAAGAACGACATGTCGCTGAGCGACGATCAGGTGGACACGATCGTCCGCTGGGTGGACGCCGGCGCGCCGCAGGGCGATCCGAAAGATCTGCCGGCGCCCAAGCCGATCTCGGCCGACAACGGGTGGAAGGGCGAGCGCGACGGCTACGGGCCGCCTGACATCGTCGTCAAATCGTCCGAGTACAACATGCCGGCGCAGCATCAGGACGTCTGGTACCGCCCGATGGCCGACCTGCCCCTCACGGAGCCGCGCTGGGCCAGGATGGTGGAGATTCGTCCGCGCAGCCTGAAGGCCCGCAAAACCATCCATCACTCGATCGCCTATCTCGTGCTGAACAACGACCCCGAAGCCGTCAACACCGGCACGGCGAATGGGCCCGATCGCAGGGGTAACACCGACGACGATATCGTCAACCGGCGGCCGCAACTGATGGAGTGGGCGATCGGCAAGGGTTACGACCTGTTCAGGCCGGGCACCGGCAAGCTGCTCCTGCCAGGCGAGAGGATCGCGTGGGACCAGCACATTCACGCCGTCGGTGAAGAGATCGCGTCGGGATCCGAGATCGGCATCTGGTTGTACAAGAAGGGCGAAGAGCCGAAGAAGCGCAGCTACCTGATCGGGTTCACCGGCATCGATCGCTCGAAGATGCTCGACATCCCGCCGAACTCGATGGCGATGACCGAAGGCTTCACCGTGCTGAAGGAGAACGCTCTCATCGAGAACTTCCAGCCGCACTTCCACCTGCGCGGCAAGTCGATGCAGGTCGAAGCGATTCTGCCCGACGGCAGCAAACAGGTGATCAGCTACGTGGGCAATTTCAACTTCAACTGGATGACGAACTACATCTACGACGACGACGCGGCGCCGCTCCTGCCGAAGGGCACCGTCATCCACGTCACCGCGTGGTACGACAACACGAAGGCGAACAAGAACAACCCCGATCCGGATCAGTGGGTCGGCTACGGCGACCGCACGGTCGACGAGATGGCGCACGCCTGGATGAACGTCGTCTACTTCAACGACGCCGAGTACAAGGCGCTCGGCGAGGAGCGCAAGGCGAAAACCGTCAAGACGACGAACGACGAGAAGCAGCAGTGAAACGACTCGGAACCTTCTGTGCCGCCGGCGTGGTCGTCGGAACCATGGCCGGCGGCGTTCTTGTGTCGGGCCAGAACGCATCCCTGCCCGAGCCCCGCAAGGGGTTCGGCGCGAGCGTCACCGGGGCGTTCGAAGGCTGGTACTACAACGAAGACGGCAGCCGCACCTTTCTTCTCGGGTACTACAATCGCAATCTGCAGCAGGAGCTCGACGTCCCCATCGGGCCGAACAACCGGATCGATCCGGGCGGCCCCGACATGGGCCAGCCGACGCATTTTCTCCCCGGCCGGCAGTGGGGCATGTTCGCCGTCCCGGTGCCGAAGGACTTCAAGGAGCAGGACTCGCTCACGTGGACGATCACGGCAAACGGTCAGACCAACACCATTCCGCTGCGTCTGAAGGCCGACTACGTGATGAGCCCGTTCAAGGAAATCGCCGTCGGCAACACGCCTCCCGCCATCCGCTTCGAGCCGGCCGGATCGGCTGTCCAGGGTCCGCTGGCGATCCTCGCCAGAGCGCCGGCACGCACCGCGTCGCTGGCCGCGCCTCTCGAGCTCACGGTCTGGGCGGCCGACGACATGAAGTTCACGAACGGCACGAGCGCGCCGATGACGACGCCGCGTCCACCCGTGACGGTGCGGTTCTCGAAATACCGCGGACCGGGACCGGTCACGTTCGACAAGCCGAGGCCCACGGTCGAAAAGCTCGCGGCTGGCGAAGGTGCATTCAGCGGGAAGGCGACGACCAGCGTCAAGTTCGGCGAGCCCGGCGACTACGTCCTTCACGTCACCGCGAACGATTACTCCGGCGACGGCGGCGGCGGCTTCGGATGCTGCTGGACCACGTCGGTCGTGAAGGTCGCGGTCAAGCCTTGATGCGAAACAGGTCCACGCGATGTGATGCCGCCAAAGCCACTTCCTTGTACGTGATTGGAATGTGCTGCTGGATGGTGAATTGCAGGCCACGCGCCGCGAGCTCGTAGCGTAGACAGACACAGTAG